>NZ_CP139971.1:0-327767 GCF_034424545.1 Trinickia caryophylli | reverse complement strand
CGACGGATAAAGGCACGCGCCGCGAGCGCCGGCAAGCACCCCACGATCTCGGGGCGCGTCGGATGCAGGCCCAGGAGCCGATAGGGCTCGCCGCCTTGCAGAAAGCCGTCGAGCCACTGATCGTCGGGGGCGCGCTGGAAAACGCGCGGCGAGGCGCTCGACGGAAAGCCGGGCGCCTCGTTCTCGAGCCAGTGCCTGCCGTAGCGGCCCGCATGACGCACGCGCTGCGGCCACTCGAATGCAAGCGGCGCGAAGCTGGCCGGCGCATAACGCTTCCAATGCCGGCGAACGGGCTCGCCCGGCCGCTCGAGGTTGGGCATCGCCGCCGTATTGGCCCCGACGAGCGCAGCAAAGCGGTTGCCGTCGTAGCCGCGTCCGAGCGGGTTGCGACGATAGCCAGGCCCGCCGAACGCATTTGCGTAGCCGAGCGGCATGCTCACGAATGGCTGCGGCTCGTCCACGACGAGCCAGGGTGCGTAGCGCCACGCGCGCTCGCCGACGATCTCGAGCGTCTTCTCGCTGTGCGCGAGGCGCACCGTCGCCCGCATGCGTGCGACGGGCACACCGTTCGGCGCATGCGCGCTACCGGCGACGAGCCATTCCGCCCGCGGCTTCGCGAAGACTTCGTCGAGCGGCTGGGCGATGCCCTGCTCGGCCAACGCCGCGAGGGCAACAGGCCACTGTTCGCTTTCCGTCGCGAAGCGCTGCACCGACACGCCAAGCGGAAAGAAACCGAGCGCCGAGACGACGAACCGCCGCGCCCCGCCGATCCGGCACGATCGCGTCAGCACACCGAGCGTCAACGGTTTGATGACTTTCATCACGCGCTCACAGATAGATCTGAATGATGCCGACGATCGTGATCGTCGCGTTCGACATCTTCACTTCGGGCGTTTCGGCCTCTTCGCTCATGCGCAGCCCCGGCCCCATGAACGAAATGATGTGGCTTTCGCTCGACATGGAGACTTGCGTCTGGACGCCTGCCAGCGTGACATCCATGCTCTCGCCCGAGAGATTCAGGCGCGTTGCGCTGCCGACGAGGCTCACCGAACTCGACGAGCCCTGCATGTCGACGGTCGTGGACACGCCGACCATGTTGACCGCGGTTTGCTCGCCCGTCATCGCGACGGACGACGAGGCCCCCGTCATGTTGATGGCGCTCGTGCTGCCCGTCATGCCGAGGCTGCGTTGCACGCCGATCGTCGAGCGGCTCACCGACACGCCGATCGTCGAAGCGTCGTCGGAGACGCCGACGACGTTGGTGTTGCTCGACATGCCCGTGACGGCACTGCTCGTCGATTTCCCGGTCAGCGATTCGGAAGTCGACTCGGTCACGGTGGACTTCGAGGAACTCACGCGCGTGACGGTGTTTTCGGACGCGGAGTTTCCGTCGATGGTCGAGAGGTTCTTGACGTTGCCGTGGTTCGTCGATTCGCTGTAGGCATCGCCATGCACCGTGCTCGTGCTGACCGACACGGCGCTCGGATCCGGCGAGGCCTGCGGCTGTGCCGCACTTGGGCTCGACTCGCCCACGATGCTTTGACTGTAGGTTTTGCCGATTGCGGAAAAGCTCTCCTGCTGCGCCGCCCAGCTGCTGCCGTAGGTCGATCCGTACGAAAACGACCGGCTCAGCAGTCCCTGCTCCTTGTCTTCCGAGGTCGAGTAGCTGTAGCTCGCGCCTTGTGAATAGCTCGTGTCGCGATACTGCTTCGTGGCATAGGCGGCCGTGACGATGTCGATCGCGTTCTCGAGCGTCTGGTCCGACGAGACGTCCGACGATGCGCCGAAACGAATGCTCTTGCCGTCGCTGTAGCTCGTGGAATAACTGTTGCCGATCGAAGTGCTGGCCGTCCACCCGGACGGCGTCACGACGCGCGAGCCGTTCGCATGGACGATGCTCTGGATCTCGGGCAGCTCGGACTCGTCCTGTGCGCGCGCGACGACCACCGTCACGCCGACCTCCGGCACGGTTTGCATATGGCTCGCGAGCTTGACCCACACCGGGGCGGAAGAGCCGCTCGCGCCCCGGTCGGTCGCGAATGCCACGTAGACGCCCTTCGCCTGCATCGACGTGGGATTCGCATCGCGATCGATCTCGACACTCGTGCCCATCTCGAAGTTGGGCTTCGCATAGTATCGCCATGTCTTCGGCGTCGTGCTGCCGTCCGCATTGACGACCGTGGCGAGCAGCGAACCTTGCTGCGTCTCTTCGAGCGAAAACGGCGTGATCAACAGCGACGCATCGGTCGCGTCGAAGCTGTTGTGATAATCGCCCTCGGCCGCCGCCTCGTGCGAAACGTGCGTGGCAACGAAACGGCGGTTGTCGAGCGTCGGCTGAACGTTCATGCCCGCGGCGCCGCCTTGGGGCATGACGACGGTGAAACTGTGCCCGACGCGAAGCTGTGCACAGGTGCTCGCCCCGCTGAAGCGCTCGGCCGATGCCCGCCGCGATGCATCCACCGTCTGCGCGAGCTCTCGCGCCTGCCAATCGCTGACGCCGTACTGGTACTGCTTGTACTGTCGGAACGGCAGCACGCCGGCGTCACCGGGCTGCGCGCCGTAGGTTTCGAACGTCGGAATCGCGTCCACGTCCCACGTTTCCTGCTGACGCGCAAGCACGCACTCGACGCCCGTCGTCACGAGCGATTGCTCATACGTGTACTGCGAGATCACATCGCTCTGCGCGAGCCCCAGTGCCGAAATGTCCGCATAGGTGTAGCGCAGCGGCCGGCCGAAAGGAATCGCCGGATACTGCGCCGCATTCGAGAAAACGACCGTGTGCGCATTGGCCGTGTGCTCGAAATAGTAGTGAATGCGTGCCTTTGCAAGCAGCCGCTGCAACAGTGCGAAGTCCGATTCGCCGGCCTGAAGCCAATCCTGGATCCGCGTTTGCGCGAGATTGTGCGAGCCGCCGAGGCCGGAGACCGTGCAGCGCACACCGTGCTCGCTCATCAGCGTCTCGATTGCCTGCGCCACGCTCTTTTGCGCGATCGCGCGATAACGGTTGGTGAGCGCCAGCTTCCAGAGAGCCGGCTTGACGGTCGCGCGATAAACGCCGGGCTCGCTCATCGAAAACGCGGTGACGATGCCGTTGAACACCGACAGCGTGGGATCGGCGGCGCCGCTCGCGAGCGCGGCCGCAAACCGCCCGTTGGATGCACCGACGAGTATCTCGCGCGTGGCACCGGCCGGCGCGCTGAAGTCGGGCCGGTCGATCGCGAACGTGATCGATTGCCCGATCAACTGATCGAAGCGCAGCGGCGGCGGCGCGCCCGAGGCAACCGTATCGGCTCGCAACTCGAGCTGGAATTCGAACGGCTCGGACACCTTTTCCTCGCCGCTCAGCTTGACGAGCCTGAACGTCTCCGCACCGAGTATCCGCCCGCCGGGCAGGAAAACCGCAACGTGCAGAAACACCGCCGGAGCCGGAGCCCCGATGCGCGCAATCCGGGTGGCACCGATCGTCTCGTTCTCGCTCATGCCGCCGCCCCCGAAGGATCCGCTGCGATCGTGTAGCGGACGTGCCGCCTGCCGCCCGCCGCACCGCCCTTGCCCGCGAGCCATGCCGTCTGCCCGAGCAGCAGGCCCCGGTACGGCACGCCGTCCGCCAGTGCACCGTTCAGGGCCGGTGCGGATGGCGCCGTTGCGCCCACCCCTGGCGTGGCGGTGAGCACCGATGGCGGCAGATGACGGGCGTCCGTCGTCAGCGCAACGATGCAGTCGACCCTGCGGTCGAAAAGCAGACGGACCATCTGCGCCAGGCCTTCGTAGCCGTCGATTGGGGACGAACGCTCCTCTCGCTGCGGATCCGGCTCGGGCTCTCGGGCGCGAGATGCCCCTGCCTCCCCCGCGCCCTCATTGCGCTCGGCCGGCCACGCGGGGCCGCGGGCATCCACGCCGTGCGCGGGTTCCCCGCTCTCTTCGCGCCGCGGCGGCAGCAGCGCGCAGAGTCTGCCGTAATCGATGTCGGGCACGCGCAGATAGACGCTCGCCATCTGGTTCCAGACGCGCGTACCGAGCACGGCGTCGCCCCCGAGTGTCGAAGCCTGCCCGAGCGCCATCCACGACGTACTCGAGCGGGCGCGCCAGTTGCCGACGAGCGGGACCAGCCGCGCGCGCGGCGCGCCGAGATACTGCCGCAACGCGGCGAGCGCCGGCGCGGCCGCCCGCCTCGGGTCGGCGAGCGTGGCGGCCATGCCGAGCCACGCACGGCGCGGCAACGCGAGCTGGGCCTCCGCGTTCAGCGACGCGATGCCGGCAAGGCTCGCGAGATAGTCGGCCTGTAGCGTATCTTGTGGCAAGGCATAGTCGAGCGCGACGTCCTGCATCGCCTTCAACTGATGGCGCAACACATGAATGCGATGGTTGAAGAGATCGAGGAATGCGGCGAACGTGCGGTCGTCGTCGCGCGTGCGCTCCCGCACCCACTCGAGAAACGGCTCGGGCAGCGGCCCCAGTTCGCTCGCGACGCAGTAATTCGGGGTCTTGAGTTCCACCACCTCGTGCTCGCCGGGCGCGAGCGGCGCGGGTAGCGCCGGAACCGTCCGCCCACGCCGGTCATGGCCGGCCCCCTGCTGCGGCATGATTGTGCAGGCGGTCAGCTCGCGCCCCGGGAAGGCTGCCGACAGCTCGGCGCTGAAGCGCAGGCGGCGCGCGAAGCGAACGAAGCTGCGCGTGTCCGCCTCGCCGCTCATGAGCCGCCAGCGCAATCTGCGCTTGAGGGCGGCCGCCGCATCCGGCCGTGACGAATCGCGGATGCGCAGCAGCCGTACGAGCTGAAACACGTCGAAGCGGTCGGGCTCGGAAAACAGGCACGCCTCTATAGAAGCGGCTGAGCCCCGGCGATCGGTGGCCATTCGTGAAGAATTCCTTTGGTGTCATTGACGCTGACGCGCAGCGTCACAGCGGAATTGACCGCTCCATAGAGCGCGAAGAAATGCAGCAGGACGTCTCCGAAAAGAATCGCACTCGTCTCGGCGAAGCTGGCGCGATCGAGTGCGAGGTCCACGCGAATGCCGTCGATGAACCCGCGCCACGCGTCCGGGCCGCGCGGCACCACGATGCGCGCCGTGCTCATTGCGCGAATGCCGTCGATTTGCTTGAAACCCGTCTGCCCGCGCGTGCCGATATGCTGCTTGAGCAGATCCTTGAGTGCCGCGAGCGGATCGGGCCCCTCCGCGAGCGACAGGCGATTCAGCGCAAGCTGGGCCGCGAGCGCCCATGGCCGTGCGCCGATCAAGCGCGGCGTCTGATGCGACGTGACGGGGCTCGCAACCCATGCGCCCGCAATGGGGCCGGCGCCCTCGAGCCGGAGCACCGCGCCCACGCGAATCTGATCGGGCAGGTCGCGATTCGTGCACAGCGCCGCGCCGCTGAGCGTTTCATCGGCGGGCCGCGCAAGCGAGAACGTTGCGTCGACGAACGACACGTAGACCTCCGTGCCCTGTACGTCTCCGAGTTGCGCTTCTTCGCGTCGCGTCATGTAGAAGTAGTCCTGCGCGCGCAGCCGCTGGAAGTCGTCCATCGAAAAATACGGCGCAAGCGTACGCGGCGATTCTCCGGGCCGCGACGAATAAAGCTCCGTGAGCGTATAGATCTCGCAGTACCGATGGTTCGAGGCATCGCCCTCGAGCCGGTATTCGTAGCGGGTGTGATCGAGCGCGATGGATTCGATCCGCTGCGGATACAGATTGATGAGCGGCACGCAATTGAGCAGCAACCGGTCCGGCGGCAACGACTTGATGACGTCGAGCGGCTGCGTACCGACGAACATCAGATCGAACGCGTTCGTGCCGGCATCGAATGCGAGACCGCGCACGTCGAAGAACAGAAACTTCTCCGGAAAGGCGAAGTACTCCTGCAGCAGTCGATACCCCGGGTGGGTATTGGCGCTCGCCTGCAGCATCGCTTCGTCCTCGTCGAAGCCGCACCATCTGATCGCGCCGGTCGGCAGCTCCTGCGGCGCGCCCAGTGCGCGCCCTTCGCTGTCGAGCGGCTGCGCGACGATCTTCGCGAGCCCGATCTTCAACATTTCATAGAAGATATGCAGCTCGTTCGGCTCGCAGTTCAGATAAAAACGCAGCGTATCGAGGCGTAGTTCTCGCAACGCGCCATTGCCGCTGCTGCGCAGCCTCACGCTCAGCACCGAGCGCAGGTTCGGGTCGCGCCAATCGTCGTGCAGCGAAGCATGATTCGGTGCGAGGAGCTGAATGGATTCGACCGCGAGCGGCACGAGCGGCGTCTCATAGCAGGTGGTGAAGCGGCAACTGACGGGCCTGCCCGCCGCATCGTGCGCGCGCGCCGTGAGGAGACGCCCGCGCTGGAGCACCTGCCTGCGCGAAAAATTCGCGCCGTCCGGCTTCACGTCGAGCGCGGCCACCGTCATCGACGGAACGGGCGCGCAAAGATGCGGATAGAGATGATCGGTCAGCGCATTCGGAAGCGACGCCTGCCCCAGATCGAGCTGATAGCGCAGCCGCCCAGCCAGAAATGCGAACGACTGCATGAGCAGTTCGACGTGCGGATCGGTCGAACGCCCCTGGCTCATGCCCAGCGCGCCGGCCGCCGCCGGATAGCTGTGCGCGAAAACGGCCGCATCCTGCCGCAGCGCCGCAAGCTCGGCGTTGAAGTAATCGGAGAGCGTCGTGTCCGTGAGCTTCATGATGGGTCGCTCTCGAGCGCGATGCCGTTCTCGGCATCGAATAGCACGCGCAACGCCTCGCCATTGGTATGCCGCAGCGTGCCCGAGACGCTCAACCGGTTCGGCATCAACGGATTGCGATCGGGCACGAGTGCGATCTCGACGTTCTCGAGACGCGGCTCGAAGCGCTCGATCATGCGCGCGAGCCGCGCGGCATAGCGGCGCAATCCGGCGCCGCCCGCGGCGGAAACGTCGACCACGCTCAACATGCCGAAGCCGAGCAGATCGTTCGTATCGTCGGCCGCGCGGGGGCGCGTGGCAACGATGCGCTGGATCTGCGCGGCCACGGCTTGCGCCAGCGGTTGAGCGCGCGCGGGGCCGGAATCGACCGAGTTGAGCCGTTCGAACAGATAGTGCATAAGGCGATAGCGCTGAATCGATTGCGGTGGAAGCCAGCCCGCGACGCGCGGCCGGCCCCGCCTAGTCGGTGAATTGCCCGATCGGCCGGTTGCGTGCGATGCTCCACCCCGCCGCGAGATTCCCGGCGGCCTTCGTATCGGCGCGCTGGACCGTATAGGTCCAAAGTATCTCGGTGAAGTTGAGCTTGAACTGCTCCGTCGGCATGTCGTCCGGATGCGACTGAAACTGAATCTCGCTGATAATCGCGTCGCGCAGTTGGAACGTCATGATGTTGCCGGTGTTCTCGCCCGAGTTGCGCGCGATGTAGAGCTTCGTCGGCGCACCCGGCCCGGCGCCGAGCGGCTTGGCCCGCAGGCAGTAGTCGTAAAGCTTCACCGAGGTCTTGTCCACGTACTTCGTGCAGGTGAACTCGGTGATGATCGGCCGCCCGGACGTGCGCGCCGAATTGCTGACGTCGGTCGTGATCTGCTGCTTCATGCCCTGATGCACCGACACGAGTTCCATGCATTCGCCGAGCGCGAGCACGGAATCGCGCCATTGGTTGTCGATCAGGCTCCCGCCGTTGCCCCAGTTGTTGGGGCCGCCGAACACGTCCGGGTCGCCCGGTTGCAGCAAAATGAGGTCCATCGTTCGTTCCTTGGGTCTTGTGGAATCAGCTCGCCTTCGGCAGATCGGCAACGAGGCGGATCGACGTGGTCAGCTCTTCGAGCTGGAAATGCGGCTTCAGAAAAAGCGTGGCCTTGTAGGCGCCCGGCGCACCGGGAACGTCGGTCACGACGATGCTGGCCGAGCGCAGCGGATAGCTTGCCTTGACGTCCTGCGTGGCGTTGTCGTCGAGCAGCACGTATTGCGCGATCCAGTTGTTGAGGTAGGCCTCGAGCGCGCCCCGGCTCAGGAAACCGCCTGTCTTGCGCCGCACCATCACTTTCACGTAGTGCGCGAAACGCGATGCCGCAAGCATGTAGGGCAGCCTCGCCGAAAGCTGCGCGTTCGCATTGGCTTCGTCCGAGAGGTAGACGATCGGCTTGTTGATCGTCTGCGAGCCGAAGAAAACCGCCTGCGACGAGCCTTTGCTGTGGCATAGGGCGATGAAGCCCAGGTCGCTGAGCTCCTTCTCGCGGCGGTCCGTGATCGCAACCTCCGTCGGACAGAAGAGCACTTCCGAGCCGCGATCGTTGCGGTATTGATAGAGCGGCAGGCCATCGACGAGCCCGCCGCCCTCTTCGCCACGGATCGCGGCCGTCCAGTGGTAAAGCGCGAACGCATTCGTGATCCGCTGCGCGAGCGCATAGGCCGCATTACCCCACAGAAACTTGTTGGCCGCATCGACCTGCGTCGCCTTCGCTGCTGCCCCCTCCGTACCGGCGCTGCTTGCGTCGCTTGTCGAACGCGCACCGTCCGACCAGATGTCTTCGACGTAGTTGAAACCCACCGGGGTCACCGTATAGTCGTACGGCAAGCGCAGCAGCAGACGCGGCAGCACGAGCGTCGCATAGCGCGAATCTTCGGTTTTGCGGAATTCGCGAAACGCGATCCAGTCGTTTCCTTCGAAGAGCTTCGCCAGATCGCGAGGCTTGCCCAGTTGCGAGAAGTCCTGCAGCGCGAACATCGCGGGGTCCGCGCCGGCGATCAGAGGCGCGTGCGCGGCCGCTGCCACCTGCGTCAGCTTGTTTAGAAACTCGACGTCCACGGCGCTGTTGGAGATCGGATAGTCGAGAATCAGCACGCTGAACGGATGCCCGCCGAGCGTTCCGTACTCCGCCTCGTAGATCAGCTTGAAAAGCGTGCTTTGATCGAACTCGACGGCGTTCTCGAGATCGCTCGACAACTCCGCGCGGCGCGTGTTGAATATCTTGAGCTTCAGCATTTCGCCAGTCTCGGTGCTCGCAACGAGACCGGCGATGCTGCGCCATGTCGACTCGAGCCGCTGGAACGACGGCGCATGAAGGATCGCATCGAGGTTCGCGCCGAGGAAGCCATCGATCGCCACCACTGCTTCGTCGATCCAGATCGCGGCGCGTTTTGCCGGCGGATTCGCGGCCGGAATGGCCGCGAGCACCGTCTCGTTGAAATGGCCGATAAGAACCAGCGCGTCGCGCCAGTCCACGGGCCGGCCGGCGGACGCGGCGGCGGGTGCGCCCGGGCCGCGAGCAGGCGCGTCCGCGCCCGCCTGGCTCTGTGCGTTCCCGTCCTTCGGCGCATCCTTCGCGGTATCCCCCGCATCGGTTTCCTTCGCAGCTTCGACGGGTGTTTTCGGCGCGCCGGCCGCCTGCGCTTCGGGCGCCGGCGGCTGTGTGGAAATCAACCGCCCCATCAGTTGCGGCAGCACGTTCTCGGCGCTCAGGTTGTCGGCCTCGACGAGCGCGCCGCTTGCCGCGGGCGTCACATCGAGAACAGCCCACGCCGGCTCGCCGCCCGGCTTCGTCTTGTCCGTGCCCGGCGCGTACTTGTCTGCGATGGCCTTGCGCAATGCGCCCTGCTCCGGGGAGCAAATACGATCGAGAACGGCGGCGAGCTCGTCGTCGATCTCGGCGCGGGCCTGCAGCCCCCGAACGCTGCGCCGCGCCGTATTGCGCGAGCTGAGTCGCGGCACCTGCTCGACCACCCGCATCGGCGAGAAATCATCGAGCGTGCCGAACACGAGCTTCGTGCCGTCGTGCTCGGCCTGAGCACCCGCGTTCGACGGCGGCAAAGCCACATGGGCGAGGTCGACGCACGCGCCGGACGCCTTCATGACATCGAAAATGTTGTCGCGATCGATCTCGATGAACTCGCGCTGCTTGTACGGTATCGGCGTCTGAGCGCCGCCCCCGTCGCCAGCGAGGTCCGCAACGATGCCGACGATGAACGGTAGCTGCGTCGCCCGCTGGGCTCCGCCCGTCTCGACGTCGTAGGTGATCCTCACGCGCGGCGGTCTCACGCGCGTCAGTTTCTGCTGGACGTTGTCGTCCTCGATGAACCCCATGTGTTCGCCTCGCTTCGATCGGATGAAATGGAAAAGACGAATCGCGTACGGCCCGACCGCATCTCTCCTCGCGCCGTCGTTATACAAGGTCCGTGCCAGTTCGACGCGCCGCCCGAGACGCAGGCGGGTCAACGCTGCGCGCGACTACATGCATGCGCGGGAGGCTGCCGGTTGGGTGCCGAATCACCCTGCGCCCAACGGCGCAAGACACATTCGAACGGCGCAAAGCACGAGCGCGCGGCCCATGCTGCGCCCGCAGGGTCATGGGTGCGTCGCGACCCAACGTTGGGTGGACCGGGCGTGATACGGATCGGGGAAGCCGAGGCGGAGGACGATCAGAAAAGCAAGAGAGGAAGCGAAGGAGCGGCAACCCGCGTGTGCAGATTCATCCGGCTGCGTTGCCGGCGCGCGTCAACGCAGTGCCGCTTCGGAAAGACAACGGCGACGCGCTACTCGCCGTCGGGATCGTTGGTGGGGACCGCACGCCAAAGCTCGCGCCCGCCGATGGCGACGCGCGCAATACGCCCCTCGTCGCGCAGGCGCTCGAGCGCGGCCTGCGTCAATTCTCGCGAGCCGAGCGTGAGGTCGACGCCGACCCAGAAGTGCATGATGCCGTCGATCGTATCGGCGGCGCGGCGGTTGCGCTCGAGGTACGACGCAATGCGAGCGGCGATGCTCGCAACCCGTTGGTCATCCATAGGGCGATTCCATCGCAACGATGCGGCGTGGCACCCGAACTAAACGTGAATGCCGGTCAGGTTGTGCGATCGCGCGCAAGACCATGCTTGCGCACGAGCTTGCCGAACGCGCTGCGCTCTTCGCCAGCCAGACGTGCCGCTTGTGAAAGATTGCCGTTCGACTCGGCGAGCAGCCGCCGGATGTAGTCCGCTTCGAAGCTGGCGATGGCCGCCGCTTTTTCGTGCTTGAAACTGCGCGGCCTCGACTCGTCTTCGCCCCCCGCTCTGGCCAAGCCCGCGAGATCGTCTTTCGGCAGACCGAGCCGCACGAAGTCGTCCTCCGCCAGTACGAAAGCACGGTGTACGGCATTCTCGAGTTCGCGCACGTTGCCGGGCCAGCGGTGGCTGCGCAGGTGTGCGATGGATTCCTGAGGCAACCGCATCTCGGCCCGCGCGTAACGTACGCGCAACCGCTCGACGAACGCCAGGGCGAGTTCGACGACGTCGTCTCCGCGCTCGCGCAACGGGGGAATGCGTAGTGTGACCACATCCAGCCGGTATAGCAGATCCCGCCTGAATTGTCTCGCCTCCACGAGCTCGGCGAGGTTGGCATTCGTCGCGACGACGATACGCACATTGGCGCACCGGGTTTTGGCGCCGCCGACGCGACGATAAGTGCCGTCTTGCAGGAAGCGCAGCAATGCCGCCTGCGCCCGCAGCCCGAGCGCATCGACCTCGTCCAGAAAAAGCGTGCCGCCCTCGGCCTCGCCGATCAGCCCGCGGCTTTCGAGCTTAGCATCGGTAAAGGCACCTCTTTCGTGGCCGAACAATTCGCTTTCCACGAGCGTTTCGGGCAATGCGCCGCAATTGACGGGAACGAATGGCGCTTGCCGCCGCTCGCTCAGGTAATGAACGGCACGCACCGCCAATTCCTTTCCGGTGCCTGTTTCGCCGAGCACCATTACAGGCACGTCGACAGTTGCGATCTTCTCGATTTGCCGCCTTACCGCTTTCATGGCGGTAGACGAGCCGAGAAGATTCAGGTGGACGAACGGATCCATGCGCACTCCCGAACTGGCCCTCGTAGCCGGATGCAGGAATCCGGCTGTTCTTTTGAGCGACGCGACAATGCGGCAGCGTGCAGTGTAGTTGCACGGGCATTACCGCCTGTTGGTCTCCTGCGCGGGCAAGTGTTTCGAGAATTTCGGTCAGCCGGCGCGTATGGAATCGTAGAGGTAAACGTACGAACTTTGAAGTACTTTCCGCGAAAAAATCGCGCGATCCCGCTCCCTCCATTTGCGCATCGCAAAACAAACGCTATGCGAGAAAGTTGTTGCAAACAAATTTCGAATAAGACCGTAATCATGTTCACTACGAAAGCACGGGGGCGGTTAACGGACATCCACGCGGAAACTTTAGCGGAAATTGTGGGCGCGAACGACTTTCTCCCGAGGCGTGCGCGGTGCCGAGATGAATCAGTCGTCCTTGATGCCATGGCGAGTCGGTTTGCGCTGCACGGTCGTCACCGAGGCTGTCGATTTTCGATCGCGTCCACGAACTCCGAGCCATGTTTCGACGTGGGCGCGATGCCCCTGCCGATTTCGGCGATGGGCTGGCGCGTAAAGCCGGGATCGAGTGTCAGCGCAGGCAGTCTAAAAGCCCGCTTCGCCTTGGGCTCGCTACCTTTTCCACGGCTACTGCTGCTACTACTGCTGCTACTCGCCGCCCCGGGCGAGCCGGGTCCGCTGGCGCCGGCCGATGCCTTTCTCTTCTTGCTGGGGTCACCTTTCATTTCGCATCTCCATGGCTATCGGCAGGCAGAGCACGCACGCGACGCAAGTATCGAGCCAGTGCAAGCCAGGAAATCGGTCGTGCCCACAGCCTCGGGGCAACCGGGCCTTCGACCGCAGCAGCGGCGGGATGACGGCCACACCGCCGGGCGAAACTGGGGTGGATTTCACCCAGTACCGGGTGAGATCCACCCCATGTCAGGTATCGGCAAACACGTGCATACCACTCCTGAGATTTCGCTGCCACCACCCAACTTTCGCCGCCCCTTGGCACGAACGAAAGCCGCACCCTCTAGGCTGGCATCCAGGCGGGCGCTCTCGCCTTGACTCGGCGCGGCCGCAAGGCCGAGGCCGTGCCTGCGCGTGCCCACCTGCTCGGAACCGATGTTTTGCAGCTATCCGTAACTCCAACCCTAGGGTGCATATCATGTCGCTCAACACCGTTACACCGTCGAGCAGTACGTTCTCGACCAGCCCCGTCCCAACGGACACTGGCGGCACTCAGCAGCCGGTCGACGACACGAGCGCGCGCATCAACGCGCAGATCGATTCAATGTTTTCGTCGTCCCTCAGTTCGCTCGTGGGCAACGATTCGGACCCGGACTCGACCATCACGCATAGCCAGAACGACCAACAGTCGTCCGCGGCACAGGACGCGTCCACCCCGCAACAACAGCAATCGACAGTCACCTGGAACGGCGGCACGCTGACCGATCAGCAACTGCAGATCGTCTCCGTGCTCGATCGCCACAAGGATCAATGCCCGCTCGAGATCGACAACCTCGACGCGAAGATCAACGACCCGTCCACGCCGCCCGATCTGAAGGCCGCCCTGCAAGGGCTGCAGCAGGATCCGCAGCTCGCGATCGCGATCGGGTCACAAGGCGACGGTCGCTGCGGCGGCAAGATCAAGGCCAAGGACCTCGAGAAGTTCTCGGAGAATCATCCGCAAGTGGCTCAGTTCAACGAGCAGCAGGCGAAAAGCTATGTGAACAACTACATCCCTTCGGATGGCTCGAGCAACGGCAAACCGCAGGTGATGACAGAGAGCGATGCCCTGCGCGAACTGTACAAATACTCGGAAAACCTGCCCAAGAAGATCGATCAGGACCAGCTCAAGCAAATCGTCGACGGCGATGCGAAGACGGGTAAAACGCCGCCGCAGGTCATTGCGGCCGCCCAGTACTTCCGCGACCATCAGGATGCCTGGAACAAGTTGTCGGGCGACGGCCGCATGAGCAGATCGGATATCGAGGAGGCCGCGGCATCGTCGATGCACCTGACACAGAGAGAGACGAAGACGCTCGATACGATGAAAGCCAATCAGAATGCCTTCTTCGGCAGCGGCGATCTCACGCGCGACAAGCTCTCGAGCATGGTCAACGATAAACACCTCGACAAGGGCGTGCGCGACGCGGCCAAGCAGTTGCTCAACGATCCCGTTCTGTTCGGCATGCTGAACAATTCGATCACCGGTTACAAAACGCATCACGGCTTCTTCAGCTTTGGCGGCGGTCATACCGTCGACTCGGGCAACATCAGCGGCAAGGACTTCCAGCACTTCCTGGACAACATGACCCCGGCGAACAAGGACGTGCAAAAGCCGCAGACGCACGAGCCGAAAACGGACGCTGAAAAGAGCGCCGTCGTCGACATGATGATGGGTACGGCCGATCAGCCCGACATCAAGACGCCGAAGCACAACGGTGGGTTCCTGCAACATGCGCTCGACGATGCGCTCAAGATCGGCTCGAAGGTGCTCGACTGGGAAGCCACCGCGTTGAGCGCCCTGAGCTTCATCCCCGCGATCGGGGAAGTGGCCGACGCCGCATCGATGGCGATCGAAAGCGAATCGCAAGCGATGAACGTTCTGCATGCCGCGATCAGCGGCGGCAACGTCAAACAGGCGCTGGAAGAAGCGGGTCTGAGCCTGGCCGCCCAGGCCGTGGGCGATATGGCCGGCCCTGAAGCCAAGCTCGCGATGAAGGAAGGTCTGACGAAGAAGGTGCTCGAAAAGGCCGCGAATCAGGCCATCGATATTCCGGTATCGGTTGCGAAAGACTATACCGAGAACTATCTCGGCAACCTGAAGACCCGCATCGAGATGGGCCCGCTGCAGGAGCAGTACAACCAGCAGTTGGCCATGCTGCGAGGGGACGACTCCACGTTCGCATCGACCTCGGCGCAGATCGATGCGTATATGGCCAACGCGCCTCAGGACAACCGCTCGAACCCGTACGCCAATACCTCTCTGGCGGCTTGACGCCGCACTTCCCGCTCCGCTCGGCGCCGCGTGCGGCGTCGAGCGGTCATCCCGGAACCGGGGCTCTGGTCGCTGTGCGTTGCCTGCAGTGGTTCAATCGGAGGCGGGTTCGGCAAAGCGCACGCCCGGCGCGGCACGCAACACTTCGATTGTTCGATCGACGTCGCCGCTCGCCCCGAGCGGCGCGAGCGAGTAGATGCCGCTTTCGCCCGGGCCACCGACGATCTGCAGCTTCAGCGATGCAAGCAGCGCCTGCAACCGGCCGGCTGCCATGCCGTCATCGACGACAAGCCTGATCGTTGCCCGCGGCATCTGTCGCGATCCCGCGGCGGCGGGACGTATCCGAAACAGCGTGCGGTATGCCGGGCTCGTGCGATCGCTTTCCGGCCGTACCCCCATCGCCACGAGCGCACCGGCCTGAAGCACGACGATGGCAGCCAGCACACAGGCAAATCTCATCGCCGGTCCACTGCGGGCCGGCACGGCCGATACGGCCGATACGGCCAATACGGCGGACACGGCCCTTGCCTCATGCTCGACCTCGTCGATGCGCCGCCGCAGATTCGCGAGCCCCGATTCCATCTCAGGCCCGCAATGCCTGCCCGATCTCAGGCGCCTATACAGCGTGCGCTCGTTGATCAGTTCGGCCCGGCAGCGCCGGCACTCACGCAGGTGCCGGGCCATTTCTTCCGCATCATTTTTCGACGAACGGCCGTTGACGATCCACGGCAAACATTCCCATACGCGCAGATGCACGCGCTCATCGTCGATGCCCCTCATAATCGTGTAGAGATCCTCTCACAGCGGCCGGCGCCGGTCGCGAACCGCGGCGCCGCACATGCGGGCGCCGCGCGTGCGATGCGGGCGCGACCCGGCGGCCAGCCGCGCGTTGTTCGAATGACGAAACGGCTGAATCTGCCGTAGGGAAATCGCGCCCCTGGCGCGCTACCGCGACGCCACGGCCGAGCAGACCCCGCCCGCGACGGCGGCCAGGGCGTTGCACGCGTTGACCGTCTGCTGCGGGCCGGGGCCGCTTACGCTACCCTTGAGCGCCGTGTAGAGGCGCGTGGCGTCGAGATGCGGGGCAACGGACAGCAGCAATGCGGCGATGCCTGAAACGTAGGCCGCCGAGAATGACGAGCCGGAAAGAAAATCGTAATGGCCGCCCGGCGTGAGCGTCAGCACGTCGCGCCCGGGAGCCTGGATCACGCCGCTCACGCTCGAGCCCGGCAAGTCCGCACCGATGACGTTCGGCACGCCGACCGGAAAAGCGCGGCGGTCGCCGTCCGGCGGTACTGCGCCGACGACGACCGCGCCATGCAGTAACGCATATTCGGTCAATTGGGCAAGCAGCGGATCCGGCGGCCCGGTGAGACTCAGATTGATCACTTGCGCGTGCGCGGCGATTGCGGCCGAAAGCGCCTCCGCCAGCGTCAACGAATTGCAGGCCGAGGTTGCGGTACCGGGCACGCGCCAGCAGGCTTTGAGCGCCAGAATCCTCGCACCGGGCGCGACGCCGAGCACGCCCTGGCCGCCCGTGGGGCTGGCGGCGATGACACCTGCGACGGCCGTGCCGTGAACGTCGCGATTGAAAAGCGTCTTGTCGCGCTCGACGTAATCGCGCATGAGTTCGATCTTGCCCGACAGGCCCGGATGCGTCGTATCCATGCCGGTGTCGATCACCGCTACGCGCACACCGTCGCCGCGCGTCACCCGCTGTGCCGCAAGCGCATCGATGTCGCGCAGGCCGTGCTGGAGCGGCTGATAGTTGCTTTCGTAGCCGGGCGTCGTGCTCAACGTGTGAAACGACTGCAGCGGCTCGGCCAGCCTCACGCGCCGGTCATGCGCGAGCTTCGCGAGAATTTCGTCGCGCGCGCGTGCATCGGCGGCCTCCAGCACGGCGCAATGGACATGCAGCGGCAGGATCGGCCACGCGGTCACCTCCTGCAAGCGGTAGTCCTTCGCCAGCGTGGCCATGGTGGCACGCGCACTGCCGTAGGCCACATAACCCGGCGGGCTGCTATAGCCGCCCGCCGTCGTGCCGGCCATCACCGGTACCGATTCCGAAGGGTTGTCCACCGCAATCACGACCATCCTGTCGACGGCTGTATACATCCGGGCAACCACCGCGGGATCGGCATCGTTCGCCGAAGGCGGGATGAGGGCGGAGCTGCCGCAGCCGGCAAGCAGGAGCACCGCAAACGCGCCCAGCCACGCCGGCCAGAGCGATAACGCATATCGCGTACATTGCGCATATCGTGCATATCGCGCATATGGTGCTGCATTCAGGTTCATCGGCGTCATCCTCAACTCGCGCACAACCGACACGGCGTCGACGTGCGAATTTTGCCATCGCGTGCTGCCTATGCGGTACGCCCCGCCATCGGAAAAGCCGATGCCCACGATAGCGCACCTCCATGAGTGTCGCCGTGCGTCCCAAATGTTGCGACAAAGCGACCCTGGGTCGAGATTTTTTTCGTTCTGCTTTAGGATGCGTTTGCGGATTGCAGTGCGCAGACGCATCGTCCTGCCCCCTTGGGACGCACGCAGCCGGGAACGCTCCGGCCCCATGTTCCGCCCCCACGGGTCAAGTTGTCGTTCATATGAAGTCGAGGTGTCGTAAGAGCCCGCTCGCGCCGCGTCCGCCCGGGACGGCAGGCGCACGAATGATCGCTGTTTTAGCCGGGCTCGCTTTCGTGCTGCCGTCGCCAGCCGTAGCGTCCGACGCGTGGCAATTCGAACTCAGCGCTGCCACGGGCGCGGTCACGCGCGGGCTCGTCGATAGCAACAAGGCACCGACAGTCGGCGTGGGCGCGAACTGGTACCCCGACCCGAGCGGCGGTTTTTTCATTGGCGCCTCGGCGTTGTCGATACGCAATTCAGCCTTCTCGCAGACGGGGGCCAAGATCGTGGCCGACGCCGGCTATACATGGCGTCTCGACGCCGACTGGACACTGCAGGCCATCGTATCGCGCTACCAATTCGCACGCGTGCCGTTCGCGGGACGGATGGCTTACCACGAACTCGAATTGCGTGGCGGCTGGCGCGACTTTCTCTTTGCCTCGTTGACCGCTTCCCCCGATACGGCAATCGGCTGGTCTTCGAAGACGAGGGCTTTTTCGTATGACGTCGCGGGGCGGTTGCCGCTCGAACACGGCTTTTCGGCAACGGCCGGAATCGGCTATTACGACCTGCGCGCGCAGGTGGGCGGAGGCTATGTCTATGCGGATGCCGGACTGACCTACCAATACCGCACCGTGCAATTCGATCTCTGGTACATCGGGACGCAAGCCCCCGCGGCAACGAGAGCCAGAATGGGCCCACTCCTGTCCCACGGCTGGACCGCCGACGTCGTCTGGCACTTCTAGCGCAATTCCTCGCTGCTGCGAGAGGAGCCGGACCCGGCAACACCCCTGGGCTTTAGCCGGCAGGGCCGGTGCTGGCGCAATCGGACACGCTCTCCGGGTGCACCGCCATGCACGGCAATTCGCCGCCGGCGAGGCGCGCCTCGCGCGTGCACGACGTGCCCCGTTACCTCGGCCGGCCGGCTTCGCCCGCTTCCCCGCAATTTCGCCGCGACGGAAGCAAATCAAATAATGGCCACTGACGATAACGACACAAATTCTTACAAAAGAAGCGTTATACCGATTTAGTGATCCGTATTCAAAAGATGAAATTTGCAATCCCCCCAACAAAAACGGCTGAGAAGGACGGATCGCATTATTTTGTCGAATAATGCGCTATCGCATTTTCCCCGCGGCGGCCCGGATTGCCCGCCAGCCCGATCGAGTCGATCGCGCTTCCTTTTCCGCGTTCAATGCAAGGAACGGAAAATGTCCGGCAGAATAACGTCGCCCCCCATGGCATCGAGCAGCGTTGCTTCGCATGGCAACGAGCCGGTGTCGGACACAGCGCGTGGGAATGATTCATCGGCCTCCACCGATTCGAATGCCGCGCGCCGACGCGGCAGTGGCGGCATGCTCAGCCAGTTGCAATCGACCGTCAAGCGAACGTTGCGCGCGACGTCGAAAACCGTCGCCTTTCCGTTCTACACAAAAACGAGCACGGCGCCGTCACGTGCCAGACCCGCGCCCGACGTGAAGCCGGCCGAGACGCCACCGCCGCGCCGCATGGGTCCGCCGCGCGCGCTTGGCCACAAGCACGAACGCAACATCGATGCGATCGTGCCGCAGTCGAAGGCGATCGACGCACGCGCGGAGATCAGATTCGGATTACCCGAAGACATGCATACGCCCGAGGGTGCCACGCGTTACATCGGCACGCAATGGCGCGAGGTGGAAGCCAACGGCAACTTCTCGCCGGCCGCCGTCGACCGCCTGGCCACCGCAATAGCGGAGCGTGTGCTCGCGGGCCCGGTCGGCACGCACGGGAGCGTGCCCGCTGACGGCCATCGGCAGGCTGCTTCCCACGCAATCATGCTCTCGGACGCACTCGCCCATGCCACAGGCGGAGATCCGGTGCGCGCGCATGCCGCGCTGCATGCGCTGCTCGACGGCGCCCACCACGAGGATCCGCGAGTGCGCGCCGACGTGCTCGCCACGCAGATCGCGCTTGGCGCGTCAGGTACCGGGCTGCAGACCTTGCTCGCGCTCGCGCCTCACGTACTGCCGCCGCACGAGGCAGGCGACGGCGGCGCACCCGAGATCCGGCGCGAGGCGTTCCGGCACGCGTTGCGGGCCGCGGACCATCTGCTTCGATCGAAGCCCGCCGACGAAATCGGCCCGACGAGCCTCGAAGAACTGGCCGCGCTGGCCGATAAAGCGCTTCCGGTCGCGGAGCGCGCGCGCACCAACAGCAGCCGCGTGGCGGCCCTCCCCGCTACGCCCGAGCCCATGCCGGCCTGGCTCGCGAATCCGCACAATACGCTTGCGATCAAGGCGCTGCAGGCGGCAAACGCGTTGCGCGCCGATCCGGCCGCGAATTGTCCGCCCCATCAAGCCGCGGCCTACATGGCGTGGCGCAACGGCTTCGAGCGCGAAGGGCCCGGAACGGATCTCGAGAAAACGCAGCAGCGCTTTTTCAAGCTTTTCACGTATACCGAGCGCGCGGCGAAAACGGGTTTCGGCGTGCGTGCGCTCTCGGGCTTCCTCGGCAAACAGAAATCGCCGCTGTCCGCACTGCAGAATTTCGGAACGGGCGGCTTGCTGCTCGGCCATCCGGAGCAGGAATTCGCGCGCTTTACCGACACGGTCGACGCCTTGAGAACGCGGCTTGTCGAACAGATCCAGAACCCATCGGCATCGCAGGAATCCAAGGCGCGCTATGCCGTACGCGTCGCAACCCTCGATCAATGGCAGGCACGCATGGCGGTGAAAGGGCTGCGAAGCAGCTACAAGCTCTCGTCGTCGGACCTCAAGAAGATCGAAGTCCGCGCGCGGGCGTTGCTGCCTGACCGGCCAGCGCTCGGCCGCAACGAGGAAACACCGGCGAGCAACGAATCGCGCGAAAGGGCATCCGGGGGGGCCGCCAGCCCCGATCTGGTTATCGTCGGCGACGATGAGGGGCGCCGCACGCGCAACAGGGAGGCGGTACGTGCCGAATTGAAAACGCTGGGCAAGATGTCCCCTGAACAACTGCGGGCCTGGGCAAACGAATCGTGGAGCGCGGCGGACGACGGCGTGCCTGCCTACGTCACCGAAAAAATCGATACGCTGCAAACGCGCCTCTCGGGCGGCGGCATCCGGCCGAAGCCCGGCGACGCCAACACCCAGTTCGACGCAATCGGCGAACTCGTCCGGCAGATGCCCGACACCTATGACGTTCGCTTCACGAGCGGTGGCACGCTCGGCGTCGTGGGAGTGCCGCCCGAGTCGCTGAAGGCATTCTCGAAACATTTGAAGGTGCCGACGTTCACCGCCGTGCCCGACGTCGGTTATGTCCAGGGACGCAACGCGGTGATCGACGTCGGCTCGAATCAGCATTTCGGCCACATCTTCATCGGCTCCGACGTGCGCAGAACCGCCTACCTCGGCGCGGGCGCTTTCTTCGGCTGGGGGCTCGACAAGAAAAGCCATTTCAGCGCCGGCGTATCGGGCGGCCTTCGGCGAAGCTACGAGCGGGGCGGGCCGCGCGGCGTGACCATCCGCACCCGCCGCTCCGACAACGAACGCCCGGGCAGTCCCGATGCATGGCGCACGACGATGCTCGACATACTGGATACCGTGCGGCACGCGGGCCCCAACGACGAAGCACCGCGCAACGCGGGCGAAATGTGGGGTGGCGTGGTTCAGCGGTTTTGGAAGGACCCTTCCGTGTCCATCAACTGGACCGATAACCGCGATAAGACGTCGTCCACGACGGCCTCGGCCGGCGCGACCTTGCGCGGAGGAACCGCGAAGACCAAGTGGGGGCCGTCGCTGGGCGTGAGCCACCGAAGTGTCTCGCAAGCCAAGAACCGGCTCGAGGATCAAACCGGCTCGCAAGTGCTCAACACCGCGACGAACAGCAGCGGCCGCGCGACGTCGGTGTCGGCCTCGCTGGTCGAAGGCATGCCGAGCGCCGCGATGCCGCATCACAGCGGACACCTCGCAGCGCTCTCGTTTCCTTCTCAGCCGTACGTCGGCATCGGGACGACGTTGTTCGCGACCAACACGAACGCCGCGCTGCGCATCGCGCGCGACGGCGATCAGACGATCCCGGAGCATACGTTCAAGGACACGGAGTTCGGCACGTTCAAGGATTTCAAGCAATTTGTCGACACTTACCGTTCCGAATGGCTCACGTCTCTGGGCGGCGGCGACGAAGCGCGCAAAAAGCTCGACACGTGGGTCGCCCGGGTAAGGGAAGGCGCCGACGCGGGCAATCTCATCATGGGCGAGCGTGCCCATATGACCCGGCAGGCCGGGAAAAATATGGACTTCCTGTTGCATCGCAAACAGCGGCTCGCGCGGCTCGAAAAACCGACCCCGGCGCAGGCCCGCGAACTTGCGAGAATCGATGCTGACATCCGGCAGGTGCTGGGCAACGAAAACAGTTGGCGTCGTGCGTCGCTGTACGTGCTCGAGTCGATCGGCACGCAACGCACGCTCGGCCTGTCTTTCCTGCTCAACGCGCAGAGTTCGCAAAGCGTAGGCGGTGTGCGTGAAGTGGCGGCCCTTTCGGCCTCGTCGTAAATCACCCTTCCAGCCGCCGCGTGCCTCGGGGCGAGTTGAGCGACGCTTTGCTCGCCCCGCTCCGATCAGCATCTGTCAATCCCTCCGCGCGGGCCACGCAGCTTGCGCGTATCCCTTCTGCGACCGCGTCACGCGTGCCAGGGGTGCACTTCTCTTTCGATTGCACCGTATTCCTTTTTACGCATCCTTTCAATCTGTTTTCGTATCGCATTAAAAATACACCATTTATCTCCAATAAAATCTCAACGAATCTCAAAAAATACCAGTTCATCGTACTAACAGTTTTTCTTAACGAATTGTCATAAGCGTGACATGCCGCCCGAGTGAAATCGTAGCTCGTTTTAATCAATGCGACTTTCGCTCGTTTCTCCGCTGTCGTCATGCCTTACGACCTTCGAATTTTCGCGCGGACTGCCGCGCCCGCCTGCGCCAACGAACCGATTCATGTCCGCCTGCTCACGCACCGGGACCTCTCGGCATTGCTCGAACTCGAGCATGAAAAATGGGACGTCGATCAGGCCGCTTCGCAAGACGCGCTGCGCGCGCGCATCGACGCGTATCCGGATCTGGCCATGGGCGCGTTCTGCACAAGTACCGGTCGTTTGCTCGCATCGTTGTTCCTGAGGCCGGTGCCCGACGATTTTCATCGCACGGCCACGACTTGGCGCGCGTGCGCGTCCTTACCCGTGCCGCGCCGCAGTACCACACTTTTCGGCATCAGCTTGAGCAGCCGAAGCCAGCCGGCGGTCGATGCGCTGCTGCGGTTTTATTGGCCACGCGCGCTCAGGCAAGGTTGGCGCCGCATCTATCTGGGCTCGCCGATACCCGGCTTGCGCGAGTGGCTGCAAGGCCACCCCGCGGACAGCGTGCGACGGTACGCGCGCGCCACGCGCAGCGGTCGCCCGGTCGATCCACAGTTGCGCTATTACCGCGCACGCGGTTTCAACAAGATTGTGGCCATCAAGCCCGGTTATTTCCCGCATGAACGGTCGCTCGACTATGGCGTGCTGCTGAGAGGCACCATCCCCCTGTCCAGCCTTGCGCCGCTCTGGGCCCGGTTGCCTCCTGCCGTCGTGCAACGCATCACCCAGGCACTCGCCGGACTGCTATGACCGCGCCCATGCATCGTGCCGCGCATGGCCCTGCCCGCTGGCTGGCGGATGTGCCGAGTGCGCTCTTCTTATGCGTCGTCGCGCTCAATACCGTCTCGATCGCTCACGCTACACAACCCGTCGCGCGCGGCTTGCTCGTATTGTTGCAGGCATTGTTGCTGGCCGGCTGTCAGGAAGCCAAGCATCTGTGCGTGCACGGCACATTCTTCGCCAACCGCCGGCTCAACGATGCGGCCGGGATCGTGTGCGCCGCGCTTGCAGGCGTCAACTTCGCGTCTTACCGGTATTTTCATTTTCAGCATCACCGGGCCACGTGCACCGATGCGGACCCGGAGGGCCTGCTTTACATGCGCAGTTGGGCCACACGATGGATCTGGCTGCTCGCACCGCTCGAGTTGCCGTGGGTCGCGTGGCATCTCAACCGAATCGGCGGCCCCTTGGTGCCCTGCGCGCACAGCGGCCTGCGTCGAGCAGCGCTCGCATGGATGGTGGCGTTCGGCGGCCTGCTCGCACTTGCCGCATGGTTCGCGCCGCACGCACTCGTGTGGGCCTATGTCGTTCCGCTTGCGCTGTGCGCATGGTTCGACTTCCTGCTGACGCAGGCCGAACACTACGAGGCGCCTATCGTGCCGGCCGCGGCCACGCCCCGCCCAGGTGCCTCGACACTCGATATCGTGCTGCCACCCGGCCTTGGCTGGCTGACGCTGCATCGCTCGCTCCATGCCACCCATCATCGCCACCCCGGCATACGGTGGTTCGAAGCGCCTCGCCGTGCGCGCGCGGTCTCGCCGGCAATGTCCGTTTCCTATTCGGCGTTCGCGCGCCGCTGGCTGGCAGGCGGTCCCAGGCTTTGGCAACCCATCGCCCGTGCAGAGGTGCGCGGCCCTGCCCAGCCCGATCGAGTCGCACCGTCGCGCACTGCCGCGTCGGCGAGCGGCGCACGCGTCCACTGGAATGGCTCGCTCGTGCGCACCCGTGCGTTCGACGCCTTGTCGCTGCTGCTGCCGGCCGGTGAAACGTTCATGATCGCAACGCTGTCGATCTGGCGCGCGCAGATGGGGTCTGCGTTGGCGCCGCGCCTGCGCGCCGAGGTCGGCCGCTTCATCCGCGAGGAGCAGGCCCACCAGAGGGTGCACGAACGATACAACGCCGCGCTGGTCGCCGATCTTCCGCTCGCGGCAGCCGCCGCGCAACGCGCGAGCCGTGCCGCTGACAGTCTGGCAGCGCTCGATATGCGAACGAAGCTCGCGCTCGTCGCCGCGTTCGAGCACCTCACCGCGCTCGTTTCGCGTGAGATCGTCGAACACCGCAACCTGCTCGTGCACGACGCGTCGCCCGAAAGCCGCATGTGGCGCTGGCATGCGCGCGAAGAAATCGGCCATTACGACGTGGCGATGGAAGTCGCTGCATATCACGGCCTCGGGCGTGCGCGGCGCATGTTCGCGCTCATGGTCGCCAGCGCGTTCCTCATGCACGACGTGCTGTGCGCCACGATCGCGCTTTGCCGCTGCGATATCGCGCGCGGCGCGCGCCGCCGTGCGGTTCTCGGCGATGCGCTCCGTTTCGCATGTGCAAGCCTGCCTTCCGTATGGCGCATGGCCGGCGGCTGGTGGCGCTACGTGGCCACTCGATCGCCGAAACCTCATGGGCACGCGTGAGCGCGACGGCTTCGGCCCGTGTTTGTCGCTGCGAGGACCGATATACACCTGCCCGCGCCGTAACACGCGCGTCGAGCAATGAGCCTGTTTTCATCGCCATCGATCGCATGCGTTTTGGGTTCGCCGAGACACACGACGTTTCGCTGCCTCTCCTGTTGCAGCCACACATCCGAATTACGGTGTAAATCGCCCGATATCGGGCCAACCGGTCAAGGTACTGCCCATGCCTCGCATCTTCTCGGCTTCGACGCCTGAAAATACGGCCCCGACGGCCCCCGCGACCACACCGGTCACCCCGGGCGCGCCATCCGAGCAGCGACCCGATGCTTGGCCTTCGCGCGGCACGATCAAAGGGCGTCTTGCTCAGTTGATCGACATGAAGCGCGTGGACCACCGGCCCGCGGTCAGCGCCGAGCGCTGGGACGAAGCGGCCACCACGGAGATTTGCGAGCGCTGGTTCGAAAGCCAGCGCCGGCAGCCTTCCGTCGTGGGCCTGTCGCGCCTGGTCGCGCTGAATTTCGAGCGCGCGCGGCCCGATGCAATCCCCCCCGAGCGGCGCGATCAGCGTCTGCTGCCCGAAGGCTCGTCGAACGATGCCTACTATCAGGAGATGATCGTCACGTTTCTGAAGACGATGGGGCTCGACAACACGGACGAAGTGCTCGACAGCTTCAAGAAAGCCGGCACGGGCGGCCTTCATCGCCTGCCCGTCAGCATGTCGTCGACAGCCGGCGGCGCATTGAGCGTGGCCCAATTGGCCGCTTCCGCCCACACGCCCACGAAAACCGCTTTATCAGGCATAACGGTGCTGCTCACCGCATTGACCACACGGCTTGCGTTCACTTCCGCGGAACTGCGGCTTCGCAACGCAGGCACGGAAGAAGTCATGCCGCTCGGCCGGGCCGATGCCGCACCGAGCGCCAAGGTCGGCCCCGACATCATGCGCGCGTCGATGCAGTTGCTCTGGGACTTGCGCAAAATCTCGAAGAACGTCGAGCGAATGGAGCAGGCCCAGGCCGAACTGCAAGATGCCAAAGCACGGCTCGCGAATCCCGACGCGGCCCCCGCCGAGCGCGAACGAGCCACGCGCGATGCGCGGGCCGCGGGCGAGAAGCTCAGCATTGCCTTCGCGCGCTTTTGCCTGCGCAACGAACTGAAGGCCGACTACAAGACCGCGGCCGACAGCGCGAAGATCGAGTACCACGGCAACAAGCGATATCTCGGCGTCAGCGTGGGGACCGGCGCGCTCAGCGCGACCACGACCATACTCGGCATCCTCACGCCCGTGATCGTATCGACGGCCGTGACGACGGGCGTGACGGCTGGTGCCGCTGTGATTGCTGCCCTGCTCTATGTCGGCTATCAATTGAGCCCCGGCCCGAGCAAGGACGGCGAGGCCAAGGCAAAGCGCGCAATCGTGGCACTCGCGAAATCGCTCGATCTGCTTGCCGGCAACGCCTCGTCGCAGCAAAAGGCGCGCGCCGAGGCCTACCGCACGTACGTGGCCGACAAGCGTGCGTCGTACAAGCCCGAGGCCCGTGCACGGGCCAGGCAAAAGCTGCTCGTCGCGCTCGCGGAGATCGCGCGTAACGACCGGACGGATAACGATCTCGACCCGTTGAAGAACTGGCTCGACTACGCCGCTTACCGACGTGAGGCAGCACAGGCCGGCGAGGATGCATCGGCGCTCGAGGCAATCGAGCAGCGCTTCGTCGAGGCGCATGCAAACCAGTTCAAGCCGGCAACCGCGTCCGACGGATGGAAAACGCCCGAGCGGATGCGTTTCGACAATATGAGCCGGCTTCTGATCGGGAAAGTCTCCGAATCGATTGCGTCGCTGCACACGTTCAACGAGAAAGCCAAGGCTGCCGCACCGCGCGATTCCCGGCGGGAGAGCATGGCGCGCGCACAGATTCATGCTGGCCGGCGCGCCGATATCAAGGCGAGCCTGCGCGATTGGATTCATTTCGAGCTTGCACAGTCGCGCATGAAGGCTGCGCTCTCCGAAAAAGACCCCGAAGCGGCGCGCGCGTCGCTGCGCGCGGCCGGCCAGGCACTCGCCGCCATCGAAAACGCGGATGCCCGCGCCCTCTTCAGCACTGATGGCCGCAAGCAGGTAGAGGCCACGGAGCGTGCAAAGCGGATGACGATCGGCGAGGCCGAGCGCTACACGATGACCAATGCCGGCCCGGCCGCGCTTGCCGGGCTCGTCAATATTGGCGGCGCCACCGCGGGGCTCGGGCTCAACATCGAGAAAGCAGTCAAGGAAAGCCACGGTATTCACCTGACGCCGCAGTACGGCGATCAAAACGATGCGCGCGTGCTCGCGCAAAGCAGCGCCCCGATAACCGCGCCGTACACGGCCGCACAGCGCGCACGCTTTCAGAAAACGGGGATGGCGAAGCTCGTGGGTACGCTCGCGCGCAAGGGCGAGCCGGTCATCGTCAAACTCGATCTGCCCGGGACCAATCCCATGCTGCTCGATCTCGGCCATCGTCATGTCGATGCCGAATTGGACAAACTGCTGGCCGACGTGGAGGCCATGCACGACATTCCGGACGAAATAGCGCTCGCCGTCAACGGTCGGAAGCTGACGTCGGGCAAGCTCAGCGGCACCACGTCGAACTACGAGTGGCGGTATCGGAAGGCCTCGCTGGGCACCAGGGCAAAGTTTCAATCGCAGCAATTGGCGATGCTCGCGAACAGCGTGGCCGTTTCGGTCTTTCCGCCGATTGCGCAGGCAGCCGCACAAGTGCCGCTCTCCATGACGCGCCGAGCGGCCGATCGCGGCAAGGCGATGAGTCTCCGTGTACGCGCGCAACTGACCGAGTTGAGCCGCGATGGTTCTCCCGCCGAAGCCACTGCGCCGCTTGCTTCGTCACCGGCACGGCATGACGGCTCCCCCGAGCAGGCCCAAATCCCGCCATCGCCCGCGCAAGTCGCGCAGACGCCGCCCGTCGCCGCGGACACGGCCGCCCCGGAGAGCGCCGGGCGCGTTCCCACTGCGTACGAACCCGCCGCAGCGGCACGGGCATTGGCGGTCATTCCGCTGCTGGGCGGCAACGAACGCGCCGAGCTCGCCCCCGCACCGCCGGCTGCGGTATTCCGCCCCAGGCCGGCCGCGCTCGCGCAACCGGTTGGCGACGCCGTGCGGCAGCAACGGATGATGCAAGGCGAAGGCGCAGCCGAGACGCATCGATGGTTTGCGGCGAACGGGATCGAAGCGGCATACAACAGCGGCGGCGCATCGATGGACTGCCTGATCATCTCGCTGCTGCAGCATGCGACGGGATGCTACGAAGCCGAGTACGAGCCACGGCTCGCCGCAGCCGCGGCCGGGTATCGGGCCGCCCTCGTCGAACGCTATCCGGAGATCGCCGAAGGCGATCAGATGCTCTACGACGACGAGCCCGCAATCGCAGCGCTATTGCAAACGATCAATGGCGATTACGGTGTCAGCATGGACCTTCAGCTCGTACTGCCCACCGTCGACGGGCCCGTGCGGATCCAATCCGCCGGCACCGGCACGGACCGCGTCGGCATCGTCATGTTCGGCAACCATTATCAGGCGCTTCGTCACATGGGCCCGACCGACACGACGTCCGCTGCTCGAGGCGAGCCGGGCACCTCGCCCGAGGCGAGCGCGCACCCGGCGCCGACACGCTCGAACGAACCCGTTTCGCCGATCGACCCGAGCGCAACGATGCCCACGCCCACGCGGCGCGACAAGGTTGCGGATTCGATCGAGCGCGTGCGAGCCTGGCTCGACACCGTACCGAACGAACCACCTACGGTACTGAACCGAGAGCCCGTCGGTCGCTCGGAAGCGATCGATACGCCGGCACAGCGCCGCGCAGCGCGGAAGAAAGGCCTATTCGCCTCGTCGGCCATGCCCGCTTCTGCCGCCCAATCGCCGCAGGCGGTGCGGCCACGCTCGAGTCGACCGTCGCCGTCATCGCTGCCGGTCGCGGCGAAGAAGCCGGCGGCGGGCTGGCCCGAACGGCTGCGTCGCAACGCCCAGGCGCTCTTCCGGAAAACGGAGAAGAAATCTCCGCCGGACGCGTAGCCGAACTCGGTGCGGAAGGCGATTCAAGGAATGCTGCGATCGCCTCCGGGAATGGCAGATCCGAACGGGGCGAACGGTGCGAACGATACCCGTCTTACACAGGCAGCCCGCCCTCCAGATCGGCCGGCAGTTCCTCGATTCTCACGCTGCTTGTACGCGCCGCCGGCCGAGCGAACATTTGGTACACGCGATGGCCGATGTCCTTCAGCGTGGCGACAAGATCGGACGGCTTCGCGCCGAGCAGCCGCTCGATAGCCTGTGCGCTCGCGTGCCCGACCGGCCCCGGCATCGTGAGGTTCAGTGCCGCCATTGTGATCGATCCGACGAGCAGCCCGCTCGTCCCGTGCTCGATGAAATCGTGGGCTGCCTTGTTCACCGCAAGCACGGCGAGCATGACGAGACTCAGCCCGACGAATGTCTTGAATTCCTCGAGTGCGTCCTTGCGGCTCACATTCTTGTCGGCCATCAAACTGAACATCAATGCGGCGGTGAATGCGGCATCGGACGCGAGATCGACCGTCCCGATCTTGTCAGGCAGCATCAGGACGGTGGTCGCAACGCATACAGCCGTCGAAAAGAGCGCCAGCGCCAGCTTGGCGGAGCGGTCGACATTCTCTGCGGGCGAGGTTGCAGGCTCGAGCCCCAGGGCGTCCGCCAACTCGTCCGCAAGACGCTGGTACGCATTGACGGCGATGGTCACCTGCTTGGCCACGTAAGGGCTCAGTTCGCGACGGTCGTCTGCCACGAACGCGGCCTTGCCTGCGTTCAGCGCACCCTTGTCCGATTCCAGCGTTTCCCGCACGGCCGCGAGCGCCGCCCTCGTTTCGGGCGAGAACTGCCGCCCCGCCGCGCGCAAATCCGGATAGACCGCCCCTTTGCGCCAGAGGTTGTATTTGTCGCGGATCTCCTTCGAAAGGAATCCACCGAAAAGCGCGCCTGTCGACAGGACACCTGCCGCCACGTTGAACGGCGCGTTCTCGTTGAGAAACCGCAGACTGCCCACAAACGTCGGAAGCGCAAACTCGAGCGCCTGCACTGTATTCGCGAAGTACCGCGCCATTGCGCGATCCTTGATCAGGTTCGCATCGGTGGTCGGCGTGCGGATCATGCCCACACCCTCCACCATCGCCTTCGCCATCAGTGCCGCGATTTCCGCTTCGGTCTTTTGTTGGCGCGGCCGGGTCATGAGCGGAACGATCAGCGGCAACGGCGCGAGCAGCAGGTTCAGGCCGACGATCTTCATGGCCCGTTCATGCAGCGGCTTATCGGTCCGCAGCGCGACGAGCGTGTCGCTTACTTCGTCGAGACGCTTCTTGAAGCGGGCCGACAGCGCTTCACCGAGCCCCGCTTCATCGATTCGCGCTTTCAGCGCGCCAACGTGCGCGCTCAGCCGGTCCAGCCGCGCGCCGTCGTCGTCATCGCCGCTCGAACGCGTTCGCAGATCCGCAACGAATTCCCGATCGTCGGCGCGGCTCAGCAACGTTCGCACGTCGGACATTCGTGCGAACCCTTTCGCCAATTCGGCCATGGACGACGACGAGTGGGCAGACGGCCCTTCGCCGTCAGGGTTTTGCGCAGGCGTGTCTCGTGGGCTGCCGATCTCGATCCGGTGGTCGTCCGAAGCCTCCGCCCGTCCTCGATGTCGGCCGGGCGCCTCCGCGTTCATGCTCTCGTCAGAAAATGCGCCTCGCCCCGGCCTCGAACCGGCATCGATAGGCCGACGCGGCCGGGGCGCCTCGACTTGCGTTGCGGCGGCATCGAGCCGGGCCGGCAGGCTTTTGCTGCGCGAAAGCCTGCTGAGCGGTGCGTTGCTGTCCGCGGCAAAAGATCGAGGCCGGGGCGAGGAGCCGGAATCGGGATCGGTTCGAGCCGGGTCGTCATGCTCGCTGCCGCGAGTACGCTGATCATTGCCCGTTCTTTCGTTGTTCGACCAGGACGGCTCGGCCGTGCTGCGGAAAAAGTTGATGCGGCGCATACGAGACCTCCCTGGATCCACTGGGCAAGTCGATTGTCGGTCCGACGCCCGCGCGAAACAGTCCGGTGCAGCGAAATGCACGCGCCCCTCGCGAAACTTTTCGAACAATGGGCGAAAACGATGGCGTTTCTTGTTTAAACTCGCTGTTCGACTCGGGAAATTTACAGGGCAGCGGCAAACCAAAATTCCCGATGAAAGCCAATCTGCGTAAATCGGTATTTCTTTATAAAAATTCCGCGATCGCACTCACGGGTGCAATCCATCGAGTTCCGGAAGCATCTTCACGCTTTCCTGATCGTTCGGGTCGGTACGGGCAATCAGTACGATGGCCGGTTCGCCGGAGCTGTTGTATGGCTGATGAGGCACCCCGGGGGGAATATAGAAAAAGTCGCCCGGCGCTACGGTCGCATGCTCCTGAAGCGATTCTCCGTACCAGACATGCGATACGCCTTCGAGCGCGTAAATGGCGGTTTCGTGGCCCGCATGCACGTGGGTCTTGGCCCGCGCCCCGGGAGGAATCGTCACGAGCTGAAGATTGATTCCCGTGGCGCCGACGGTCTCGGCGGAAATCCCAACCGCGTAATCGAGCCCCTGCTTTCCTTTAAAAGGCGCCTGGGCACGCAGTAAGCGACAGGTAGAATACTTTTTTTCCATGAGTGTATTTAGCCAAGAGAGTCTATTACGCGGAGATGCCGAAAGGGTTTCGAAAGAAAACAGCAATGTCTTCTTCAGCTCGACTATTCACGAGCGTATGTAGTGTACTAAAAAACCCCCTCCATCATTCGGCCACCTTGTCAGCCCTGGCGGAATCGCCCGTCAGGGAATCCTTAATAGTCACATCCTTTCCGACCGCGCTCCCCTCTATTCACGGGCTTGAGCCGGTAGTGCGCGAGCTGCGCACCATCAACCTAGGGTTTTTACCTACGACGAATCGAATTTCGCTTACAGCATCACTTACGGACAAAGACTTCATCCATGAATGAAGCATGGCGTAGCCGGTCGCGCCGATCCGTGTGTCATGGATAGACCAGCCAGGCACACGCATCGCCTACGGCAAGCCGTACACGGCTTGTCGCGGACGAAACGTGACTGGACCGTTCGACAGTAGCCTCGTCGAACGGGCAACCACCAATCAAGCCCCGTAAGCCACGACGCGAAGGGCCGCGCGATGGGAGAAGAATGTGCGATTTGCTCTAGTAACAGAAGACCCCTTGTTGTCCGCCAGCCTCGTCGACTGCTTCAGCGACGATGCGACCACGATTGACTCGTTCTCAGGCGAGTTGCCTATTTTGCGCGCCATGCGCACGACGTCGTTCGATCTCGTGTTCATCGACGCCAAGAGCAATTCGATGCTCGTGAATTCGCTGCTGTCATGGCGCAACTGCAATGCGAGCCTGCATACGCCGATTATCGTGCTGACGCCGTTTTCGAACTGGTCCGCGATGCTGCGCTGGGTCAACGCGGGAGCAACCGACGTGGCCAATCGCTTCGACATCGAGCAGGTCCGTCTGCGCGCGCATATCGCGCTTCAACGCTCGGAACAGGACGCGGACGAAGACGAGATCAGCCTTCACGACTATGTGTTGAGGCGCGACCTCGGAAGAGTGACGCTCGCCGGCGAGGAGATTCCGCTCACGCCGCGCGAGTTCGCGATGGCCTGGCTCTTCTTCTCGAACCCGGGCAAATTCCTCAGCCGCGCTCAAATAGCCGGCAGCGTATGGGGCGCATGTGAAGACATCGCGGGCCGATCGATCGAGCAGCACGTGTACAAGCTGCGCAGGAAACTGCGTCTCACGGCCCGCTCGAAGCTTGCGCTGAAGACGGTCTATGCCCTCGGCTACAAGCTTGATGCGGCCGCCGCGGAGGCGGTCGACCCCGGTACGGTGCCGCTTCGTTCCTCTGCTTCCGTTCTCGAAGCACAGGTTGCCTGACGGCGGCGCCAACACTTGTCGGGGGTGCGATCGGCGCCCCCGGCCTCCCCCCGTTCATTCGCTCTCATTGTTTCTCGCCGCGTCGAATCGCCCGAGAGCGCACGGCGAACAACCGCCATCCACGACGAAATCCGCTTCGGGCCGCGCCTGCGGCACGCGTGTTTGCCGCGCGGTCGATTGCAGGCCAGGAACGCGTATCGCCGATCGAAACCACCTTGTTTCGCGTGCCCGGAAACGTATGCGACTTTTTCGCGGGGGTCGCGCACAGTTCGCCGTGGATGCGAGTACCGGCGCAGCGCTGCCGCTATCGTTGACGGCGAGCGATGCGTTACCTGGCCGCATCACGTTCCGGCCAGCGCAAGGCGTGTCGTCGCGCGGCGAACAACTGGCCCGCCTGCGGGGGGCCCGCTTCATCTTCTCACGACGAGGTCATCCATGAGTTTGGCAATCGACAACTCCACCGCCGCTTCCTCGAATCTGTCGCTCGACAGCACGAGCGAATCGAAATCGGGGGGCAACAGCATCGCCCAGTTCGAAGAGATTCTGGCGGAAATCCTTCAAATGCTCGAGCAGATGCTGCAGCAGGCTATCGCGCAGCAAAACCAGCAGACCGGTATGAACACGAAGGGCGGTGGTGGCGGCGGTGGCGGCGGCGTGCCGTCCACCGGTGGCGCTGGCGGCCCCGGCGGCGGCGGCGGCCCGACAGGCGCAGGCGGTCCCGACGGCGCGAGCGGCGCCAACGCGGCCAACGGCCAAAACGGCGATTCGTCGATCGCTTCGATGCTGCAGGACATCATCTCGATGCTGCAGCAGTATCTGCAGCAGACTAGCAATCAAAACGGCAGCGGATCCGGCTCCGGGCAAGCGGGCGGCCAGAACGGCGAATTGCTGAACATCCTCAGCGAGATCACGCAGATGCTCTCGCAAATGCTCGGCCAACAGGGCGTCAAGGGCGGCGATACCAGCAGCGCAGGCGGCTCGGGCGATACCAGCGGCGCAGGCGGTGGCAACGGCGCGAGCGGTCCGGACAGCTCGAACGGCACGGATGCGTCGAACGGTGCGGGCAACTCGCCGATGGCACAAATCGAATCGATGCTGAAAGACATCATCCAGATGCTTAAGCAACTCGAGCAGTCCGCCTCGGGCAACAACGGCAACGGCGGCGGCAATCAATTCGGCGGGAACGAACTGCAAATGCTCGGCGAAATCACGAAGATGCTGCAGCAAATCATGCAACACGAAAAGGGCACGCCGAGCACCTCTGGTGTTTGATCGTCCTTAAAAAAAGCCGGCTCGCGCCGGCTTTTTTTTCGCCCATCGATGGGATTATTCAGGGCAGGCGCGCGCGAAGGCGCTTGCCAGGTTCGACGGACGCTCATCCTTCGCGCCGGGTGTCACAAGGTACCTTGCGACGGCTGAGGAGGTGCCGCCGAAACGATGCGTGGTGTGAGCAGGAAGAGCCGCTGAAACTTCTGGCCCTGATGATGTTTGAACTTGAAGAGCCCGCCGATGATCGGGATCTTCGAGAGACCCGGCACCCCGGAGGTGCTGCTGTCGTCCTGATCGACGGAATACCCGGCGATCAAAAGACTTTGCCCTTCATCGATCAGCGCCTGCGTGTCGATCGTGCTGTTGCTGACGACAGGCAACTGCCCCACTTGCTGGTTCGTCAGTTGACCGTCTTCGATGTGAACATCGAGCCGGATTTGCGGCGTCGGCTGGCCGTCGATGATGCTCGGCAGCACCCGCAGCGATACGCCGGCCGACACGCTGTACAGATCGCCCGACTGATAGCCCTGCACCGGTACGTAGAAGGTCTGCTTGTTGTCCATCACGGCTTCGATGTTGTCGAGCGTGGCCACCTTCGGGCTCGCGGTAATACGCGCGTTGTCTTTCTGCTCCAGCGCGCTGATGCGGCTCAGCAGATATCGCCCCGCCCCGCCGATCACCGCGGTCAGCACCGCGCCCTGCGGGGTCGCCAGCATACCCGCCGTGGTCGTGTCGTTCGGATTGTTGAAGCCTTGCGGATTGACCGATCCCGGGAAGCCCGCCTGTGCCGCCTGACCGTTGCCGGTCTCGAGATCGAAATGGCTCGAATGGAGCCGCCAATCGATGCCGAGTTCCTTCAGGCCCGTCTCGGAGATCTCGATGATGCTCGCGTCGATCTCCACGACGCCCGGCTTGCGATCGAGCGACGCGATCAGCTTCTCGAACGCGGGCATCGCGTCGGCACGCGCGCGAATGAGAATGGCATTGTTGCGCGGGTCGGGCTGGATCACCGGATCGACGGCGCGCGCCGTGCTGCCCGCCGGCGCACCCTCGGCAGTCTGCGCGTCGGACGGCAGGCCGGGCGCCGGCGCGCCCCCGCCCGGCGAGTAGCTGGCCGGCAGCGGCGGGTTCTGCGCGGTGCGCCGCTCGGATGCATCGCCGCCGAAAAGCCCCGGCAACGTAGGCATCGAGTTCGTATTGCCGCTCGGCCGGTACGCACCGCCCGACGGGTCCAGGCTGCGCATCTTGTATGCATCCGCGCGCGGCGCCTGCTGCCCGCTCACGCTGCCGATCGTGCTGTTCGGATACATGCTGCGCAGCACGGTGGCCACACCTGGCACGGCCACCGATTGGCCATTGATCGTCAGCGTACGATCCGTCGCCCATGCATAGTGCAGCGGGAACGTGCGAATTTCAGGCTCGTCCGCGCGCTCCACGCTACGGTCGATCAGATGCGCGACGTCCGTGGCCAACTCGACCATTCGCGGCGGCCCCGATACGATCGCCGTGCCCGTATCGTCGTCATAGAGCACTGGAAAACGCGGATCGGCAATGCCGAGCCGCTTGAAGGCACGGCGCAGGTCCTCCGCGGACGCATGCTGCAGCCCGATCGTCGCGCTCTTCGCCTCGTTCGGCCCCGAGACGCGCAGCACGGAGCCGTCGTAGTACCAGATGAAACCGAACGAATCGGACATGCGCTCGAGAAAGCGCTGCGGCGATTCGTCGAAGCGGCCCGTGACCGTGCCGTCGACCTGCGGCGAAATCCACGTCACGATGTTTTCGCTCGCGCCGAGATCGCGCAATACCTCCTTGAGATCCTTGTGGTCCGCAACGTACTGGAAGTGTCCCGCCTTCCACGGGATAGGGCCTGCCAGCGCGGTACGCGGACTCAGTGCGGTTGCCGCTGAAAGCGCGCACGCAAGCGCGGAGAGACGTAGCGCGCGGCACGCGCCGCGCGGCTTCGTTTGAATCATGGTCATATCAGGACTCCGATCCGAATCGACGCCTTAGCGCGCGTGCGCGACGATGGTTTCGGAAGGCGATTCGTCGAAATGCTTCCGGTAGCTTTTTGCGAGCGTCGAACGGCTCGTGAGGCCCCAGCGCGACGCCGTATCGAAAATCGAATTCAAAGGCCCGCTCTCTTGCAGAAGATCGCCCCGAATGCCCTCGAGCCGCAGCGCGCGAATCAGGCCGCACGGCGTCACGCCGAGCGCGCGCTTGAATACCAGCTGGATCGTGCGCATCGTGACGTTGAGTTCCGCGGCCACCTCGCGCGTGGTCAGGTCCGGCCGATCGATGTTCTCGAGGATATAGCGGTAGGCGCGCCGGTACTTGGGCGGCAGGCGAGCGGAAACGTCGTCGCTCGCGGTATCGGCCCGCTTGCGCGGCCCGCTCGCCGCAGGCTGCGTTGCCGTTTCGCTGCGCAGGCAGCGCAATGCTTCGGTCGTGTAGTTCGAGTAGAACCTCAGCGCATCGGCGGGATTGCCGCGATGCACATTCACCTTCGCCATGCAGTAGAGATAGTCGAAATTGCGGCGCGCTTCGTCGGCATGCCCCACCGGCATCCTCTCGACGAGTTCGCCGGCCAGATCCGCAAGCCCGCCCGCAAGTGCGGCGAGCGCCATCTCGAGGTTGGCGTGGAAAAAGGCGAGCGGGCCGCCCGTGCTTTGTTTCGCGCGCGCGCAAAGCGTCTGCGCGGACCATGTGCGATCGCCGCCGGCAAGCCGGTCCAGGCACTGCAGTTCCTCCATCCGCCGTACGAGCAGCGTCGGGCGATGGCCAATTGCCTGTGCCGGCTCCACGCGGTTGCGTGCACTCGCGCCGAGCGATGCGCTCGCGAGCGCGGACTGCCAGAATGCGTGATCGTTCAGCGCGCGCGCCGCGCGCACTTTCAAGCGGACGTCGAATTCCTGTGCGAGCAGATCGACGACGAAGCGCAGGCGCGGCTCGGTATGCGTGTCTGCCAGTTCGGCTGCGGCGATCAGCGCATCGTCGGCCCCCGCTTGAAACGCGAGTTGATGACGGGCAAGCGCAATGCCGATATACGCTTCGATTCGTTGCTCCGCGTCGAGCTCCGCCTCCGCGACAATGCGCGCGAAGCTGCGCTCGGCCACACCGGGGCGTGAACGCATCAGCGAGAGCCAGCCGGTATTGCGGCACGATGCAATACGAAGCGCGCGATCGTTCTTCCAGATCAGCTTCTGTGCTCGCCGATAAAACTCCTCGGCCTCTTCATGATTGTCGAGCAGAAGCGAGACGTCGGCGAGCGCCGTCAGTTCCTCATGACCGTGATCGCGGGTGCGTACCGGCGAGTGCGCGCTCAGGTCGGCCGCGTCGTCCACCGCGCAATACGCGCGTGCAAAGTCGCCATCGAGAAGGGCTGCCGAATAGCGCGGCAAGCTGCCGCGAAAGCGGAAAGCAGACAACAACGCCATATGAATCGTCGGGTACATAGCTCAGCACTCTTGCGAAAGCGCCCGTCAGATAGCGGCCAAACGGGCAGGGACCGGGCATCGGCGGTTCCGAGCTATACGGTCCGCCTTTGTTGAGATCGATGTTAGCGGCGGCCGTGCGGGCCAGTTTCAACAATCTCACCGGTATTCACAACAATGCTCAATGCACGTCCCGATAGTTGGTCATCGTCGCGTCGCTCCGCCGGGTGCCCCGTGCAGCGTGCCGGCTTCGCGCATGAACGAGTCGAGGCGCAGCGCGCCGGTCACCTGTTGCGCGAGCACACCGACGAGAAAGACGAGCATGAGCAAACCCACGGCACCGCGAATCGGCTGGCTCAACGATGACGGTTCGAGTTTTTCCGCCGTGCGGGCAAGCACGCCGATCGAAACGTCCACGAGCACAAGGGCGAGCATGACGGGCATGGCGAGCTTCACCGCCGTTCCGATGATGGAATCGGTTCGCGCAATAACGAACGACTCTGCGACGTCGCTCATCGACGGTGTAATCGAGGTGAGCGGCCACCATTTGAACGATTCGAACAGCGCGCCGAGCAGAAACGTCATGCCCCCGGCCACATAGAACAGCGTCACGGCCAATTGCATCAGCGTGTTCGAGATCGGCGTGCTTTGGTCGCCACGCATCGGGTTGTTCATCTGGACGCTGTTGTAGCCCGCCAGATCGTCGATCATCGTTCCCGTGCATTGCGCGATCCAGAAGACCGACGATGCGGCAAAGCCGAGCACCGCGCCGAGAAACATCTCCTTGACCGCCAGCATCAGCATCTGCGCGGAGCCGAGCGTGTCGATTCCGTGCGCGGGTTCCGAAGATGCCACGAAGAATGCAATCAGATAGATGAGACCATTGCGCGCGACGCCGGGCAGCATTTCGTCGCTCGTTGCCGGAAGAATGTGGAACAGCACCGCAACCCGCGCGCCGGCCAGCGCAAGCGTCAGAAAGAACCCCTCGTATTCGCTGAACAGAGCCGCAAGCGTGTGGCCTACGGCGAATCCTTCGGACATCCCTATCCCTCCCGTCTTATTCGTGCCGCCGCCGCCTCGCCCGCTTCCTCGTCGGTGCGCTCGTCGCTACGCCGCTGTGCCGTCGCCAGCACCGAACGCAACTGCTCGCGCACGGCCTCGAGCGCGGCGTCGGCGCGCCGGACGAGAAACCCCAGCCGCTCGACAGCGCGCCGCTGGGCTTCGGCCGCATCGGCCGCCTGCCGCTGTGCGGCCCGGGCAGCTTCGAGTGCTTGCGCGAGCGGCGCGCGATACAGGTCGTGGTTCAGGTAGCTCGCGGGCGACAGGCCGCGCGCGTCGCTGAGCAGCGCGGCGATGCGCTCCTCGTGTTCGAGCCGCTGAGCGTCGGCGTGCCGCACGCCAGCCTGCGCTTCGTCGAGCGCGCCAAGCAGCGCTTCGTAATGCCTACGTGCGTCGGACAGCTCCTGCTCGAGGCGCTCCTTCGCCCGCTCCTTCGCGGCAACGACCGTCTTCCATACCTGCTGCGGAGAACGGCTCATGGGGCGCGCCGGTCATCGCCATCGCTATTCACCGAAACTCTCCAGCACGCCGCGCGTGTGCTCGATGTCGGCGAGCTCATCGGTGCGCTGACGCACGAAGCCTTCGATCTCCTCGTGCATCGCGATGGCCTCGTCGGCCACCGGATCGCTGCCTTCCTTGTATTCGCCGATCTGCAGCAGCATTTCCACTTCGTCGTACTTCGCCATCAGACGGCGCACGCGGCCGGCGCCCGAGCAGTGCTGCTCCGAGGCGATCTGCGGCATCACGCGGCTCAGGCTATTGAGCACGTCGATCGCGGGGTAGCGGTTGCGTGCGGCGATCTTGCGCGACAGCACGAGGTGCCCGTCGAGAATACCGCGGACCTCCTCGCTCACCGGGTCTCCGCCCTCTTCGTCTTCGGCAAGGACCGTGTAGAGGGCCGTGATCGATCCGTCCCGGCCCATGCCGGCACGCTCGAGAATGCGCGGCAGTTCGGCAAATACCGAGGGCGGAAAGCCGCGCCGCGTCGGCGGTTCGCCGGCGGACAGGCCGATCTCGCGCTGCGCGCGTGCAAAACGCGTGAGCGAATCCATCATCAGCAGCACGCGCAGCCCTTGATCGCGGAAATACTCGGCGATGGCCGTGCCCACATAGGCCGCCTTCGCGCGCTCGATCGACGAGCGGTCCGAGGTCGCGCACACCACCACGCTGCGCGCCATGCCGTCTTCGCCGAGAATCAACTCGATGAACTCGCGGACTTCGCGACCGCGCTCACCGATCAGCACGATCACGTTGATGTCGCATTCGGTGCCGCGGGCGAGCATGCCGAGCAGCGTGCTCTTGCCGACGCCGGCTGCTGCGAAAATGCCCATACGCTGCCCTTCGCCCAGGGCCATCAGCCCGTCGATCACGCGCACGCCCGTGGCGATCTGCGTGTCGATCATCCGCCGCTCCAGCGGATCGGGCGCGTTCGCGAACACCGGCACGCGGCATTCGGCTTCGATCGGCCCGGCGCCATCGGACGGTTCGCCGAGCCCGTCGAGCACACGCCCGAGCAGGCGCGGCCCCACCGCCACCGAGAGCGGTGCGCCGCTGCCCGTCACGCGCGTGCTGCACGAAACGCCGGTCATGCTCCCGAACGGCGCGATGAGCGCGTGCTGGCGCGTGACGCCCACCACTTCGGCACGCTGCATCAACGTGCCGTCGGGACGGCGCAGTTCGCACAGCTCGCCGAGCTGCGCATCGAGCCCGCCCACCTTGACGAGCGTGCCGACCGCCTCGATCACCTTGCCGTACCGTTTCAACGAACCGCTCGTTCCGAGCGCGGCCTCCAGCCGGTCCGCCAGATTGTCGATCGCATGCATGCTCAGCGCTCCTCGTCGTAGCGCGCGCCCGCGTACATGCCGCCGCCATGGCCGAAGACGTCGCCGGGAAAGCCGGCGTCGCCTTCCTCGGTGCCGCCGTCGATGCGATCTTCGTCATCCTCGTCGTCGTCGAACGCTTCGCGGGCGCCACGCGCGCTGCGCACTGCATCAGCCGCACCCTTCGACAGCGCGCGAGAGAGCGCCCTGAGCTGGGCACCGAGTTTCGCCTCCACGACGCCGTAGTCCCATTCGCAAATACACGTGCCGGGCTCGGCTTGGTCGTCGACGACGATCTCGATGGCAAGCGACGGCTCGGCGGTCCGGGCGAGCTCGCCGAAAAGCCGGCGTGCGCGCTCGGCGTCGGCGGGCGCGACGGTCACGCTCATATGAGCGGCATTGTCGATCGAGCGGGATACCGTCAGCGCGACCCGACGCATCAGCGCGTCGCGGTCACTCTCCGCGACGACCTGTTCCACGGCCTTCATCACGATGCGCGACAAGCGGTCGGCGCAAGCGCGCAGTTGCGCCTGTTCGTCGCGCGCGGCAGCCACAAAGCGTGCATGCGTCTCGTCGAGGGCGCGCTGATGGCCCGCCGCGTAGCCCAATCGCGCACTGTTGTCGAATTTTCTTTGCGCCCCGGCGACGAATGCCTCCGCCTCGCACCTGGCCTTTTCGACGAGCGCTCTCGCCCGTTCAGTGGCATCGGTCATCGTCGCCGCCACGACTTCATGCAGCGCCTCGAGCGCATCGGCCAGCTCGGTCACGCGCCCGCGATCCTCGGCGCGAACGACATCGGTGTCGAGCGCGACGACCTTCGGATCGGTTTTCAGCCAAATAACCATTGAAGCTCCGGAAACATGCGAACCACTTCCGAGAAAAATGCAGCGGTATCGTCCACGCTTGCACGGACCGGGCCGACGATCGGCGTCGGCACCGGCGCCCCTGCCTGCGTCGCCAGGGCGGACACGATCGGGCGGCAATCCGCCCACGGCGTATCGGCCATCGCCAACAGGCTCAGCTCGACCATGTTGCGCAACGTCGCCTGGGCACAGACGCCATCCGCGCTCATCCGTGCCCATCCTTCGCGCGCAAGCGCGTCGGGCGCGAGGTCCGCGACGTGGTCGGGCAGCGTGTCGTCCGCGCCTGCCCGACCCACCGGCAGATCGACTATGGCGGCGAAAGCGGCTTCGCCGACCGTATCGATCAGTGCGCGACGCACGCGCCGATCGATGCAACGGCGCGCCGCGTCCCTGCAGGCATAGAGCCGGCGCGCGGCCAGCACGCGGCGCAGCAGCGGAGGCCCCACGAGCGCGATCCGGTTGCAGGGCACCATGAACACGGCGAACGACACCGGCTCGGCGAACCAGATGCGGCGCGCCATCTGCGCACTCAGCGCCTGTGCATGCATGCGATGCCCGCCCGGCGCGGACGGCGGCATGGGCGTGGTCGTACGCTCCGTCGCGCCGCTCTGCGCGCCGTCCCGCCACCTGTCCGACAGCCACAGACACAGTTCGCTCACGCGCGTATCGAATGCCGCGAGCATCCGGACGTGCGGGTGATCGGCGCTCATGCGGGTTCGACCTTCTCCGCCGGCACGGCCTCGGTGCCGTGCGGCGGTTCGGCTTGGCGCATCGCCTTGCGGCCGCCGCGCCCGGGCACCACGCGCCCCAGTGCCTTGAAGCGCGCCGGTGCGAACAGGAAGGCCGCGGCCACCGCGGCCACCAGAGCGGCCACACCGCCACCGATTCCGACCCACAGCAGCCAGCCGCGCCCGCCGCGCGTCGCATCCGCTGGCGGCGGCGCGGGCTCCATCGCCTGCACGAGCGTAATGCTGACGTTGTCGTACGAGAGCCCCTCGACACTGTGCACGACGAGGTTCTTGATGCTCGGCACGAGCGCCTGGATATCGGTGCCCGCGCGATATTTGATGAAGACGGCGGCCGACGACGGTTTGACGGAGGCCGACAGCGGATCGTTGTTCGGCAGCACGATCTGCACTTCCGCGTAGGCCACGCCGTCGATGCGCGACAGTGTGGCCGACAGTTGCTGCGACACGCCGAAGATGAAACGCACGCGCTCCTCGGTGGGCGTGGAGATGAGCCCGTCCTTCTTGAACATCTCGCCGAGCGACGTGTACTTCTGATGCGGCAACCCATGCGCCCGGAGCACCTCCATCGAGCGCGCGAAGTCGTCTTCGCCCACCGAGACCCCCCACGTCTTGCCGCTGTCCGGCGACGACTTGTTCGCGTCGATGCCGGCCTCCAGCAGCACACGCATCAGGTCGTTCGCGTCGGCTTCGGTCAACTGCGCGAAGAGCTGCTTGCTGCAGCCCGCGAGCAGTGCCGCGGCCAGCACCGCGAGCGCCAGCGCGCGCAGCAGATTGGGGAAACGGGGCATCGCAGCTCCTGTCACTGGTTCTTCATCAGCGTCTGTACCGTGCCCTTGCCACCCTGGGCGACGGCGGTGCCCACGTAGATCTTCACCATCTGGGAGGTGATCTCCGATTGGATCTGCAGCGACTGGGCCGCCACTTCCTGCATCGAGAGATTCGCGCTCGATGCCTCGAATGCGTCGATCTTCTGGGTGAGTGCGCCGAACGCCTCGTCCTGGGCCGCCACGGCCTGCGACACCGCCGACGGGCCGTGCATGTGCGAGCCCTGCTCGGCCACGAGCCGTGCGTCGGCGAGCGCCTGCCGGAAACGCTCGCCGAGTCCGGCAGGCGCCTGCGCGGAAGCCGTGGGCGTGGCAGCCCCCGTCGCATCGGCGGGCCCGACGGACGGCAACGGCGGCAACGGCGGAATCGAAGGAATCGCGGATGTCATGGCCGGCTCCTTCAGGCACGCAGGTAGCTGAACGCCATGGCCTGGCGCAGCAGGTCGGCGGCGCCGGCAGCCATGCCCGGCGCCGCGGCATCCGCCGCTTCCCTCTTCTCGCGCTTGCCCATCAGCAGGTTTACGAGCCCCACCGATTCGGGGTCCTCTTCGCGCGTGAGCACTTCGTTCGCGTAGACGCGCCAGCTCGCGTCGCCGAGCGAGGAAAGGCACACCGCGAGCAATGCGGTCACGTACGGCCCGAACGGCGGCTGCAGTTCGCGCCCCTCGAGCTGCCGCAGCAATTGCGCGGCGTCGGCCATCCGGTTTCGTCGAATGAGCAGCCAGGCGTCGTAAGCCTGCAGCTCGACGAAGTTCGGACGCATCAGGTGCAGCGCGGCGAGGAGCCGGTCGGCTTCGTCCAGATGCCCCTTCCTCGCCGCCCAGGTCAGCATCTCCACCAGCCCGGACACAAGACGGTTACTGCATGTCGTGAGATTCATCGCTCAGCCTCGCGGTTTTCACTCGTTCACAAAAACGCGGAGAAACGAAAGACGTTCGCCGCCGGTGACCGTAACGTAGCTGTCCGCGCCGGCGCGCACCGGCGCGCGCTGCGAATTCTCCGACCTTCCGGCGAACGGCCGCGCCGTCGCGCCGCGAGGTTCGCCGGCGGACGCGCCGTTTCGCCGCTACCGCGCGCGCGCGAGGCACCGGGCAGCGAGACTCGGCTCCCATCCCTTGGTTCGGAGCAATCCGGATGTCCGACGAAAAGACCGAACAGCCGACAGACAAGAAGCTCAAAGACGCCCGCCGCGACGGCGAGACGGTCAAGAGCGCCGATCTGTCGTTCGCCGCGCTGCTGATCGCGGCTGCGCTCGGCTTCGGTCTTGCCGGCCCGGCCATGGGCGAGCATCTGCGCGCGATCATGCATCTCGCGCTCCAGGTGCGGGAAGCGAACAAGCCGTCGTTCGACCTGCGGCGCGCCATGACCGAAATCGCGATGCAGGCGGCGATTCTGAGCCTGCCCGTGTTCGCGACCCTGGTCGTTGGCATCGCATCCGTTGCGGCGCAAGTCGGTTTTCAGGTGTCCTTCAAGCCGATCGAGCCGAAGTTCAGCGCGATCAACCCGGGCTCGGGCCTCAAGCGCATGTTCTCGGTACGCTCGTTCGTCGATCTCGCCAAGATGCTCGTGAAGGCCGCGATCATCGCCGCCGCGCTCTGGAAGACGCTGCTCGCGCTCTCGCCGCTGATCGTCGGCGTGGCGTACGAGCCGCTGCCCGATCTGATTCAGATCTCCTGGAGCACCTTGTGTCGTGTTTTCGCGGTGGGCGGCGTGATCTACCTCGTGCTCGGCGTAGCCGACTACGGCGTTCAGCATTGGCTCTTCATCCGCGACCACCGGATGAGCAAGGAAGACGTCAAGCGCGAAAACAAGGATTCCGAGGGCGATCCGCACCTCAAGGGCAAGCGCAAGGAAGTGGCGCGCGAGATCGTGCAAGGCAACCCCGAGCCGAAGGTCGCAGGCGCCCAGGCCGTCATCGTCAACCCGACGCACTACGCGGTGGCCGTGCGCTACATGCCCGACGAGTACGACCTGCCGCGCGTGGTCGCGAAAGGCGTCGATGCCGATGCGCTCGAAATCCGGCGCATGGCCGAACGCCATGGCGTGCCGATCGTCGGCAATCCGCCGCTTGCGCGCACGCTGTATCGGGTACCGCTCGAAGAAGCGATTCCCGAGTCGTGCTTCAAGGCCGTCGCGGCCGTGCTCGCGTGGGTCGAGGATCTCGCGGCCCAAAGGAATGCCGACGCAGCCGGCCAGCCCGCTTTATCGTCCGCTTTATCGTCCGCTTCGTCGTCCGCTTTATCGTCCGTTCCCTCCCGAGGCCTGCCGTCATGATCAAGAGCGCTCCCATCTCGCAGTACAGCGGCGAGGTCGCGATCGCCGGCGTGATCGTCGCCGTGATCGCGCTGATGATCCTGCCGCTCCCGACTTTCCTCATCGACACGCTGCTCGGTATCAACATCACGACGAGCGTCGTTTTGCTGATGGTGACGATGTATATCCCGAAAGCGACCTCGCTTTCGGCATTCCCGTCGCTGCTGTTGTTCACCACGCTCTTTCGCCTGTCGCTGAACATCGCATCGACGAAATCGATTCTGTTGAACGCGGACGCGGGCCACATCATCGAGAGCTTCGGCGAACTCGTCGTGGGCGGCAACCTCGTGGTCGGCCTCGTCGTCTTCCTGATCATCACCACCGTGCAGTTCATCGTGATCGCGAAAGGCTCCGAGCGTGTAGCCGAAGTCGGCGCACGCTTCACGCTCGACGGTATGCCGGGCAAGCAGATGAGCATCGATGCCGACGTGCGGGCCGGCAACCTCACCGCCGAGCAGGCACAGAAGCGCCGCGCGCGTTTGGCGATGGAAAGCCAATTGCACGGCGGCATGGACGGCGCGATGAAATTCGTCAAGGGCGATGCGATTGCCGGCCTCGTCATCACCATGGTCAACATCCTTGCCGGCATTGTCATCGGCGTGACCTATCACGGCATGTCGGCCGGCGAAGCCGCCAACCGGTTCTCCGTGCTCTCGATCGGCGACGCCATGGTCTCGCAGATTCCGTCCCTCCTGATCTCGGTGGCGGCCGGCGTGCTCATCACGCGCGTGGCCGACGAGGAGAAGGAGCCGCGCTCGCTCGGCACCGAAATCATCGAGCAGCTCTCCGGCAATGCGCGCGCGCTTTTCAGCGCGGCGGCGCTGTTGTGCGGCTTCGCGCTCGTGCCGGGCTTTCCGTCGGCGCTCTTCGTCGTGCTGGCCGGCGGACTCTTCGCGGGCGGGATGGCGCTGCGCCGCACGCAGCGCAAGAAAGACGAACCGTCGGGCCCCGAGTTGCCGGCCCTCTCGCGCGAGGGATCGAAGGAGCGTGTGCCGACGATCGCCACGAAGCCGCCCGCTTTCGCCGTACCGCTCGCGATACGCCTCGCACCGGCGCTCGCCGCCGGCATCGACGCCGAAGCGCTCGATGCCGCCTTCGAACGCGGCCGCCGCGCGCTCACGGCGGATCTCGGCCTGCCGTTCCCCCGCACCGCGCTGTGGATCTCGGACGAGCTTTCCGGGCACGCCTATCAGCTTTTCGTGCAGGACGTGCCATCGGATCCGCTCGACCTGGCACCGGGTATCGCCGTATTGCGCGAAGTGCCCGACGCGCTGGCCGCGCAGTGCGAAAAGCGCGCGAACGTGGCTGGGCTCGACGTCAGTTACTGGATCGACGCCGCGAAGGTGCCCGATGCGGCGAAAGCATCGATCGTCAGCCGCGAGGCGTTGATCGCCGGGCATGCGGTGACCCGTTTGGCGGCCGATGCAAAGCTCTTCATCGGGCTGCAGGAGACGCAATGGCTGTTGGAGCGCGCCGGAACCGAATACCCGGGCCTCGTTGCGGAAGTGCAAAAAGCGATGCCTGCTCAACGTATCGCCGAAGTGCTGCGCCGCATGCTCGAAGAGCACGTTCCGATCCGCAATATGCGTGCGATTCTCGAAAGCCTCGTCGTCTGGGGGCCGAAGGAGAAAGACCTGCTGATGGTCACCGAGTACGTCCGCGGCGACCTCGGTCGCTTCATCGCGCACCGCGCGACCGGCGGCACGGGCGAATTGCCTTCGATCGTGCTCGACCCGGAAGTCGAGCAGGCGATCCGGCAAGCCATCAAGCCCACGCCGGCCGGCAATTTCCTTGCGCTGGAGCCCACGCTCATCGATACCCTGCTCGGCAACCTCGAAGGCATTTGCGGCAGCGATCCCGCGAAGCATCTCGCAGTCGTCTGCGCGATGGATATTCGCCGATACACGCGCCGGATGATCGAGCAGCGCTTCCCCTCGCTGCCCGTCTACTCGTTCCAGGAGCTGGGCTCGGACGCGCATCTGTCGCCCGTCGGGCGCCTCGCGTTCTGATCGGTCTCCGGGAGAACGACATGTCCGAACGTGCGCGCAACGCGCGGGAAATCCGCATCGTACCCGGAGCCGCGGGCCCGGCCCCCGCGGGCGGACGCCGCGCGGCGCCAGCCGCCGTCCAGGTGTTCCGCTCCCTCGCGTCGCAGGCGGCCACCCGCGCCGTCGGAGCCGACGGAGCCGACGACGGCGAGCGGCCGTTGCCCAGCGACCAGCGGGACGAAGGCAGCGGCCTCGCCGAAACAAGCGAGGCGACCGTGACGAACGAGGCACCCATGCCGCCTGATCCGATACCGGCTGCGGCAGCCCCCGTACCGAGCGCCGGCACCGCGCGCGGCGAAGCCCCGGAGGAACGATCGCCGTCAACGTCGGCGCGCGGCCGGACGCTCGCGCGCGTGGACCGCGCGGCGGAACGGCAAGCGTCTGCTCGCCAGGACGAGGTGCTCGGTCAGCACATCGTACGCACCTGTGCCAACGCGGCGCACGGCGAGTTGCTCGCTCGGCAACTGACCGAGCGCATCAGCCGCTTTTGCGCAATGTCGGGCGAAGCCGACGACGCCGTATGGGCTGTCACGCTGCCGATGAACCCCGCCGTGCTCGAAGACACGCTGCTGCATCTGCAACTTTCGCCGTCACGCATAGCTATTCGCTTCGAAACGCCAAATGCTTATTCGGCACAACTAATCTATGACAACGTCGACGCACTGAGAGTGCGCCTGTCGGATGCGCTGCGGCGGCAGATCGACGTCGACGTCACGCTGTGACGAAGTCCACATAACCGGAGATACGCGCATGGTCAACGATGTCTTGCCGTCGTCGCTCGACGGCCGGCTCCCGCGCTATGCCCCGCCTCTGGCCGAGCTGTGCCGGGCGTTGTGCGATACGCGCGCCGCGCACCCGGGTGTAGCGTCACGCCTGCGCCCGCATGGCGTCTGCGCGGTGACGTTCGAGCGCGCGCTCACGCTCGATCTCGAATGCGCGCATGGGCCGCTCACCGTCGTCGCCAATGCCGATGACTACCCCGCGCTCGAGAGCATCGCGCTCGATACCGAGCGCGACCGTGCCAGCGCACTCGCGAACATGTGGCTCGCCGATACGCTCGCGCGCTTTCGCACGAACGAGGGCGGCACGCCGGCCATCAAGGCCATCACGCTCGGCAGGCCAGCCGACCGAAAACCAGGCCTTGCGTTGCGCTTTTCCTCGGACGGTGTCGACCGCACCTGCTTCGTTACAGAGGTGCCGGCCGCGCTCTGCGCCGACTACGCGCTCACCTGGACAGCCGGGCCGCACGCCGCTGCCGAAAACAACAGCTCGCTCGGCGACATCCTCCTGCCCGGGGTGCTGCGGCTGCGCAGCCGCCAATGCTCGCCCGACCTGCTGGCCTCCCTGCGGCGCAACGATGTGCTGCTCGGCTGGCGGCCCGCCTCGCGCTTCGCCGAGCCGGGGACGATCGAACAGGCACAACTGCGCTTCGGCGCCGCGCGCGGCCGCCAGCTCGGTGCCACCGTGCGCGTCGATGCGCACGCCATAACCTTGGAGACTGCCTTGACCTCAGTGAACGACGCCCATTCCGACGACGCGAGCTTCCATGCAGGCGAATCGGATCTGCTCGCAGGCGAAATCGTCGATGTCGCCGCGATGGACCTGCCCGTTCACATCGAACTGCTGACGGTCAATCTGAGCGTCGCCCAGCTCGGCGCCCTGCAACCGGGGTATGTACTCGATCTGCCGCTACCGCTCGCGGACGCGCCCGTGCGCCTCGCCGCATACGGCCAGACGCTCGCGCTCGGCAAGCTCGTGGCCGTGGGCGACAATCTGGGCGTACAGATCACCCGGATGGCGGCAAGCGATGAACGGCAATCTTGATGTCGCATCGCTGCTCGTCGGCCTGCTCGCCTTCGGCCTGCTGCCGTTCGCCGCGATGGTCGTCACGTCCTATACGAAGATCGTCGTCGTGCTCGGATTGCTGCGCAATGCGCTGGGCGTGCAGCAGGTGCCGCCCAGCACCGTGCTCAATGGCATCGCGATGATCGTGACCGCCTTCGTCATGGCGCCGGTCGGCATGGAAGCCGTCCACCGCGCACAGGTTTCGAGTGAACAATCGCCGACGAGCCAGGTCATGCCGATCTTCGACGCCGCGCGCGAACCGTTTCGCCAATTTTTGCTGAAGCACACCGCCGAGCGCGAGAAGGCGTTCTTCATGCGTTCCGCGCAGCAGATCTGGCCGGCGGACAAAGTGGCCACGCTCAAGCCGGACGACCTGATCGTGCTCGCTCCCGCGTTCACGCTGACCGAGCTGACCTCGGCCTTCCGGATCGGCTTCCTGCTGTATCTGGCCTTCGTCGTCATCGATCTCATCATCGCCAACATTCTGATGGCGCTCGGGCTGTCTCAGGTGACACCGACCAACGTGGCGATTCCGTTCAAGCTGCTGCTGTTCGTCTCGCTCGACGGTTGGTCCACGCTGATTCACGGACTCGTCTCGACCTACAAGTGACCGATTTATGGAATACGACGCGATCACCCAATTGACGACCAACGCACTGACGCTGTGCCTGCTCGTCTCGCTGCCGGCCGTGGGCATTGCCGCGGCGGCCGGCCTGCTGATCGCGTTTCTCCAGGCGATCACCTCGCTGCAGGATTCGAGCATTTCGCACGGCGTGAAGTTTCTCGTCGTGACCGTGGTCATCGTCGTGGCCGCCCCGTGGGGTGCGTCCGCGGTGATGCATTTCGCTCAATCGGTTCTTCGCACGGTGTTCCCATGATCTCGCGCGTCAACCAACCGGGCGTGCCGTTGCCCCTTCCCGCCACGGAAACGCCGCCGGAGGCGAATGTGCCGGCTCGGCAGCAGCACCATCACCACGAAAAAGTGCTGTTGCACAGGCCCGCGACCCGCCCGCGCACCAAGAAACGCAAAGGGGCCGATTCGCAGGACGGCATCGACGAAAGCGGTGCCAGCGAAGAGCTGCTGATGATGCTCGAGGAGCATCTTCAAAACAGCGAGGACATGATCATGCGCGTCGGCGAGCGGCGGCACGGCGCCCAGGGCGACTCGGGCTCCGGCACCGGCTCGCAAGGCGACGACCATCCTCAGGATGCGCCCGGTGCTGTCGGACGGCGCGGGGCGCGTCTGTCGCGGGCGAGCGCCGGCGACGGCGAGGTGGACGGCGTGCGCGAGCGCGCGGAAGAAGCGCTCATCGAGGCCCGGCACAAACAAGGCACGCCGCAACACCCGAAAAGCTGGACCTACGAGGTGCTTGCGATCGCGCTCGACTTCCTTGCGATGCCCGCGCCGAAGGTCAGCGAAGCCACGCTTGCCGCCGTACGTGCTCAGCTCATCGTTGCGGTGCCGGCGCCAACCTCGCCCGCACCGACGCACCAGCAGTCGATGAACGTGCTGCTGCCGCTCATGATGCTGAGCCTGAAGCGCAAGCGCACCGACGAAGAACGCGGCCGCGCGATCGCCATCAACAAATCGCTGCTCGGCGCGCGCCGCGTAGCTTGAAAGAACACGGTCGCAGCGATGCGCCGTACGACGATGCCAGGAGTTCGCCGATGACCAAGGAAATTCGTTTGCTGACCGGACGCCATGCAGGCGCTCGCATAAAGTTGAATCCAACGCTGACGCACATCGGCAACGATGACGAAGCGGACATTCAGATCAGCGACTGGACGATGCCCACGATGCAACTGAGCCACCACGAAGACGGACACGTTTCGATCTCGGACCCGACGGGGGCGCACCCCGACGTGACGCTCGAGGACTTCGTGCCCCATCGCTTCGGCGACATCGTGTTGTGCGCCGGCGACGCCGATGCCGCGTGGCCCTCGGACATCGCACTGCTGGAGACCGCGCTCGCGCCAGTCGCCACGCCGGTGGCCACGTCGATCGAAGTGCCCGCGCCGCAGCCGCAGCACGCACCGCGTCCGCTCACCGACGCGCCCCGCAGGGGGCACGCCATGCGCAATGCGGGTTTCGCGGGCGTGGCGGTGCTGGCGATCGGTTGTGCGGGCATTGCCCTGCCGGCAGTGCTGCGCCCGCGCGAGGCGGCCACCGCGCTGAAGGCGCTACAGGAACCGGATGCGGCCATGCTGGCCACAGGCCTGCGGCAGCTGGATCTGCATGACCTGGAAGTGAAGCGCCAGGACGGCCGCTTTCTTGTGATGGGCGTGGTGCCCGACAGCGCCAGCGAGATGGCGGCACGGCGCATCGCCGAAAACATCGCGCCCGGCCGGGTTGTCTGGCGCGTAGGATGCGTGGATCAGATCACGCGGGATTTGCAGGAGTCGCTGCACGATTCGTCGCTGCACGTGCGCTACCTCGGCAATCGGACGTTCGAGGTTACGGGCGTGGCGAAGAACGCGAATGCGGTGCGCACGACGCTCGAGCAGTTGACGGGCGATCTCGCGCCGATGGTCAAGCAGATCGCCGCGCGATTCGGTACCGACGATCGCATGGCACCGCCGACCGACGTCGAATCGCTGCTGGCGGTGGACGGCTTGCAGTACATGGTATCGAGCGACGGCACGAAGCACTTCGTCGATACACAGACGCAACGGGACACGCTCAACTGAGTACGCCCGAGCGTTGGCCAACGAGAACTGGACACTGAGGAACGATGATGTACGAAGCGATCACCACGGAGCATATCGACGTCCTCGACAGCGTAAAGACGCTGGCCGAGCAGCCAGCCAGCGCGCGTCGCAAGTTCGAGGACACGGCGCTCGCCTTGCAGCGCAGCGCGCAGGATCTCGCCACACAGGCGGTGAAGCTCACCGACCCGCTTCTTCGCCAATCCGCAACCACGGTTGCGGACGGCCTGAATGCCGCTGCGCAGCTGTGCCGCGCGGCAATCGAATCGGAATCGTGATCGTCGATCACGACCGTATTACCGTGGCCTTATGGACACGGCAACCAAGCGCCCCATCCGGGGCTTATAGATGCAACTTCACTAAGGAGTCTTATCATGTCGCTTTCGCGCGGAATTTCGGGTGGTTCGACGGCTTCCAACGTTCTCAGCACGGGTTCGACGATCGCCGAAATGCAAGCCAACACGGCTGCTTCGATCGCGCTGCAAGATGCCGCCACGAAGATGGAAAACGAGCTGAACAACGACGCGGCGAAGGATCAGCTGGCTGAAGCCGGTCCGAAGAACGCAAAGAGCCTCACGCAAGGCTAAGCGCGATTCGGGTGCGTCCTCGCGCCGCGCGGGCCGCACCCCTTTCCCTCCTCCCATGAGCCTCGAGCGCCGCAACGAACTGATCCGGGAGCTGTGCGACCTGCGCGGCATCGGCAATGCCGAATCGGTCATCAAAAGCGGTGTCGTCTCGATCAACGATTTCGATGTCGCGATCGATTACTTCGACGAAGATCCCGCGGCGATCTACATCAATTTCCAATTTGGCGTTGTCAGCGGCGGGCGCACGCTTCGCGTATTCCGCTTGCTGCTGGAAGCCAATCTTTCCGTCTACGCGCAGGACCAGGCCCAGCTCGGCGTCGAAGCCGATACCGGCGGCGTGGTGCTCGTCGTGCGCGGCGTGCTCGGCGATCACACGGACGGGAAATGGCTCGTCGAGACGATCGAGCATTACGTCGAGCACGGCCGCTACTGGCGCGAGAACATCCTGCTTTCCGACGACGAAATGTTCCGCCATCTGAGCGATGGCTCCTACGTCTGGATTCGCGCGTAGCGCCCTCGTTGCCGATCTTCGAATGCAATCGAACGTTCTGCCAGGTACCGGCGCGCTCTTTGGCAACGTCGCAACGGGCACGCGCCTCACACCGTCATTCGTGCGCACGTTCTGGCCGGAATGGACGTCCCCGCCACCCGCTCGCCCGAAATCGCCGGACGTCACAGGGATCGCGCACCGGCCGACGTGCCGGCGATAAGATTCGTCAGCCGGCTCGAGGCCGCTCCCGTTGTCCACCGAGTCGCCTGAAATCATGCGCGCTTGCCGCGCTTCGCGTCGCGCGCCGGAGAGCGCCCTCCGACGCATCGGACAACCTGGCTGCCCTCGCGATTCCTCCGCTTCGATTGGTTCCGCTCATGTTTTCATGCTTCTTGCCGTGCAAACGCAAACGGGCGCCGCCACGAAGTGGCGGCGCCCGATACCGGAGATTCCGAGCAACAGCTTGCCGGTCAGTTCCTGGTGAGTGCCGACAAATGATCGCCGGTCAGCTTGGCGAGCATCCGCATCAACTGAGCGATCAATTTGTCGATCTCGCCGAGTTCGCGCCGGATGGCATCCTGGGTGGCCTGATCGGCCATGGTGGCGTGGTAGTTGTGCGCGGCGTCTGCTGGCTTCGGATGGGCATCGCCCGGTACCTCGCCGGTCTTCGAGGTACCGAGCCGCAACGCGGGCAACGCCTTCAGCTTGTCGATGAACGAGCGCGTTTTTCGTTCGATGTCGTTGGCCCCGTGCAGCATCTCCGCAAACACCGCCGCGGTGGACGTGCGGCTCGCGCCCGCCGACGGTGCGCGCGCGGCCGGCGTGTGCGGCTCGGATCGCGCCTGCGACAGGTTAGGGGCGGACCGGGTGCGCCGCAGCAACGACATGGCAGTTCGCGGTGGCACGCTGCCTGCGGCGCCAGTCTGCGCCGAGGAGTTCCGGCCCGCCGCTCCGTTCGTCGCCAGCGCACTGAGCGCCGCCCCGGTTGTCCGGCGGCGCCTTTCCTCCGGTGCCGGTAGTGCCGGAAGCGCCGCCGTCTCCGGCGTGCTCGCGCTCGGTGCGATCGACAACGCGGCCGATCCGGTTATTCGGGTCATTGTCATGGCGCACTCCGTACGGTGGGCGACAACGCAGATTGCGGGAACGGCTCTCCCGTGCGGACACGCGCGGCATGGTCGAATCGTGCCTCTTGCATCGGCCGCGCCGCGAGCAGGCCGACGAAACAGGCAAGCGCGAGCGCTATCGTGCGGCACGCGCCGCTATAACGAACAAAGCGGGCCTTCATCATCCTCTCCTCAATACGAATCGCATGGGTGCCATGCGGTGCGCCGATTGTCGGCGAACGTCGATGCGTCAACGGCGCGCGGCGGCGAATGTCGGGCGCCCGAGGCGAAATGAACTTGAATTTGTCCGGCGTTGCTGTCCTGCCGGTTGCGATGAGAATCGGGCTCAATGCCCTCGCTCCAGGAGCCGCCGGATAGTTGGCAATGGCGCGGCAGACAAACGGACGACGAAGACGCCTCGAACGCATCGCCGCCCGCTCTCTCGTATCGATTCTGTCAGATCGTCTGCTCGATCCGCGCCCCTGCATGCGACTGACTTGACGCGATCGAGTACCCGAAGACGGCCTGATTGATCTGCTCGAGTTCGGCTTCGACTGCCTGCTCGAGATCGGCCGAGCTGGAGGTCTTGTCGTCGAGCAGTTCGCCGCCATCGGCCGTGTCGGTTTCCCCCGGGTCTTTCGCTTCATCGAGCCCACCCTGCGCCGCCCAATCGAAATTGCCGACGCCGGAAATGCCATCGGCGCCCGCGACGTCATGCGTTTCGATCTGGTTGTACGCATCCGCGTTCTGAAGCATGTACGCGGCTGCCGCCGATACGTCGGGCGGCGTGCCCTCGCGCGGGTTGTACGCGAGCTGATAGAGCTGGCCCGGAGTGAGCGTGTGGATGCCGTTCTCGTGCATATAGCCCGCGAGCGCGCCCGATGCCCCTTGCGTGTCCATTTGCGCCGCCTTGCTGCTGGCCGCCGACGGTTGCACATCGCCGATCTCGCCCTGTGCGGCCCAGTCGAAATCATTGGCGCTAGCGATGCCGTCGGAGCCTGCCACGTCATGCGTTTCGATCTGATTGAATACGTCCGGGTTCTGCAGCATGAATTTCGCCGCGGCCGAAACGGCGGACGGTGTGCCGTCCTTCGGGTTGTAGGCGAGCTGATAGAGCTGATCGGGGTTGAGCGTATTGATGCCGTTCTCGTGCATGTAGCCGGCCAGCGCGCCGGCCGCGCTTTGAGTGTCCATGCCGGTATCCGCGTCATCGCCGAAATCGGCCTCGCTCGTCCCGCCTTGCGCAAAGACTTCGTGAAACATCTGTTGCAGCGAGCGCAGCGCCGACTCGTAAAGCGCCTCGAAATCCGCGGGCAGCGCGCCGACCGCCTCCTTCGCCGATGAATCGATGCCTGGTTGCTCGATGCTGATCGAACTGCTGATGGTAATGCTCATGGTTTGCCCCGTCGCTTGATTGGACCGACCGCGCCGCGCACGCGGCGCGGATCTCGCCGCGCTCTCAGCCGGTTCACGTGCGGCGCAACTGCGCGCGGCGGACGTGATGCATAGCTGTGAGCGCTACGTTAGCGGCATGCCGATGCAGCGCCCGACGCCGCGGCGAAATACGCGCGAAGGTGGCGAATACAAAGCGCGCCGCTGCCGCAAAATCCTCGGGCGCCCCTCTCCGGTGCCACGTCGCAGGGCAGCCGCCACGTCCGCCATGACCTCACGCGGTGCGTGCGGGCTCGGGGACGTGCTCGCCGCGCTCGCGCGCGTCCAGCACGGCCATGGCCGTGGCATAGGCCCACTGCAGCTCCTGAAACGCGACCTTGCTGCCGCCCGGTTTGTCCGGATGCAGTCGCAGCGCATCCCTTCGGTAGCGAGCCTTTACCGCCTCGCACGTGGCGCTGCCATGCGCAACGCCGAGGACTTCGTGCCACCGGCGAAATCCATCGGGCGGCTGCTGGTCCACGCTCGGCGCCGCGTTCGCGCGCTCCGGGCCCGTCCCGCTTGCGTCAGGCCGCGGCGCTCCATCTGTCCGATATCCAGTGTCGCCGGCTTGCGCACGGGGCCCGTGCGGCGTGGCACCGGAGCCTGGTGCGGCACCGTGAAATGGCATGTGCCACCAATGGCTCGCGAACGGCGGAGGGGCAGCCGCGCCAAAATGGCCGTAGCCGCCGTAGGGCCCGGACGGTGCGTAGCCGTATCCCGCATGCCAGGCGGGACGGCGATAAGCGTAGTGGCCGGAGTAAGGACGATATGCCGGCATCGCATGCATATAGCCGCTATGCAGCGTTGCGAAAAGCGGGCTCGGCGTGTTGGGATACATACCGAAGTGCAAGGTATGGAATCGGCCGTTGAAATGAAACCCGAGGTGCATCCGAGCCCCATGCGCAGTTTGCGCGAATCCGTATGTGAATCCGAGAAGCCGGCCAACGTCGAATGCGTGGGTAAAGTAACCCGGCCCACGCCACGCCGTGCGCACGTAGCGCGGATACCCGCTGGCCGCGAAGTGCCCAGCCGCGTACGCACCCGCATAGCCGTGCGACGGCCTGGGGAACGCGTGATGGCTCGAATACCCGCGTGCACGGGCATACGCCGAATGTCCCTGCCCGGCCGGCCTCCGAGCCGACGATGTGCCGGTTGCGGGACGCGAAGACCCCGTGCCCGGAAAGTGGCGGCTGCCTTTCGCCGCGCCGAAGCCAGTTCGCTTCGTGCCGGGCTCGGATGCCGGTGCCCCTTGCGTCCACTGAGCCCCCTTCGCCCCCGTCGGCGTCCTCGCGCCCGGAACTCCGGTCTCGGCAAACCGGGACTCTCGCGTCGGGCGTCCGGAGGCATCCTCGGTGCCTGACGTTGTCGCGGGCGGCACACCGCCCGAGGAGCCGCGTTGCCCATTGCGCGCACGCTCGAGGAAAGCTGCCAGCCGATCGGCGCCGTTCATGTTCGTGCGTTGCGCACCGATTGCGCTCGCGCCCGGCTCGGGGCGGTGCAGACTCGAAAACGCCCCCTCGTTGCGGGCGCCCGGACGGCCACCGCCGGCCGGCTGCGCCGGCTCCGGCGCAGCACTGTGTCCAAAGGAAGAGAACGACGGTATCGGATTCGCTATTCGGCTGGGCATCAGGTACTCCTGCCCATCGCCGAAAACGGTAACCGAAAACAGCAGGCCGTCCAGCATGAGCGCGGTGTTGGCAGGCCTGACGAGGCCCGGAACGCATGCGCTTCATTTTCGCGACGAGAGGCCATGCCATACCCCGGGTGCGACGAAACGGCGGGGCGGGCAACGAACGAACACGTCGCCGCAACCCTACTGCGCGTTCAGCGCCTCCGCGGCGGGCTCCGCGAACCGCACACCGGGCGCCGCGCGCAGCGCCGCCACTTGCGCGTCGACATCACCCATCTCCCCGGCCGGCGCAAGCGAATAAACGCCGTTCTCGCCCGGGCCGTTCACGATCCTCAGATGCTGGGCGGCGAGCAGCGTCTGCAACTGGCGCACGGACATCGCATCGTCCACGACGAGCCTGATCGTTGCGCGGTGCAACGGCGAAGCGGCCTCGGACAGCGTTCGATAGGAGCCGGCCGGCTGCAGACCATGCAACTGCCCGCCCAGCATGGCGAGCGCTCCCGCCTCGATCAGCGCCATCGCGGCGAGCCCATACGCAAGCAGCACCGAACGCCCTGCGCGCGCCCTCGCCTTTTCAGCGGGCTGCCACCGCCCGTGCGTACCGGTCCCACGCGACTCGGCTTCATGATGGTCCGCATCGTCGATTTGCTGCATCAACTTGTCGAGCCCACGCTCGACGTTCGGGGCTTGGGGCTCGCGCCGATTCGCCGCGGACAGCAGCCAACGCTGGCGTGCAAGCTCCGCGCGACAAAGCACGCACTCGCGCAGATGTGCCTGCACCTCACGTGCATCCTCGGCACCGGCGGTATCGTTTACGATCCACGGCAGCATTTCCCAGATGCGCAGGTGCCTGCGCTCGTCGTCGGCTGCAGACGCACTCATCAATCTTCCCCGGTAAATCCCGCCAGCACAGGCATCACGTTGCGCAGTTTGACACGGGCATGGAACATCCGCGCCTTCACCGTCGTCACCGACGATTCGGTGATCTGCGCGACTTCCTCCAGCGAATGCCCCATCACGTAGGCGAGTTCCACCACGGCCCGCTGCTCCGCCGAAAGCCTCCTGAGCCCCTTGTCCACCCAATCGGTCTGCTCATGGGCGGCAAACGGCTCCACGGCTTCCCCTTCGAAATCGGCGTCGAGCTGGTCGTGCTGAAGACTGCCGTCGCGCAATGCGCGCAGCGTCACACGGTAGGCGATGCCCATGAGCCACGTCGAAACGCGTGCGTCGCCGCGAAACTGTGCTGCTTTTTGCCATACCACCATGAACGTATCGTTGATCACTTCCTCGATGAGGTCCTCGCGGCGAGTGAAGCGGTTCAGGAAGCGGGCGAGCCGGCGGTGGTATGCCCGATAGAGCTGCGCCAGCGCTTCCTTGTCGTGCGCCGCCACGCGACGGATGAGTCGCATGTCGTCCGCATCGGTGGCTTGTACGTCGTCGGAGTATGAAGTGGCTGGGTTCAATAGCATGGTGCGAATCGCGTGTGCGCATGTGCGCGCGGGCGCGCTCGATTCCCTGTAGGTAGCGCGAGGCGCGAAAAAAGTTGCGAGCGGGGTCAAAAAGATAGAGTTGACCGCCGCCCCAATGTGCGTGGATTCGCTCAACGCCACAAGGTAGGCGGCCGCTGATTTGCCCGTAAGGAAATCCTTAAGGCCCGCCCCACGGGGCGCGCGCACGAACTGCATGGGGTGTGCGGACGCAATCCCTCACCGGCATCGTCACGCGTACTGGACGGTCGAAACGTCAGCAGCGGCTGCGCGAGACGCACCCGTACGTCCTTCGAGAGCTTCGCCAGCACCTCGTCGCGCGACTGCGCTCCTTCGATCTCCAGCACCACGCAATGCGACTGCAACGCGACGAGCGGCCACTCCATCACTTCGCGCAATCGGTAATCGTTCTCGAGCGCTGCCACGGCGGCGCTCGCCGCGCGGCGAGCGCGATCGTCCAGCGTGTCGCCGTCCGGCGAGCGCATAGGCCCGCCCGCGCTCGCAACGACCACCACTACCATCCGTTCGCTGGCGGCACTCATGCGCTGAAGCGCGGCGGCGTCACGCGCGTCTTCGTTAGCGGGCTGCATCAGCGCAGCGCGCGCGCATGCGACGAGCAGCGCGATGACGGGAACGGCCAGCCATGCGCGACGCCGCGTCACGCTGCTTTGCGCGGGACGTTGTGCCATCGGGGTTCTCCACGGTTGATCGACACGGGACCGGTTCCACGTGCCGGAGCGACTGTCGTGCACACGGAATTTCATGGAGAATTGCGCGGCCATCCGGGCACACGGCACCAGTCGTAACCACGTGAGTGCGAAGCGCACGTCGAAAGGTTGCGAGGTGCGCCATGATTTTTTTTACATTCCGATATGCGAAAACGTGATACATGTTGCGCGTCACGCAGGGGCCAGCCGCATGAAGAGAGAGAAGTTCAATAAAGCACTACCGATCACCCGTCTTCTGGGGTTACTCGTCGCGTGTATCCTCGTGGCCGTGATCGTGCCGCTCGGTTGGGCGCTCGCTCACGAATGGTCGGACAGCAGCGCGGCGCGCGGCGCCCTGCAGGCCTTCCGCGGATTCAGAGCGGGCCTGCTCGTCATGGAGAAAGTCTCCGCGGAGCGCGGCCCGACGAACGGCGCGCTCGGCGAGGATCTGCCCATTGCCCCCGCGCGTGCCGAAGCACTTTCACGGGCGCGCGCGGAAAGCGACCGTCGCATCGCGAGCCTCGTCGCGATACTCCGGAACAAGCACTGCCCCGGCGATTGCGCGCGCGAACTGGCCGCCGTGGCGAAGATGAGAGGCGACCTCGATTCGGCTCGCGCGCAAGTCGATGCGTTGCTGAAAGTGCCGCTCGCCGAGCGGCGCTCGGCAGAGATTCACAGGGTCGTGGCCGGCATGATCGCGATCATTCCCGAAGTGGCGCCGCCGCTCGACGGCATCTCGATCTCGGTCCGGGAAGGCGGGCCCGGTACGTTGAACTGGCTGGCAGCCACGCGCCTGCTCGCCGACCTGCGCGAATTCGCGGGCCAGCTCGGCTCGCAGTTCACCGCGGCACTCGCGGCGCAACGGCCGCTCACATCCGACGAACTGCTGGCGATCGCGCGCGTGCGCGGCCGCGTCGATCAACTGCACGCGCTCGTGCTCGACCGCGTGACCGTCAACCCGGGCTCGCAGGCCGCGCGCAAGGCGCTCGACGATATGGAGCACGACTACTTCGTGACGGGCATCCGTTACGCAGAGCACGTGCAGGCGCTGGCGACCAAGGGCGCCACGGGCATCTCGCCTGCCCGCTTCGCGGCGGACTACGTGCCGCCGATGGGTTCCATCACTCGCCTGCGCGATGTGCTGCTCGATCAGGCGGAGGCCGAACTCCATGCGCGCCAGACCGAATCGCTCGTTCATTTCCTCGTGGCGCTGGCCGCCGCGGTACTGATCTGCGGCGCGCTGGCCGCCATGATGTCGATCGTGCGCAAGCGGATGGTCGAACCGCTCCTGCAGGCGGTCAACATGATCGATGCCATCGCGAGCGACGAAATCGACACCGAGATCTCGTTCACGCCCAAGAGCATGGAAGTGGCGAAGCTGCTCGAATCGATTGCCGCGCTCAACGCGAATCACATCGAGAAAATGAAGCTCGAGAATATGCTGCTCGAGATGAAAGAGCTGTCGGAGACGGACCCGCTCACGGGCCTGCTCAATCGCCGCGCACTCGAAAAGCGGGCAAAAGACGACTGGCCCGCCGCGAACGCGCACGAGCCCGGCTATGCGGTCGTGAGATTCGATATCGACCGATTCAGGCAGATCAACGACCTTCATGGCCACAGCAGCGGCGACCGCGTGCTTCGCACCGTGGCTCATCTGTGCAGTCAGACGTGGCTGCATACGGACATCGTGGCGCGGTTAGACGGCGACGCGTTCGTCGTGCTCATGCGCGTGCCGAACGAGGCACGTGCGATCCAGTGCGCCGAACAGATGCGTGCGGCCATCGAGGACACGCCGATCGTTTCGCAACAAGGCGGCTCTTTCGGCGTGACGGCGAGCTTCGGTGTCGCATATTGCGATGCGCGAGGCACCATCGACGTCCAAGCGCTGATGGAGCGTGCCGATCTTCTGGTCGCACGAGCGAAAAACGAAGGGCGCAACTGCGTTGTCGCGGAGGGTGCGCCCGCGCCGCTGCATTGAGGTCCGACGCTATCTGGACGCTTGCGTTTCGGTCGCCTCGTCCGCTTCGGTCGCCTCGTCCGCTTCGTGCATACCGCGCGTTTTGCGCGCCGCCGCCGACGTCGCAGCGGAAGCGGGGGCGGCCGCCGGCGCTGGCAGACGATGCCAGCCCGCGATGATGCGCTGAATGTGACGCGCGTAGGTGTCGCGCTCGGCGGGCGTCTGCGAATGATAGGCCCCCACCGCGGCCCATGTGTTGCCGTACTTGTCCATCATGCGGCGTAGATGCCATGCGGCGATATAGACGTTCTCGCACGGCCGCATGAGCGTCGAACGCGAGATGTTGTAGCGATTGAGCTCGCGCAGATGGATGGAGTTGATCTGCATGACGCCGTAATCGATCGAACCGTTCTGGTTCAGATGCGTGGCATCGGGCCGATTGTGCGATTCGAGCCACGCGATCGCGCGCAGCACGAGCGGGTTGACCTGTTGATAGGCGCCGGCGTCGTCGAAGCAATCGGCGCGTGCGAGGGTGGGCCTCACGCACGTTGAAAGAAAAAGTGCGGACAGTAGTAGCGGGCGATAAGGTCGGAGACGGTACGTCGGCATAATCCGTTGGATCGGGCGGAGGCGAGCGTCGTGGCAAAGGCACGATAGGAACAGCCTATTCTCGCCAGAGGCGATCGACAGCCTCCGCAGTGACAGCGAAGTTCTTTTTCCGCTGGCGAAACGGTGGCGCGACATGTGTTTGCGGCGCGGCGTCGGCTTCTATAATCAGGACTTCTGTTCGACGCGGGCACCGATGTGATTTTTGCTCGACCTCTCTTCGTTTCGGCTCCGCCGCAAGGCAGCCGCCGCCTTACCTGTCCGAGGGAGAAAGGCACGCTATGAATCCGGCCGATTCACGCTCGACGGCGCTGGCTCGCGCGGTCAAGATGGCGGCTAACCGAGGTGTTGTGGTTGCGCGCATCGCGGGCAGCGCGACCGCCTGGTGGGGCGGCAATATCGACGACTGGCAGCCAGATGAAACGCTGCTCAGCTCTCGTGCCGCGCTCGAGCGCTACTGGCACCTCGTCCGCGATTTCCGTGCATCGCGCCTGCCGACCGCGCACGCCATCATGGTCTATCGCGACGGGAGCTTTGCCTCGGTCATGCTCGGCGTGCGCACGCCCGAGGCCGTCACCGCGTATTTGACCGAAGCGATGGAGCTTGCGCGCACGCGCAGCGCACAGCCATGGCTCAGGGCCTGAGCGCCGGGTATCGGCCAGGTTCGTTGCATCATGTCCCGACAGACTCGTCAGCCGGGTCTTCACCACGCAGTTGCTCGTGCATCGCGCAGCCGCAAGCGCTGCACGGCGCTCGCGGGCAGGACGAAAAACAGGCCCCGGCTGTCGAGCAGGCGCCTGTTCGGATAGCCTTGCGGACGATCGAAAGGCTGGGCGGCTGAACGCCTTCGTGCACGGACCGCCCGGGCTGCAGGCGCCCGCGCGACGTTCGCTATGCCTGATCGGCGGGCGGGTTCCCGGATGCCGATGCGCCTTCCGGAGCCGACGCCTCATTCGGCGCCGATGCGCTCTCGGGTACGGACGCGCTCTCGGGTGCCAATGCCCCCTCGGGTGCGGATTCGCTCTCGGGAGCCGATGCGCCTTCGGGCGCAGCCGCGTTGTTCGCGGTCGGCGCCGCGTCGCTCTTGCGGCGCTGCCTCGGTGCGTGCCTGCCCTTGTTGCGAGCGAACGCGGCGTCCCGTGCCGTGACCTCACCCGCCGGTGCGCCGGTCAGGTCGACCCGTGCCGCCCCCTCGACGAGGCATGCCCAGTACCGGTTGCCGCGGCACCACGTACTGACCGCGTCGCGAATCTCGGCCTCGCTGAGCGAGAGCTCCGCCGCATGCGCCAGCAGATCCGCCAGGATGCCGATCTTCAGCGGCACTTTCGGGGCCGGATTCTTCGGAAAAGCCGCCGGAAAACGCCGTTGCAGCTTGCCGATGATCCGAACGACGGGATCGACCGGCTCGGCTTTCGCCTGCTGGCTCCTTGCCTGCTGCCCCCTCCCCGGTTGACCCTCTGCTTGCTGGCTCTTGGCCGGCTGGGCGTGACCTGGCTGGCCCTTGTCGGGCTGAGCCGTGGCCGCCGGCTTGCCGGGCGCGGGATGCCGCCGCGGTTTGGCACCGCCGGCCGGAGCCGACTGCCGCTTCGCCTCTTTTGCGTCCCTAGCCTCTTTCGCCAGCTGCTTCTTCAGTTCTGCCAGTTGCTCGAAACCCATACCTGTCCTGTCACTCACCACCGAAAACGAACCGCCTATAGTAGCAGGCTCTACGCAATGACCGCTCAATTCCGGCGGCTTTCGTCAGATATGCGGCGTCTTTCGTCGCATCGGGCCGTCATCCGCCTTCGCCAACCATCCGCGACGCGGTGGCCAATCGGTCCGCCCGTCGAGGAAATTGCCCACCGCAGCCCCGTAAGAACTGGCAGTCCACATATGACGAAGCGCCATATACGCTAGGTCTGGCCGCGTGCGCAACGCGGTTTTGCCGCCAGCGACACCTATTCGAGGGGCGCCCGATGAAATACGTACTGGCACATGTCATCCGACGCGAGGAGCGCTATTCGGCGCTTGCACTGTTCGACCGGCTGCGCGAGGCGAGCCAGCCGCCCGAGGTACGGCTGCGCTTCACGTACGCGTTCTCGTTCCTGGTGACGACGTTCGGCGACCTCGACCGCCAGTTGCTGCGAACCGTGCCGGGCATCGACCGGCACCCCAATGGGCCAGCCGCGCGCTGGCCGCGGCCCGGCGAGCCATACGAGCACGCCGTTTGCGGGCCGGACACGCGCCCGGCCGGCCCGGGGCCGATGCCGTGGAGCGAGGAGGCCTACGCGAACCGCGCGTTGATGGCGGAGCTTGGCGCCCTGATTTCGGCAGCCGGCAGCATCGAGCGAATCGCCATCGTGGAAGCAATCGAAGCAACGGGCAAAGTGCTCGCGTCACTGAGCTCGGACATCTCCGAATCGATCGCGCCCTACGCCGAACGGGAGCCGCGCGCTCGCGCCACGCGCACCGGCAGCCTCGCGACCCGATCGGGCCACCGGCGAGCCGGCGAGCGCTCCGTGCTTGCCGCCATCGGCCTGCGCGAAGCGCAGCGGCAGTATTGCATCGAAATCGTCGACCGCGTCTTCGACGCTTTAGCACGATGGACACACGAAACCGCGCGGCACATCGAGTGTGCTTTGCCGCCCCCCGTGTCGGCGCACCCGGCCGCGCGCGCCCTGTCCTGAGTGCGCGGCGGGCCGGATTCCAGGGGCGCTCGAGGCCCGCGTCACAGCTGCGGGCAGCCGAGCTTCGGCTCGGCGGCGCCGTGTTCGACCGAAACCGTGGCCGAACTCGTCATCCGCCAATCGAACGGCAGCACCCTTGGCCCCGGGCCCACGACGCTGACCGTCGTGGCGAGGTGGATGTCGCGGCTCGAACCGCCCACCATCACGTCGAACTCGCCGGGTTCCACGACACGGTGGCCAGCGCCCTCCGTCAGGTTGAGCATGTCCACCGGAATCGCGACGGTCAACCTGCCGCGCTCGCCCGGCTGGAGACTCACGCGCGCGAACGCCTTCAACTCGCGCACGGGCCGGACCGAAGAAGCAAGCCTGTCGCGAACGTAGACCTGCGCGACTTCAGTCCCTTCTCGTGCGCCGATGTTCTCGACAAAGAACCGCAATACGATCGTGCCCCCGGCGATCGCCACTTCGCGTTGCTCGACGGCAAGGGCATCGTAGCGAAAGCGCGTATAGCCGAGCCCGAATCCGAACGGATATCGCGCCCCGAAATGAAAGGCGATAGGCGTGCCCGCGCTCTTCAGCTTGTGGTTGTACACGTACGGCACGGCGCCGGCGCTTTTGGGTACCGAAAGCGGCAGCCGCCCGGAAAAATTGCGCCTGCCGGTCAGCAGATCGGCCAACGCCTCGCCGCCTGCCTCGCCCGGCGCGAACGCCATGACGACTGCCGCGACCTTGTCCTCCAGCCCGCCGAGGTTGTACGGCCGGCCGCCCGTGAGCACGACCACCGTGGGTGTGCCTGTGGCCACCACGGCATCGAGCAGGGCCTGCTGGACGCCGGGCAGCACGAGGCTGTCGGTGTCCGAGCCCTCGCCGACCGTGCCCGACTGAAACAGACCGGCCAGATCGCCGACGAAAACCACGGCAACGCCCGCGCCCCGGGCGGCGGCCGCCGCCTCGGCGATCCGGCTCGTGTCGCCGCTGACGAGCGATGGACGATCCTCGCCGATGGCCTCATCCATTCGTACGTCACCGGGGTAGACGGGCGCACCTTGCCGGCGCTGCGCGATCAGATCGCACCCCTTGGCCCAGGCCACGCGCGATTCGCCGAAGCGCTCGCGCAAGACTTGCAGCGGCGTGGCGATGCTTGAGCGGGCCTCCTCGCCGGCGGTAATCAGGTGAACAGGAAAGCTGTAGCCGGCCAGCAAGGCCAGCGGATCGTCCGCCGTGGGCCCGATCACGGCAAGCGTGCCGACGTTCTTCTCGGAAAGCGGCAGCGTTCCGTCGTTGCGCAAAAGCACGGCCGATTGCACGGCCACCTCGTATGCCGCTTGCGAAGCCGCCTCGCTTTGCAACTGCACCCGCTCCGGGTCCGCATAAGGATGCTCGAACAAGCCGAGCGAGAATTTCACCGTCAATATCCGCGAGACGATCGAATCGATGGTCGCTTGCGCGATCTCGCCGCGCTCGAACGCCTCTTTCAGATGCAGCGTGCATTCGTGCCCGGGCAACTCGATATCGAGGCCGGCATTGAACGACATGGCGGCTGCCGACGCCGCGTCGCGCGCCACGCGATGGTGCGTGTAGAGCAGATTGACGCCCGCATAGTCGGCCACGACGAGCCCATCGAATCCCCATTTGTCGCGCAACATGCCGGTCAGCAACGTGCGATCCGCGTGGCATGGCACGCCGTCGATGTCGTGGTACGCCGGCATGACCGCACCCGCTTTGGCCAACTTGACGGCCATTTCGAACGGCAGCAGGAAGACGTCGTTCAGTTCGCGTGGCCCCATGTGAACGGGCGCATGATTGCGGCCCCCTTCGCTCGCCGAATGGCCCACGAAGTGCTTGAGCGTGGCAAGCAGATCGCGGCGCTCGCCCTGCAGCCCTTGCACGTACCGGCACGCCATCACGCCCACGAGGTAGGGGTCCTCGCCGAGGGTTTCCTCGGTGCGCCCCCAGCGCGGATCGCGCGATACGTCCAGCACGGGCGCGAGCCCTTGATGGCAACCGATCGATCTCGCCTGCTGCCCGATGATCCCGCCCACCTGCTCGACGAGTTCGGGATTCCACGTGGCGGCGTAGTTGAGCGGCGCCGGGAAGAGCGTGGCGCCCTCGATCATCAGCCCGACCAGGCATTCCTCGTGCGCCATGACGGGAATGCCGAGGCGCGTCTCCTCGATCATCCGGCGCTGCAGTTCGTTGAGCGCGCGCACACCCTCTCGCGGTTCGACGCGATGCGTGCCGAGCGGGCGTGTGATCTGCCCGAGCCCATGTTCGAGCAACGTGTCGATCGATATGTCGATCGCGCGTTGGGCGAAGTCGGCGAGGCGCCATTCATGACGGCCGTCCGCCGACAATTTCAGCCACGCCGCGTGCATCTGCGCGATCTTCTCGTCGAGCGTCATCCGCGCAAGGAGATCCGCTACGCGGTCCTCGATTGCGGCCGCCGGATCTCGGTAAAGCGGCGCTGCGGCCGCCGGATCTCGGTAAAGCGGCGCTGCGGCCGCGTCAGGGGTCGACATCGAACAGTTCCTCTTTCATGCGTAGTCAGGCTTTCGTGCCGGCGTTCGGCCACGGCGATACTCGGCGCGAATCGATCGAAATCGATTGCCGTCATCCTTTCAACGATCCGGCCATCATTCCTCGAATGATTCGCTCTTGACCGAATGCGTAAGCGAATATCAACGGCAGCGAGGTCAGCGTGACGACGGACAGCATCGCCGGAATGTTCGACGAGTACTGCCCCTGGAAGTCCCACAGTGCAAGCGGCAGCGTGCGGTGAGCCGGTGTGGACGTGAGCACGTTGGCAAAGATGAACTCGTTCCAGAGCGCGATGCCGTTATAGATCGCAACCGTTGCGAGCCCTGGGGTCGAGAGCGGGAAATAGATCTTCCAGAACACCATGAACGGCCCGCAGCCGTCGAGTTGCGCGGCTTCGTCGAGTTCGCGCGGGATCTGCCGCATGAATTCGGTCAAGACAAAAATGGACAGCGGCAGGCTCAGGGCAACATACGGGCCGATCAGCGCGAACTGCGTATCGTAGAGGCCGAGCTTGCGGATCAGCAGGTAAATGGGCACGAGCGTGGCATGCAACGGCACGATCATGCCCGCCACGACGAGGCCGAACAGCACTTTGTCGAAGCGAAAACGCATGCGCGCGAAGGCATACGCGGCCATCGCGCTGATGACGACGATCGTCGCCACCGAGAGACCGACGACGAAAAGGCTGTTGCCGAGGTATCCGAAGAACGCGCTGCGCAGCACGTCGAGGTAATTATCGAACGCGAGGTGTGCCGGCAAGGCCCAGACCGATTCCGTATACGTCTCCTCCTGGCTCTTGAGGCTCGTCGTCACGACGAAGAAAAACGGCAGCGTCGTCACGGCGAGCCATACGAGTCCGAGCAGCAGAACGCCGGGGCGAGTCGCACGGCCGGGCGTCGCCCTGAGGTGGCGGGCCATGTCAATTCTCCGTTGCGAGGCGTTGCGTGATGCGCAGTGCGGCCGCGGCCACGAGTGCTACGATCAGGAACATGGCCGATGCGATCGCGCTGCCGTAGCCGAGTTGAAACGAACTGAATACGGTGCGGTACATATACGTTGCCATCAATTCCGAGGCGCTCTCCGGCCCCCCGCCCGTCATCACGAAGATCAGATCGAAGTACCGCAGAGAGCCGATGATCGACAGCACAGCCGCGGTGCGGAGCGTGCCGCGCAGGTGCGGCAGCTTGAGCCGCCAGAAAATCGTCCATGGCGAGGCGCCGTCGAGGCATGCCGCCTCGGCCACCTCCTCCGGGAACGACGAGAGGCCGGCCAGGAAGAGAATCATGTAAAACGGGATGTTCTGCCAGCAGATCACCGCAATCGTTGCGCCCAGCGCAAAACGCGTATCGCCGAGCCAGTCCACGGCCAGACTGTCGAGACCGACCGCGTGGAGCGCGGCGTTGAGCGGCCCGAAGTTCGGATCGTAGACGTTCTTGAACAACACGCCGATGGCCACGCTCGACATCAAAAGCGGCAGAAAATAGAGAATCTTGAGCGTACGCGAGCCGCGCCCGGCCTTCTCCAGCAGGACCGCCAGCGCCAATGCGATCGGTAACTGAATCAGAATCGAAAAGAGCGCCAGCAGCAGATTGTTGCGTAACGCCCGCAGAAAAATTGCGTCGCTCGCAAGGTGCACCCAATTCTCGAGGCCCACGAAGCGCGCGTCCGTTCCGAGGCCGTTCCAGTCCAGCATCGACAATTGAAAACTGGACAGCAGCGGATAAAGCAGGAACACCGCGAGCAACACCACCGACGGCGCAAGGAACGCCGACAGTACGAGCCATTTCGATTGCGAACGACGAGGCTTCGCGGATTCGAGTGCAATGGCGATGTTCATGGTGCGATCTCCAGGCTGGCTGCGCGACAGGAGCGCCGCATGTTCAGCGGCCCGCGCCGGTTTTCGCGGCCGCTTCCATCTGCGCCGCGGCAGCCTCCGGGGTCATGGACAAGCCGAAAAGCGCCTGAGTCGTGTCCTTGTGCATTTCGCCGAGCTTCGGCGGCAACTCCTGGTCGTACCAAAGCTGGACGTTCGGCGCCTGCGCGACCAGCCCACCCAGCCGCTCGAGGAATCGATCCTTGACGGCCATGTTCTTGACCGGCGGAATATGCGCTTCCGCAACGCGTGCCTGCATCGAAACATCGTCGGCAATCGTCTTGACGAGTTTGAAGGCCGCATCGCGTTCAGGACACTGCGTGGAAATGCTGGTGAAACTTTCCCCCACCGTGCCGATCACGTTGCGCGGATCGCCCTTGCCGCCCGGCACGCTCGGAAACGGGAAGAAGTCGAGCTTGGCGTAGAACCCAGGGTTCTCCTTCTGAATGGTGGCTGCCTCCCAGCCGCCCATCAATTCCATCGCGGCGCGGCCCGCGTAGAGCAGCCGCCGCGATGCGCCGATGTCGTAATCAAGGCCGTTGTAGCCCTGCGCGAACGCTCCGGCCTTGACCAGTTGCTGGATGTATCGGCCGGCCTCGACGAACACGGGATCGGCGAAGGTGCCGCCTGGCGCACGGTCGGCCGCGCGGCGAAACACAGCGGGGCCGCCGAGCCGGTCGACGAGATACATGTAGTACATCGAGCCCGTCCACTTGTTCTTGTTGGCGAGCGCAAACGGTGCAATGCCGTGAGCATTCAGCGTTTTCACCACGTCCATCAAGGCGTCCCACGTGGCAGGCGGCTTCAGGCCGTACTGCTTGAAGATGTCCTTGTTGTAGAAAATGACGGCAGCGGAAACGTTCTCTGTCGGGATGCCATACACCTTGCCGTCATAGGTGACTGCGTGCCAGGCGGTCGGAAGAAAGCGGTCACGAAAGGCTGGATCTTTTTGCAGATAGGGCGTGAGATCGACGACCTGGCCCGCCTTCACGTACTCGCCCAGCGGCCCGCCACCCCAGGTATCGAACACGCACGGCGGCTGCCCGGCCCCGAAGGCAACCTTGAGTTTGGTCTTGTACGAATCGTTGAGGACGTGAGAATCCTGAACCTTGTACCCCGGATTCTGCTTCTCGAAGCGGTCTGCCGCGTCGCGTACGATCTTCGGCCCGTTACCGTTCGTCTGATGATCCCATTCGGTGATGATTTTCGATGACTGCCCGTACGCCATGACGGCTGCACACGCCGCCGAGACGGCAAGTGCCGCTACCGCCACGCTTCGAAACGATGCCGTTTTGCCGCGCGAAAGCCACGTCATCTTCGTCTCCAGTCAGTCGGCGCGAGTGCGCGGGGCATGGCTTCAACCCACGCCCCGCGACAAGGCCCTCTCATAGCCCGCCGCAACGTTATCGCTAACGTTACCGCATGCTAATTTTCCGGACGCAACGGCACTATGAGGGTTTACCCACGCGATGGAACCTGTCCGGCGCCCGGCCCCCGAGCACGTATCCGGCAAGGCTTGCCCTGGCGCGGCCTGGATGCCCCAAGGCGGGGCGGATGCCCCCAATGGACCGACGGGTCACCCCGGCCAGGCGGCGCTACGGTCGCCATTGGACGATGCATCGCATGGCGCCGCTGCTACAATGATCCCAGCTCGGTCTCGCGTTACCGTTAACGTTTCCCCGACCCGAAGCCGCCAGCCGTTCACCTTCACAGGCGCACCCCGGAATTGCATTCGCCGATGATCAAACCCAGTCCGACTCTCGCGCATGTTGCGAAGCGCGCCGGCGTTTCGCAGATGACGGCCTCCCGCGCACTCAACGACCGCCCCGGCGTGTCGCGCGAAACACGCGAGGCGGTGCGGAAAATCGCCGCGGAGATCGGCTATGTCGTCAATCGCAGCGCGCAAAAACTCTCGGGGGCGCGCAATGGCGTAATCGGCATCATCACACCGATGCTCGACAATCAATTCGCGAGCGAGCTGATCGTCGGCATCGGCCGGGCGGCGCGCGCGGTGCGCTACGAGACGCTCGTCTACACCGTCTTCGACGAGGATGGCGATGCCCATCGCAGCCTGATCAACCTGCTTCAGCAGTTTGCCGACGGCGTGGTGGCCATTCTTCCGAGAGCACCCGCATTTTTCGAGGCATTGGCCGCCGCGCATGTTCCGGTCACGCTCATCGATCAGCGCGGCTCGCTCACGCACTTTCCCTCCGTATCCGTCGACAACTACGGTGGCGCGTGTCTGGCCATCGAGCATCTGGCTTCGCTCGGGCACACGCGCATCGCCTTCATATCGGGAGACGAAGCGATCGAGGGCGTGAAGGACCGCCGCCGGGCCTATGAAGATACGCTGGCAAGGCTGGGCCTTGCGTGCGACCACGGACTCGTGGCGAAGGGAGACTTGTCGCAAATGAAGGGATTCGAGGCAGCACTGCGCCTCATGCGGATGCCCCGACGGCCCACGGCCATCTTCGCCGCCAACGATCTGAGCGCCTTCGGCGCCATCGCGGCCGTTCATGAAGCCGGACTGCGCGTGCCCGACGACATCTCCATCATCGGCTTCGACGATATACCGATGGCGGCGCAGGTTCACCCCGCGCTCACGACGATCCGCCAGCCTTTTGCGCAGATGGCGCGCGCAGCGGTGGATACGCTGCTCGCCGCAATCAACGGCGGCGAGCCATCGGCGGCGCGCATCACGCTACCGGCGGAACTCGTTGTCCGCCATTCCACGGCGAGTCCACTCGCATCGGAGCGAAAGCGCGCGCTCGCGCGAGCCGACGCTCGCGCGATCCCCGGTAAGACGCGGTCGCGGGCCTGAGCAATGCGCACTCAGTCAGCTACAGCACGGCGGAATCGTAGTGAATCGCGCGCCGGGCAGCACCGCTGACCGCTAGAGCCGCATCGACGCAGCGCGCAGTTGCCGGCTCTTCGTCGCCGGGCACGAAAACGTAGCCCTGCCCGCGGATCGTCTGGATGTATTGGACGCCGGAAGGCGCTTTGCCGAGAACCGACCGGACCCGGAATATGAGCACGTCGAGCCCGCGCTCCGCCTGATACGTCCCTTCCCTGCCGAGCATTTCCATGATGCGTGCCCGCGTGAGCATTTTCATCGGGTGGGCCGAGAAAATCTGCAGCAATGAGAACACGCTGGGCCGCACCGCCACTTCCACGCCGCGCTTGAAGAGCCTGCGCCCGAGAAAGTCGAGCGAGAATTCCCCGAACGCGTATTGCTTCCGATAAGCCGGCACGGCGAACCTTTCCCGATGGTGGAAGCGCAGCGCGTTACGTATGCGAGCCAGCAGTTCATTCGTGTCGAAAGGATCGACGAGATAGTCGTTCGCGCCGAGTTCGAAAGCGACGATCTTGTCGGTCACCTCCGCCGAGCGGCTCACGATGATGATCGGCATGTCGAATCCCGCCTCGCGCACGCGTCGAAGCGCCGCAATGCCGTCGTTGGCCGGCAGCCCGTGCCGCAACACAATGGCGGACGGCACTTCCGCGTCGAGGCGCCGCATCAGCGAAGCCGCGTCGTAGAGCACCGACATTTCGAACTCGTGCCGCTGAATGCGCGCGCGCAATTCGTCGCGGATTGCCTGGTCGGGTTCAACGACAAGGAGGTGCTTGATCATCGATGAGCCTCTTTCACGATGCAATGTCAGGGATAACGTCTTTTGCGTCGCCATCGATGGTAAAGCGCAACTGTGCAGCGAAGATGAGGGAAAAGAGGAGAAACTGTGAAAGTTGCCGGCAGGTTCGACACTTTTACGCGGCCCGGCGCGAAAATAGCATCCGTCGACCGGGCGGCTCGATGCGCGGCGAGCGATGCGGCTCGCCTCCCGGTCGCGCCCCGACCTGCCCGCCCGGATCGCCAGACCGATTGAACGAACGACTTAACGACAGCGCATACGCCCCGATCCGCCCATGAGAATCGGCATTACATCGAAGCTTTTTCTGGCCGTACTCGCCGTTTGCATCCTCATCGCCGTTGCGATGGGCGTGGCCATGCGCTTCAGCTTTCAGCGCGGTTTTGTCGATTACCTGACGGCCCAGAACAGCGAGCGCACGAAGCAGCTCAGCCTCAAGCTCGAGCAGGCTTACGCCATGCACGGCAACTGGGACTTTCTTCGCCAGAATTCCCAGGCCTGGCTGGCGCTGACGCGCTCGGTGCTGCCCGCGTCGGCGCCCGGTGGCGCCCGCGCACCGGACACGGCCGGGAGGCCGGCATTTCCAGGCGGCAGCCCGGAAGGCGGCCCACCGCCGGACGAGGCGGGCGCACCGCCCGGGGGCCCGCCGCCGGGGCTGCCACCGGACGCTGGCGACGGACCCGGCTCGGGACGAATGCCGCCCATGACGCTATACGATGCACAGATGCGCCGCGTGGCCGCCAACGGGCCCCCTCCGCCACCGGGCGAACGCCGCCTCCCCCTGAAGGTGGCCGGCACGGTGGTCGGCTGGCTGACGGTCGCCTCGCCCGCGAACATGCTGTACGCGGCGGACCGCCAGTTTCAGGCCCGGCAGATTCGGGCAACGTGGATCATCGTCGGCTTCGCCGTTTTACTGTCGGCCGCCGTGGCGATCGTGCTGGCACGCCTCTTTCTTGCCCCGGCGCGCCGCCTCGTACTGGCCACGCACCGCCTCGCGAGCGGCGACTACGCCACGCGCGTGCCCGAAAGCGGCAGCGACGAGTTGAGCCAGTTGGCAAGCGACTTCAACCGCCTTGCCACCTCGCTCGAAGCAGCCGAGCGGAGCCGGCGCGATTTCATCGCCGACATCTCGCACGAATTGCGTACCCCGCTCGCTGTTTTGCGCGGCGAACTCGAAGCGATCGAGGACGGTGTGCGCCGGCTCGATGCGGCCACGCTCACCTCGCTTCAATCCGAAGTCACGATGCTGAGCCAGTTGATCGACGATTTGTACGAGTTGTCGCTTGCCGATATCGGCGCGTTGTCGTTCGAAAAAGTGAGGGTCAATGTCGCTCCGCTTGTCGAAGGCGCGGCGGAAGCGGTCAGGGAACGGCTCGCCGCCAAGCAGATCGCGCTCGAAACGGATTTCGGCGAGGAACCCGCACTGATGTCCGCCGATCCGCATCGGCTTACGCAATTGATGAAGAATCTGCTCGAAAACTCGCTGCGCTATACCGACCCGGGCGGAAAAGTCCGCGTCTCGGTCGCCACCACGCGCGACGAATTGCGAATCGACGTACAGGATTCTTATCCGTCCGTACCCGAGCCGCTGCTGCCCCATCTGTTCGATCGGCTCTTCCGTGCCGACCCTTCGCGCAGCCGACAAAGCGGTGGCGCGGGGTTGGGGCTGGCGCTATGCCGGCATATCGTCCGCGAACACTGCGGCACGATCACCGCATCGCGCTCTGCGCTGGGGGGGCTCTGGATCGCAGCCCGTTTTCCGATATCGCCAACCCGACATGACTGATCGTATTTCGCGCCCCGGCATTTTGATCGTCGAAGACGAACCCAAGCTTTCGGCGTTGCTCGCCGATTATCTGCGCGCCGAAGGCTATGACGCGACCGTGATCGCGGACGGCCTCGATGCGATTGCGCACGTACACGCGCACGCGCCCGCGCTGATCCTGCTCGACCTGATGCTACCCGGCCGCGGCGGGCTCGAAATCTGCCGGGAGCTGCGTACGTTTTCGGACACGCCCGTCATCATCATTACCGCACGCGTCGACGAAATCGACCGGCTGCTGGGCCTCGAACTCGGTGCCGACGATTACGTCTGCAAGCCATTCAGCCCCCGCGAAGTCGTCGCGAGAGTCAAGGCCATTCTGCGCCGCGTCGAAAACGCGGTGCGTGCGGCACAGCCGGACAACCCGGCGCCCTCGCCATTCCATATCGACCTGGAACGGCATATCGCCGAACTGGACTCGCGCGATCTGAATCTGACGCCGATCGAATTGCGGCTGCTCTCGCTTTTGCATTCGACACCGGGAAGGATTTATCCGCGCGATCTCCTGCTGCGCAGTCTTTACGACGATCATCGCGTGGTGGCCGATCGCACGGTCGACACGCACATCAAGAACCTGCGACGCAAGCTGCAAGCCGTGCGGCCGCAGCAGGACATGATTCGATCGATCTATGGTGTCGGTTATCGCCTCGAGCGCTATCCCGATCAGGCGGAATCCGACAGCTGAAAGCCTTTCCGTATTTCGGCTTTACCTTTATGGCACCTCTCGAGCGACACGAACTGTCCGTTAATGGACGGTAAGCCGGCGTTAACGGATGCGCGCGAATATTGGCTTAGATTATGGATAGCACGCCCCGACCGGGCGCGCTATTCATATTCAAGATATTCAAGGCTACACGATGACCTTCAACGGATACGCCACGCGCCGCCGCTTCTTGCTGACGACGCTCGTACTCGGCGCCGCGCTGGACACGCCTCGCCTGCCGCGGGCGGCGCCGTCTGCCGCGGCAGGCGCCGGCGCCTGCGAATCGAGCCCCGAGCAGGAGACAGGCCCCTATCACCTCGATACGACTCTGTTCAGAGCCGACGTTACCGAGGGCAAGCCCGGCATTCCCCTGCTTCTGACCATTTCGTTGATCGACAAGCGCCGCTGCGCACCGCTCGCGGGCGCCATTATCGATATATGGCAATGCGACGCGCTCGGGAACTACTCGGGTTTCACGAACGCGGCGGGCAGACCGCCCGGCCCCCCTCCCGGCATGCCGCCGCAGGATGAGGGCGAACCGAGGCCAGGAGCAGGACCTGGTCCCGGCCCGGGTGTGCGACGGCAAGATGCCGTACCGCCGGAGCCGCCGCCTGGCCAGCCGCCGCGGCCGCACCCAAGCGATCGGCTAACGTTTCTGCGCGGCATACAGCGCACCGACGAGCGCGGCAACGTGACGTTTCGTACCATCGTGCCCGGTTGCTACGAGGGCCGTACGAACCACATTCATTTCAAGGTACGGACGACGAACCGATCGCTGGCCGGCGAGCACATATCGCATACCGGTCAGATCTTCTTTCCGGAAGGATTGATGGTCCAACTGATGCGCGCGGATCCCTACCGCAGCCACGCGATTGCCCGAACGACTCAGACCGAGGACCCGGTCTTCGTTCATCAGCAGGGTACGGGAGCGATCGCCCGGACCACCGCTATGGACGGCAGCACCTATGAAAACGGGCTGCGCGCCCAGGCCATCGCCGTTGTCGATCCCGACGCAACGCCGGTACCCGTCGCGGAGATGCCGGCACCACGACCACGACGCTTCTGATACTGGCCGGCAGCCCCTTCGGCGGGGCGCCGCCGTCGCTCCTCATCAGAACGACGTGCCGATCTGAAACTGGAACTTTTGATAGTTGTCGCCGGAATGCCGAACGATCGGCAAGCCGAACGACAGCTTGAGCGGGCCGATGGGCGAGATCCATTCCAGGCCCGCGCCATAGCTGTATCGAAGGCCGTTCGCACCGGTGCTGCTGCCCTCGTCGCCCCAGACATTGCCCGCATCGACGAACGTGAACAAGCGCAGCGTGCGGTCCCAGCCGGTGCCGGGCAACGGCACCGTCATTTCGAGGTTCATCACGAACATTTTCGAACCGCCGATCGGGTCGTTCGTCGACGTATCGCGCGGGCCGAGCGAACTCGTTTCGTAGCCTCGCACCGAGCCGATGCCGCCCGCATAGTAGTTCTTGAAGATCGGGTAGGCCTTGCCTGCGAAGCCGTTACCGTATCCACCCTGAAGGTTCAGGCCGAGAATATAGCCGCGTGCAAACGAGTAGTAGTACTGCGCCTGCAGATCGGCCTTGTAGTATTGCGTCTCGCCGGCCGGCGTCCCCACCTCGCCATTGGCCTGCAGATAGTAGCCGCGGCTGGGCACGAGCGCACTGTCGCGCGCATCGCGCGACCAGCCCGCCGTCAGTGGCACGTTGTTGACGACGCGGCCGAACTCGCTCACGTAGTCCTTGTAGCTCTGCGGCGTGGACGAATCGATATTGAAGCGATCCTGCTCGAGGCCGACGCCGAGATAAACCGTGTCGGCCTCGGAAAACGGAATGCCGAACTTGATGTCCCCGCCCATACTGACGATGCGGAAACTCGAGTCGCTGCTGTAATAGAGCGGATAGCTCGTGCGGTAATACACATCCGTGATCCGCTTGATGCCGTCCACCGTGAAGTACGGGTCCGTTGCCGTCACGGCGAGCGTTCGATAGGTCTTCGCCGTGTTGACGCTGACGGCCAGACTCGTGCCCGAACCGAATACGTTGTCCTGCGAGACACCCGCGGACAGCACGACCTTGTCGGAAGACGAGAAACCGGCACCGAGCGTAATCGCGCCCGTCGGCTTCTCGGTGACCTTCACTTCCACGTCCGCCTGATCCGGTGCGCCCTCGACCGGGATCGTCACCATCTCGACGTCGGTGAAGTAACCGAGCCGGTTGATACGGTCTTTGGACAGTGCAAGGCGGCCCGAATCGAACCAGGCGCTTTCGAGCTGCCGCATTTCGCGGCGCACGACTTCGTCGCGCGTACGCGTGTTGCCGACGATGTCGATGTGGCGAATATAGACGCGCCGCCCCGGGTCGACCTGCAGCGTCAGCGCGACCGTGTGCCGGTCACGGTCTATTTCTGGCTGCGCGTTGACCGATGCGAATGCGTAGCCGTATTCGCCAAGTTTGTCGACGATCGCTTTCGTCGTGGCCTGCAGCTTATCCGCGGAAAATCGCTCCCCCGGTCTCAGCTTGATCAGTTTCGTCAGTTCCGCCTCGCGATCGACGAGGTTGCCGGCCAGCCGGATATCCGACACGGTATACGGCTTGCCCTCGTGCACCGTCAGCGTGAGATACATGTCTTTCTTGTCGGGCGAGATGGAAACCTGCGTCGATTCGATATTGAACTCGAGGTAGCCACGGTTCAGATAAAACTTCCGGACGTTTTCCAGGTCGACGGTCAGCTTGTCTTTCGAATAAAGGTCGTTCTTCGAATACCACGAGAACCAGTTCGGTGAGGAAAGCTGCATCTCGTCGCGCAGCTGGTTGGTCGTGAACACCTCATTGCCGATGAAACCGACCTGACGGATCTTTGCGCTCGCGCCTTCGGCCACCGAGAAGAGAACCGACACCCGATTTTCATCGACGGGAGTGACCGTGGTCCTGACTTCAGCCGCGTAAAAACCGCGCGTAAGATATTGGCGCTTGAGCTCCTGCTCCGCCCGATCGACGAGTGACCGGTCGTAATAGCGGCCTTGCGACAAGCCCACGCTTTTCAGCGCCTTGATGAGCGCGTCCTTCTCGAACTCGTGAATGCCGGCGAAATCGATCGTTGCGATTGCCGCGCGCTCGACGACCTTGACGATCACGGTATCGTCGTCGGCCGAAACCTGAACGTCGCTGAAGAACCCCGTGGCGTAGAGTGCACGAATGGCTTTCGACGCCAAATCGTCGGTGAACGTATCGCCTCGCTTGATGGGAAGATAAGAAAACACAGTGCCCGGCTCCGTACGCCGTGTCCCCTCGATACGGACATCCTTCACGACGAAGGGCTGCGCCGCGCACGCCGGTTGAATCGTTGCCGTCGTCCCCGCCAGCCCGGCCATGGCCGTCACATAGACCGTCGTACTGTTACGCTTCATGCTTGCTCAAGTTGGATGTGACAGGCGACGTACTTGCGTCGTCCCGCCGGTTCGAGAATGGAATGCGCGGAGTATAGAGACGGACATTTCTCGCGCAGTTACGCGCCCATTAACGATTCTTTCCGCCGCCGCCCCGCGCGCTCACGGGGATGAACGGCTGCTTTTGCAAGCCGGTTGCGAGACTCGAGGCGCCTGCGACCGCACGCATGCCACGGCAATGCACGTCAACGATAAGAAACCGATACCTGCGTTCAGATTCGGTAATTCGCGCGTAATGGCCGCGTGGCTCGCAGCGTATATCGTGTCGTCAAGCCCCCATCACTCACAGGCACTCGACATGATTCCGTTCGTCACAGCCGATGTACTCGCAGCGGTGTTGCGCATCAGCTCGGCACCGATCTTCTCGCCGCTTCTGGCCGCGGCCTCTTCGTCCGGCGCCGTGCTTCGTCCAAGCGTGCTCGGCGCCGCTTACGCGCGGCCGGGGATTGCCGCGCCGGACACGGTGTGGGCCGCGCGCCGTGTCTGATTCGCCGACGCTCGCGATCGACTCGATCAGCGCCGTCGAACTCACGCCCGACGGGCAATATCTCGTCGTGCTCGGGAACGCCGGCACCGCCGCGGTTCATCGCTCGTTGTTCGATCACCTGCTGGTTGCGCTGCCTCATGCGATCGAGCTGTCGAATCGACTGAACGGCGGCACCGCGCAAAAGTGCTTTGCACTGCATTGCCATGGGTGGGAAATCGGGCGGCTCGACGGCACCGATCATCTTGTCGTTCGCTTTCAGTTGAACGGCAATGCGGGCATTTCGTTTTCGGTGCCACGCGATCAAGTGCCGTACATGGTCCAGGCGCTTTGCGCCGCGGCCGGACTGCCCTTGCCCGAACCGGCCACCCTTGCCGCCGGCCACGGCGCCACGCTCCAATAGCCGAGTTCGTCAACAGGCCCTCTTTCCTTCCGCGCTCTCGCACGGATTCGCGCACGCTCCGCCCGGCTCTTATATTTTTCTTGCCTTGAACTCACGCAGATATCGACGCATGCGCGTGAGGCGCATCGTTTTTCTCGTTGTTGCTGCCTGCGCGCTCCGCCCCGCGCTACGTCCCGTACTCGCACTTGCGCAAAGCGCCACTCCGGCAACGGAATGCGAGCGCCTGAGCGACGAACGTGGCCTGTGCCTCGCGCCAACGCTCGAGCGGCACCCCGCACAGCCCGGGCAGCACCCGGCCGTGTTCGTCTCCGGTCTGCTGGCGACGCAAAGCGACGGCGCCGACGTCGCGGCGAAGGGCGACGCCGAACTGCGGCGCGCATCGTCTGCCATCAAGGCCGACGCCCTGCATTATTCCGTCGACAGCGACGTGGCCGATGCCTACGGTCATGTGCGGATCGCAGATACCGGAAATGTCTTTCTCGGTCCCGAGGCGCATTTGCGTGTAGAAGCCAACCAAGGCTACATTACGGTGCCCAAGTACCGCTTCACCATGACGAACGGATGGGGCTCCGCGAAACGCATCGATCTCGTGGATCAAGATCGCTTCAGCGCGCATGAGGCGACCTATTCGACCTGCGCCTGTGAAGCGCGGCCGGACTGGTATCTGACGGCATCGCGCTTCGACGTCGACAACGCAAGCGGAACGGGGGTCGCGCGCGATGGCGTGCTCTTCTTCGAAGGCGTGCCGTTGTTCGCGAGCCCGTGGCTCTCGTTTCCGCTGTCGAACGAGCGCCGCAGCGGCCTGCTGGCGCCGACGTTTTCGCTCAGCTCGAGCAACGGCTACGATCTGACGCTTCCCTATTACCTGAACCTTGCGCCCAACTACGACCTGACGCTTACGCCCAGACTCATGAGCAAGCGAGGCGCATTGCTGGACGCGAATTACCGCTATCTCGGCGCGCGCTACAGCGGTGAATTCAATGTGCTCTACCTGCCCGACGATGCGCTCACGAAGACGAAGCGCTATTCGATCGCGCTGCGCCAAGACTGGACGATCGCATCCGGCCTCTCGGCCTACGTGAACTACAACCGCGTATCGGATGCGACGGTCGCGACCGATCTGGGCGGACAGTCGTCCTATTCGACCACGTCCACCACGCTTTACCAACAAGAAGCCGGCATCGTCTATAGCGACGGGCCGTGGACGGTCCTGGCGCGCGAACAGCATTGGCAGTCGTTCACCGACAGCTCGACATACAACCGCGATCCGCAAATCAACGTGCGCTACGCGCACTACGACCTCGCGGGTTTCGACTTCGGCGCACAGGCCGATGTCACCCGATTCACGATTGCGACAGCCGATGCGACGCAGGGCTCGCGCTTCGTTTTCGATCCGTACGTCAGCTATTCGATCGTCCGGCCGGGCTGGTTTCTCACGCCGAAACTGCAGTGGCACTTCGCGTCGTACGACCTGACGTCCATCGGCGCGGACGCGCCGAGCGGTCAGCCGAAAACGTTCAATGCGAATGTGCCGACGCTGAGCCTCGACTCGGGCATGCGCTTCGAGCGCCCGGTTCGCTTGTTCGGACACGCTTTCGTGCAGACGCTCGAGCCCCGGCTCTATTACGTCTATACGCCATACCGCGATCAACGCTTCGCGCCGCTTTTCGATACCGCCGAAGCGGATCTCGGCCTCGCGGAAATTTTCACGTCCAACAGCTTCATCGGCAACGACCGCGTATCGGACACCCATCGCGTGACCGCGGCCCTCACCACACGCTTCATCGAACCGGAAAGCGGCGAAGAGCGTGCGCGCTTCGTGCTCGCACAGCAATACGACTTCCACGCACCGCGCGTGACGTTGACCGATGGCGCAGCCGCGGCCGAAGCGGCTCGCACGAACCTCATCGTCGGGGCGTCATATCGGATCGGCGCTGGCGTCTCGGCGGAGCAGTCGCTCGCATATAGCCAGGTCAACCACTACCTTTCGCGTGCCACCGTAGGATTCGGCTGGACACCGGCGGAGCGCCACGTGCTCAATGCGGCCTACCGCTACAACCGGGGTACCGCAACGCTCGACGATACGCCCGTCAACCAGTTCGTTGTCTCGTCGCAATGGCCGGTCTTCCGGGGGGCCTCGGGCGTCGCGCGGCTGAATTACGACCTGGTCACGCATCGCCTGATCGCTGGCCTCGTCGGCTTTCAATACGATGCCGACTGCTGGGCTATCGGCCTTGCGCTGGAAAAATACACGCAAGCCACGAGCAGTTCGTCCGCGAGCAGCGGCACACGCGTGCTGATGCAGCTTCAGTTGAAGGGATTATCCAAAGTGGACAATGGGCTTGCCAGCGAATTCGCACAGCGCATTCCCGGCTACACCGCCACATCTTCGCCGGCTTCGCAATCGCCTTTCTCGGACTATCCGTAAGTCGACAGCGCCACCGTTCATGGCGCCGCATACACGTCGGGCCGATGCAATTCCATATACCGCTCGGGATGCTCGAGTTCGTGAAAGCCATGCGGCCGATAGACGCCATGCGCATCGGTCGTGACGAGAACGATTCGCCGGAGCACCTTGAGCCGCTCGGAATCGAAGATGTGATGCATGAGCGCCCCGGCATATCCGCGGGAACGAAACTCCGGCAGCACGAATACGTCGCAGAGATAGCCGACCGTCGCCAGATCCGTGACGAGGCGGGCGAATCCGACCTGCCGCTTGCCGAGATAGGCCCCGAAGCACAACGAGCCTTCTATTGCGCGTTCGACGATTTCACGTGGAATGCCCCTCGCCCACGGGGCATGATCGCGCAAGAACGTGTGAATGAGCTCGATGTCGAGTTCGCTCTTGTCTTCGGAGATGCGCAATGCCTCGGTTTCCATATGTATGACGGTGGCTCGATTGCAAGTCGGAAATAGCGTTGAATGAATACCTGCACTGCTGCGGGGCATGCGATTGCGCGCCGGCAGCGAATCGAATGCCCCCTTGCGCGGATGCCGTCAAGCGGCGACGTGGCTGCGGCTTTCGTGCCCCGCTGCTTTCGCCGCGCTTCGACGCCAGTCCTCGCTGCCTTCCAGGGCCGGCATCGATTCGAACAACTCGGCGATCCAATCGGCGAATACGCGCACTTTGGCCGACAGGTGCCGATTGTGCGGATAGACGATCGAAATTGGCTTCGGCTTCGGATTCAACCCCGGCAGCACTTCCTTCAGCGAGCCGTCGAGCAATTGCGGCAGGACCATGAAGAGCGTGGGCTGAATGAGGCCGAACCCCGCCAGCCCGCAGGTCACGTAGGCATCGGAGTCGTTGACGGTGACCGTGCCGTTCATCGGCACCTCCACCGGCTTGCCATCGATCATGAACACCCAAGGCACGGGCCGCGCGCCCTGGCTGGCCCTGAAATTCACCGCGTAGTGCATCGGCAGTTCATGGATGTCTTTCGGCTCGCCATAGTGCGCGAGGTAGCCGGGCGAGCCGCACGTCACGCGCTTGAGCACGCCGATTCGGCGCGCGACCATCGACGAATCCTCCAGCGGCCCGATGCGTACCATGCAGTCGACGCCTTCCTCCACCGGATCGACGGCCCGGTCCGACAAGCCGACGTCGAGCGTGACGTCGGGATAGCGCTGGCGAAAGATCGGCAGTTCCGGAATAACGAGCCGGTGCCCGAGCGACGTCGGCATGTGCACGCGCAACAGCCCGCTCGGCTTGCGCTTGCCGGCCTGAAAACTCGCGTCCGCTTCGGCAATTTCCGCGAGGATCTTGATGCAATGCTCGTAATAAGCCGCACCGTCGGGCGTCAGGGAAAGACGCCGCGTGGTCCGGTGCATCAGGCGCACGCCGAGCAATGCCTCGAGATTCTGGATGATCGTGGTAACCGAGGCACGCGGCATGCCGAGCGTATCGGCCGCTCGCGTAAAACTGTTGGCGTCGACCACACGCGTGAATACTTCCATTGCTTGAATGCGGTCCATGCTTTCCCCTCGAAGAGCCAGCCGTGAAGCATAGAGTACCCGGCCACCGCATTTCAAGTTGCTTGCGCGATCGCGAGAAGTGAGCGCCTGCCGGATACCGCATCAGGCGCTTTTTCGTCATGCGAACGCAAATTCCGCCCCATTGTCGGGATTTTCCGAACATTAGCTTGCACCAGGGTGCGGTTTTCGTCGGCCGCAGCAATCGGCCCTCTGCTTTTTGGCCGCGTGGCACGAAAGCGCGCCTGCGTTAACCGTCACTTGCCCCACCGAAGACCGCATCGCACTCGCAAATCGATATGCGTGCGGCGGGCTGGTTCAAGGCCGGACGGAGGGATACGCCGCCCGACCTGGACCTGCGTACGATTATTGCGCCGCTGGGGATCCGGAAGCAGGCCCGGGCGCTGACGCACCGGCTGCATGGTCTTACGGAAATTGGGGCCGTGCTTCATTCACATGGCCGCTTCTTCGCCACCGAGGTCGGGCAGCGGCGACTCAACACCTGATCATAGCGTTCAAATCTCGCGCTGCTGCAAGACGTCATGCAACGCATAGAGGCTTATAGTGCATTACCTGGAAATGTTGCCGCAATTGCGCGCGACGATGGCATACGATTAATTTGATCCATCAATTCCGGCGGTAACCGAATACCCACATCGGTTCCCGCGCGGGCCTGCGCCCATTTCAAGTGCAATTGTTCGATATCGCAGCGTCCTGCAATGCATTGCGCGTTCGCAAGTGCCGCCTCAACGTCCGCTCGTGGACGTTGAACGTTTGTGCAACGAATTCGGTCGAATGGGACTGCAGCAATGCACGCGCTTGCTCGCGTTGTTCTTCCGTCAATACGCTCGGCCTACCGATCGCACTGCCGCGCTCGCGCGCCGCGGCCATCCCCGCCCGCGTTCGCTCGCTGATCAAGCCACGCTCGAATTCGGCCATCGCCGCAAGCATGTGAAACGTGAAGCGCCCGCTCGACGAACCGGTATCAATATACTCGCTGAGCGAAACGAGCCGTACCTTCTGCTTGTCCAGATCGCTTACCAGAGCTGCCAGATGCCGCAGGGAGCGCCCCAGCCGGTCCAGCCTGAACACGACAAGCGTACCGCCACCCTTGAGCGCCGCAAGCGCCTCGAGCAACCCGGGGCGGTCGAACCTCGCGCCAGAAAACCCTTTATCAGTATAGACAGCCGTACACCCGTAGTCGCTCAGCGCCTTCAATTGCATATCGAGATGCTGCTCGTCTGTCGAGACTCTGGCATAGCCAATCTTTATTCTGTCGGATCGCATGAGACTTATGATGCCTTCATCTATGTGAAGCGTTAAAAATCAGATAGCACCGCTACCCCGTCTGACATCGGCCGTTCGATTTTCGTTATCAATGAATCCCCCAACTGTTCGCCCACCGTTCGGTGGGTGAACAGGTCTTTGCATCATATCCGAAAAATCCGCATATAGTAAGAATTTTTCCCGATCCAACGAATTCCTCTGGAATTGTTAACAATCGTTTCTCCGTTGCCATCACAGCCAATGGGGCAATCCTCAACAAACGTCTCCAGATACAAAACAATTGTTACATTCAATAAAGAAATTGATCCATCCATTATCAGAATTGATCTTTTTATTTAATTCTCGTATGGGCGCCGATCGCGTATCGCCTGCTGATATCGTCGATCGGGAGTACTGATGAGAAGGAAGCGAAAGCAGATGCGCGCAAGCCCGAAGCCTGTGCGCGCACGCCTGAGATCAGCCGTGCGCGCGTTTGCGCGGCGCGGCGCCGGTCGAACCGCGAACGACGAGTTCGGGCGAAGGTACGGCAAAGATGCTGTGCAAGGGTTGCTCGCCGTTGAGCATATCGATTGCGAGCACGATCGAGCGCGCCGCGATCTGGGCCGTGGGAAACCGCACCGTCGTCAGCGCAGGGCGGAATTGGCGCGCGAGCGGAATGTCCGTCAGCCCCATCACCGACAGATCGTCGGGCACGCGCCGCCCCATATCCGCCGCGGCCTGCATCGCGCCGATCGCCATCAGATCGTTCGTGGCAAAGATCGCCGTTAGCGCCGGACGTGAGCGCAGCATCGCGGCAGCTGCTTCATAACCGCCTTCGATGGAGTCGTGTGCGTGCTCCACGGCGGCCGGCGCGAGATTCCTGGCACGCGCCGCAAGCGCCTGGCCGAAGCCGCCCAGCCGCACCGATTGCGGCCCGCCGGAGCCCTCGCCAACGAGCACGCCGATCTTCCGATGCCCGAGCGCGAAAAGATGCTCGGCGGCCAACGCGCCCGCCGCCGCGAAGTCCACCGTCACGCAAGGCAGTGCGAGCGAGGCGCGCACCTGCTCCCACATGCAGAGCACGACGGGCACGCCCTTTTTCGATACCTCGCCCAGTTCTCGCTCGGCCAGATCGGTATTCATCACGAGCACCCCGGCGGCGAGCGTGCCCGCGACCTGCCCGAGATAGGCGCGCGTAATGGCCGAGTCGTCGTCGGTATTGCAAACGAGGAGAAAGTAGCCGCGCTTGCGTGCCTCGCGCTCGGCGGCAAGCACGAACTCCGGGTAGAACGGATTCGAGATGTTCGAAAGCATCAGCGCCAAGGTTGGCGTGCGGCCTTCGGCGAGCGCGCGTGCGGTCAGATTCGGGCGATAGCCGAGTTCGCGAATGGCGACCATGACGCGCTCGACCGTGCTCGGCTTCACCTTTTGCGGATTGCGCAGCACGTTCGACACAGTGGCCGCGGTCACCTGTGCGTGACGTGCGACCTCCGCAAGCGTCACCATGACCACCTCGTCGCATCGCTCGCTGAATAGGGACCGGTGAGCCAATACTCCGACTCGGCCAAAACGTTTTCGCTCATATATTGGGACAGCGTCTCAAAAGTTGCACGCCCTTCACGGCTGCGCTACTTTTCTTTCACGCCGAGTTGCAGGGATACCGTGATGGTAAGACGAGACGGCCCTGTTCGGTACAAAAATTTAAGCGCTTAAATGCCTATTGGGCGGACGGCGTATCGGATGGAGACACGGCAGCATGGCAACGATCACGCTCGATCGGGTATCGAAACGCTACGCTCAGCACGCACCCGTGCTCAGCGACGTCAATCTTGAAATCGGCGAGCACGAGTTCTGCGTGTTTCTCGGCCCGTCGGGTTGCGGCAAATCCACGCTGCTGCGGATTATTGCCGGCCTCGAGGAACTCAGCGATGGGGAACTGCGCATCGACGGCGAGCGCATGAACGAAACGCCACCTGCCGAGCGCGGCGTGGCCATGGTGTTCCAAAGCTATGCGCTGTTCCCGCATATGACGGTCTTCGACAACATGGCGTTCGGGTTGCGCATCGCCAAGCTGCCCGAGCGCGAGATTCGGCGCCGCGTCGAGGAGGCTGCGCGTGCGCTTCAGCTCGATACCCTGCTCGATCGCAAACCGCGCGCACTTTCGGGCGGCCAACGGCAGCGCGTGGCAATCGGCCGGGCGATCGTACGTGAGCCGCGCGTGTTCCTCTTCGACGAACCGCTTTCGAATCTCGACGCCGCTCTGCGCGGGCAAACCCGCATCGAGATCGCGCGATTGCACGCGCGCTTCGAAAAGGCCAGCTCCGTCTACGTCACGCACGATCAGATCGAGGCGATGACCCTCGCGGACAAGATCGTCCTGCTGCGCGCCGGCGACGACGTGTCCAAATACGGAAGCATTGCCCAGGTGGGGGCGCCGCTCGACCTCTACCATCGGCCGGCCAATCTCTTCGTGGCCGGCTTCATTGGCTCGCCGCGCATGAACTTCCTGCCTGCCCGCGTGGTCTCGGCGGACGCGTCGGCGCTGCATCTGCGCCTTGACGGCAGCGGCGAACCGTTGACGCTGCACGGCCGAACGCCCACGCCCGACGTCCACGCGGGCGCGGCGGTCACGCTGGGTATCCGTCCGGAACATCTGACGTTGATTCCCGAGGCCGCAGGCGAACTCGCCATTTCCCGGGACGTGCTGCTCGTCGAGCAACTGGGCGAGGCGAGCTACGTGCACCTCGAGCAGCCGGGCGGGCGGCCGCTCGTCGCCAAACTGCCCGGGGATTGCGACATTCGGCGCGGCGCGCGGCATGCATTTCGTCTGTCCGAGACGAACTGCCACCTCTTCGATGCAACGGGCAACGCGCTGCGCGTCGAGCACGCTGCCCACGTATTGGCATGACGGCGCAATAGACGACGACATAACACCATCAAGGAGAAAGGAGACAAACCATGAAATTCGGAACGAACCGGAAATGGAGCGTATGCGCCAAAGCAATCGCGCTCGGCGCCGCACTCGCCGCCGCGGGCACGAGCCTCGCCGCCACGTTGAACGTAACGGTTTCGGCGCGCGGCAATCAGCGCGCCACCTGGCAGGAGGCATTCGATCAATTCCGCAAGGCCAACCCCGACGTCGACCTGAAAGTGTCGTACGTGGGCGAGGAAGCCTACAAAGTGCAGATCTCGGGCTGGCTCGCAACAGATCCACCCGACCTGCTGAGCTGGCACAACGGCGAGCGCATGGCCTACTTCGCGCGGCGCGGGCTGCTCGAAGATCTCAGCGCAGATTGGAAGAATAACGGCTGGGACAAGACCTATGCCTCGGTGAAGCAATCGTCGACCTATGCGGGCAAGCAATACAGCGCCCCGCTCGGTTATGACGCCTACGGGTTCTTCTATCGCAAGGATCTCTTCAAGAAAGCCGGCATTACGAGCGAGCCGGCTACGTGGGATCAATTTCTCGAAGACTGCGGCAAACTGAAGGCCGCGGGTATCGCCCCGATCGCCGTTCCGGCACGCGATGCGTGGACGCTCGCCGCATGGTTCGACTATCTCGATCTGCGCATCAACGGCTATGCGTTCCACCAGGAGTTGATGGCGGGCGACGTTCCCTACACCGATGCACGCGTGCGCAAGGTCTACACGGCGTGGAAGACGCTCATCGACAATCATTACTTCATCGATAACGCGCTTTCCTACGACGTCGATTCCACGAGCCCGCTGCTCGTGAACGGCAAAGCCGCAATGCTGCTGATGGGCACCTTCTTCTCGGCAGGACTGCCCGCATCCACGCGCGAGCAAATGGGGTATTTCCGCTTCCCCATCATCGATGCCGCTGTGCCCGTCGCCGAAGACGGCCCCGTCAACGTGCTCGTCATGCCGGCCAGGGCGAAGAACAAGGCCGACGCGCGGCGTCTGCTCGCCTTCATGGAGCAACCGTCCACAAACGGCGAGCTTGCCAAGGGCTGGGGGCAGTTGCCCTCCAACAATCAGGCGCCCGAACCACAGGACCCGATCTCGAAGGTCGGCTTCAAGACGCTTTCGTCGACAACGGGCGGCATCGCGCAATTCTACGACCGCGACATGACGAAGGAGATGGCCGACGAAGGCATGAAGGCGATGCAGCAGTTCGTGTCGGACCCGAGCCAGCTCGACGCGATCCTCGCGCGCCTCGAAACCACGCGCAAACGCATCTACAGGAAGTGACGCCCGCGCGCCGCGCGGCCAGTGCGGTGCGGAGCATTTCGGGCTCCCGCATCCGTACCGCCAGGCACGCGGCGCACGCCGACCGAATTCCGAAGGACCTCCTTCATGTCGCACAGTCTCTCGCAACGCGCTCCGCGCCATGCCTCGCCCGAACGGATGCCGCAGGCGGCGTCGCTTTCGCGCAGGCGTACGCGCGCGGCGCTGCTGTTCCTGCTGCCGGGGTTCGCCCTCTTCGCGGTGCTCGTCATCTACCCGATCGCGAGCAGCATATGGCTCAGCTTTCATAGCTGGGACGGCATGAGCGCACCCAGTTTCATCGGCCTCGACAACTATCGCGAACTCATCGCCTCGGACACGTTTTACACCGCGCTGAAAAACAATCTGCTCTGGCTCGCGCTTTTTTTACTCGCGCCGCCGGCGGGGCTTGCTCTCGCGCTTTACCTCAACCAGAACGTGCGGGGCATTCGCCTCGTCAAATCGCTCTTCTTCGCCCCGTTCGTGTTGCCGGGGGTGGTAGTCGGGCTCGTGTTCTCCTGGTTCTACGATCCGACCTTCGGGCTGCTCAAAGTCATCGTCGGACACGGCGTTCCGGTGCTCGGCGACCCGCGCTACGTCACCTACGGCATCATCTTCGCCGCGCTTTGGCCGCAGATTCCGTTTTGCATGATTCTTTATCTGACGGGCCTCACCGGCATCAACGGCGAAATTGTCGAGGCAGCCCGAATGGAAGGCGCGCGCGGATTCGCACTGCTCTGGCATGTGGTTCTGCCGCAACTGCGCCCGGCCACGTTCATGGCCGTCGTCCTGACGGTAATCGGCGCGCTGCGCAGCTTCGATCTCATCTCGGTCATGAGCGGCGGCGGCCCGTTCGACAGTTCGACCGTGCTGGCCTATTTCATGTACGACCAGGCGATCAAGTATTACCGCGAAGGCTATTCGGCGGCGATTGCCGTGGTCCTCTTCGCGATCATGCTCGTCTATATCGCTTATCAATTGCGGCGACTCGTTCGCACGGAAAGTTGAGCCCAAGGAGCCGACGATGTACCCGATGCCCGTTTCGCGCTGGCGGCCGCTTCCCCGCCTCGTTTATCTAGTCTCGCTGCCGTGCGCGCTGATCGCCTGGCTGCTGCCGCTCATCGCCGTGCTCGTCACCTCCATTCGCTCGAGCGACGAATTGACGGAAGGCAACTATTGGGGCTGGCCCCGGCATTTCGCGTTCGTCGAGAACTACGGCACGGCGCTCACGCAAACGCCCATGCTGCATTACTTTCTGAACAGTTGCCTCATTACGTTGCCCGCCGTGGCGGCCGCCATTTTCCTCGCGTCGCTGGCCGGCCACGCGCTCGCGAATTACCGCTTTCGCGGCAACCTCGTCTTGCTCGGCATTTTCATCGCCGGCAATTTCGTGCCGATCCAGATCCTGATGATTCCCGTCCGCGATCTGATGCTGACGTTCGGGCTCTACAACACGGTGTGGGCGCTCATCCTGTTTCATACCGCCTTTCAAACCGGCTTTTGCACGCTGTTTCTGCGCAATTTCATCCGCGAGCTTCCGTACGAGCTGATCGAAGCGGCGCGCGTGGAAGGCGCAAGCGAGTGGGCCATCTATGCGCGTGTGGTGCTTCCGCTCGTGAGGCCCGCGCTTGCGGCGCTCGCCATTCTCGTCTTCACGTTCGTGTGGAACGACTACTTCTGGGCGCTCTGTCTCACGCAGGGCGACGAGGCGGCGCCCATCACCGTCGGCGTGGCCGCGCTCAAAGGTCAATGGACGACCGCCTGGAACCTCGTGTCCGCCGGCTCCGTGCTCGCCGCGCTGCCGTCCGTGCTGATGTTCTTCGCCATGCAAAAGCAGTTCGTCGCCGGCCTGACCTTCGGCGCCACGAAAGGCTGAGTGACCGAATGGGCCGCGATACCTGCCGGATTCCCGTCGATTTTCCCTGAAGGAACCCCAATGCATTTAGGTGTTTGCTATTACCCCGAACAATGGCCCCGCGACAAATGGAAGAGCGATGCGAAGCGGATGGCCGCGCTCGGCATCACGCGCGTACGCATTGCCGAATTCGCCTGGAGCCGCATGGAGCCCGCACCGGGCTGCTACGACTGGGCATGGCTCGACACAGCCATCGACACACTCGCTGCCGAGGGTTTGAAGGTCATTCTCGGCACGCCCACCGCAGCGCCGCCGAAGTGGCTCGTCGATTCGCACCCCGACATCCTGCCGATCGCCCGCGACGGCATGCCCTGGCAATTCGGCTCGCGTCGCCACTACGACATTTCGAGCGAGGTCTATCGCGAGCATTGCGCACGTATCGTCGAAGCGATGACGCGCCGCTACGGCCAGCATCCCGCCGTGATCGCGTGGCAAACAGACAACGAGCTCGGCTGCCACAACACCCTGCCGAGCTACAGCCGCGCGGCGCTGCAAAAATTCCGCCGCTGGCTCGCCGCGCGCTACGGCGAGATTGCGGCACTCAACATGGCCTGGGGCAACGTGTTCTGGAGCATGGAATACCGGTCCTTCGACGAGATCGAGCTGCCGCTGCACACGCCGACCGATGCCAATCCGGCCCACGTGCTCGATTTCCGGCGTTTCGTTTCCGATGAAGTGGCGGACTTTCACGCGTTGCAGGCCAAACTGATCCGTGCGCATTCGCCTGGGCGGGACGTGCTGCACAACTTCATGGGCTTCTTTACTGCCTTCGATCATTACGTGTTCGCCGAACGCGGGCTCGACGTGGCCGCGTGGGACAGCTACCCGATTCCGCGAACCGAGGTGATCGGGCTGCCGGAAGAAGACAAGCACCGCTGGGCGCGCACCGGACATCCCGACGTGTCCGCATTCAGTCACGACCTCTACCGCGGTATTGGCCGAGGCCGCATGTGGGTCATGGAGCAGCAGGCCGGCCCCGTCAACTGGGCGCCGCACAATCCCGTTCCCGCACCGGGTGCGGTGCGGCTCTGGACCTGGGAAGCGTTCGCCCACGGCGCCGAACTGGTGTCGTACTTTCGCTGGCGGCAATGCCCCTACGCGCAGGAGCAAATGCACTCGGGGTTGAATCTTCCAGACGACACGCTTTCTCCGGGTGGCCTCGAAATCCGGCGCGCGGCCGAGGAGCTTGCGGCGCTGAAGGTGCAAGCATCGGCGATGCAATCATCGGGCAGCGCGCACACGGCGGCAAAGGTGGCCTTGATCTTCGATTACGAAGCGGACTGGATGGTCGAGACGCAGCGCCACGGCGCGGACTTCGACTATCAGCAACACGTCTTCGAGTGGTACGAGGCGCTGCGCTCGCTCGGCGTCGATCTCGACATCGTGCCCGCGCAAGCCGATCTGAGCGGCTACGAGCTCGTGGTCGCGCCGACGCTGCCCGTCGTCCCCACCTCGCTCGTGACCCAGATCGAGAACGGCTCGACGCACTGGCTCTTCGGGCCCCGCACCGGTTCGAAGACGACCGCGTTCGCAATCGAGCCGAACCTGCCGCCCGGTCGGCTACAAGCTGTCCTGCCCGTACGCGTGATCCAAGCCGAATCGCTACGGCCGTCGCTCGCACCCGGCATGGCGTTCGACGGCGTGCAAGGGCACGCGCGCAAATGGCGCGATCATGCCGAGCCCGGCCCGGGCGTGGAAGTGCTGGCGGCGTTCGACGACGGCGTACCGGCCGTTTTGCGGCGAGCGCGCGTGACGATGCTCGCCGCATCGGTGGACTCGCCCCTGTTGCGCGCCGTGCTTGCGGAAAGCGCCCGTCAGGCGGGCATCGCCACCGTGGCCCTGGCAAGCGGCGTGCGCACGCGCAAGCGCGACGGCGTGTGCTTCGCGTTCAATTACGGCGGTGCGCCTCAGCCCGCGCCAGCGCCGGAAGACGCACGCTTCGTGCTCGGCGGGCCCATCATCGGCCCCGTGGACGTGGCGGCCTGGATCGAGGAGCGCTGATCCGGTGTACGCACAGATCATGCGGGTTGCCCGCGTGCCGCGTTTTCTGCCATTGGCATCGGCCACGCTGATGCTGGGCATCGCCTTATCGTTCACTGCGCCATACCTATCGCTTTTCGGTGTGGAACAGGCGGGCATGTCGCCGCTGCGGCTCGGCGTGTTCATGACCGCGATCGCGGCGAGCGGCGTATGGGCGAGCGCATGGGCGGGCAGACGCTCGGATCGCCAGGGGCGGCACCGTCCCTGGCTCCTTGGCTCGCTCGCGGCCGCGGCCGCCGGCTATCTATGTTTGTGCTTCGTGCGCGACTACGCAGCACTGATGGCGGTTGGCATCCTGCTGATCGGCCCGGGCGCCGCATCGCTGTCGCAGGTCTTTTCCTTCGGCCGCTCGGCCCTGCCCGTCACCGATCCGGCGCAGCGCGAATTCGCGGCCGCGGCATTGCGCACGCTGCTCTCTGCCGCGTGGGTGTTCGGGCCAGCCGTGGGCGCGCTCGTGCTCGCGCAAACGGGCTATATCGGGCTCTTCTTCTTCGCTGCCGGCAGCTTTGCACTCTGTGCCTTGCTCGTCGCGCGCGTTGCCGAAACGCACGGCCCGGCGCACACGCTGCCGTCGGCAGGCATCGATGCGGATACCCACCATGCGGCACCGCCTCTCCAACCGGGCACCGTGACGGCAAAGCAGGCGAAACGCGATGACGCCCCGGCTTCGATGGGACGAGCACTGGCCGCGTTGACGCTGATCGGGCTCGTTGCGAATGCAACGATGATCATGCTGCCGCTATACGTCGTCCAGCGGCTCGGCGGCACGCGCCTCGACGTCTCGACGATGCTCGGGCTCGGGGCACTGCTCGAAATTCCGATGATGCTGTGGCTTGGCGCAAAGTCGTCGCGGCTGGCCAAAGCACGCTGGCTTGCGGCCGCAGCCGGCATTCACGTGGCCTATTTCGTTGCGCTTGCCGCCTGCCGCAGCGTGACCGTGGCCATGCCCTTGCAGGCATTGAGCGCCGGCGTGGTTGCGATCACCTCCTGCCTCGGGCTCACATATGTACAAGAGTTGGTGCCGCGCGCGCCAGGCAGCGCGACAGCGCTCTTTTTCAACGCCTCGCGCGTGGGTTCGATCGCGGCTGGCGTACTGTCGGGTTTCATCATCGAAACGATCGGTTATCGGCCAGCCTTTTTGCTCTGCGGCCTGCTTGCACTGTGTGCGTTTGCGCTTTTTGCAGTCGATGCGCGCGGCCGGGTTCTGCGTTCGCGCTAGTCGGCGCGCTCCCTCTCCGACGGGCGCGGCGTGAGCGCCGGCCATCGCTCACGCCGATTACTGAAGCGATCAGCGGCCCGCGCGCAGCGCCCTGAATACGTCGAGCGAAGGCAACGCGTGGCCCTTGAAATCAAAGAGGGTATTGTTGTCCCATTGATCGCCCGCGCCGGTTTTCCAACCCACGCCGGCTACGGGAATCCACTCCGGCTCCCACCAGAAAATGCCTTTGCCGTGACCATGAGGGATGGCCTTGACGATCTCGGCAAGCGCGGTCATCACCTGCGCCTGCCCGGCCGGCGTGGCCGGGTAAGGAGTCGTACCGGTGTTCGTCATCGCGTTGGGCTCGGAATCGCCGTCGCTCGTGGTCCATGGGTAGGCCGCTTCCACGACGATGACGTCCTTGTCGTACCGTACGGCGAGATCGTCGACGTTCGCTTTCAGATCGGCCAACGCCCCTTGCCATTGCGGGTACCATGACAGTCCGATCACGTCGAAGCTCACGCCGCGCTGGGTCGCGCTGTCGAACCACCAGCGGCTCTTCGCGTTGTCTCCGCCGCTATCGATATGCAGCATGACCTGCGTACGCGAATCGACCAACTTCACCGCATCATGTCCCGCTTTCAGCAGTTGCGCGAGGTTGTCCCATTGATCGTAGCGGCCAAGCGGCCATAGCATGCCCCCTGTGATCTCGTTGCCGATCTGCACCCATTCGGGACGCACGCCGTCGCGCGCGAGCATGCGCAGCACCCGGGCCGTGTACTGGGCAAGCAGTTCGCAGGTCTGCGCAACGTCCTTTCCTTCCCAGGCGTGAGGCGGATACTGCTTGCCGGGATCGGCCCACCAGTCGCTGTAATGGAAGTCGATCAACACGCGCAAGCCCAATGCGGCGGCACGGCGCGCGAGCACGCGGACGTGCTCCGCGTTGTTGTAGCCCGCGGCCGGGCTCTGGTTCGCGGGAAAGAAGTCCGGATTGCCCGGGTCGTTCCAGACCTTCAGGCGGACAGCATCGAGCCCGTGCTCTTTCAGGATCAGCAGACAATCGCGGGCGACGCCGCGATCGTAATAGCGCGCACCGTTGGCCTCGAGTTCGAGCAATGTCGATACGTCCGCCCCGAGTGCCAGGGGCGCACGCCCCACGCCCGCTTGCGTCGATGCGGCCACCGCCCCGCCCGAGCCCAAAACCACATTTGCCGCAGTACCCGCGGCGGCCGACGCGAGCCAGCTCAAAACAGTTCTTCTGTTCATTCGTCTTCCTCCATGTCGGCACGGCGCCCCGAAGAGTCCGGCGACCGCGGCCTCCAAATTTAAGCGCTTAAATTTCCGGTCGAGAAACAGGAGCGACGGTTCGCTCCGAATGGGAGCCTAGCGAATCGTCATCGAGGCGCGCAAGATTTTTCAGGGGTGCTCAATATGTGGCGTGTCGAAACGGCGTCCCGACAAACGCCGCAGCACGGTGCGCCATCGCCGGCAATCGAATGCGACGATCGCGATGAGTCCCGAGAGCAACGTGGCATTCAAGAGGTTATTGACGCTCAAGCCATTTATGAAAAAGTAGCTCTTGGGAACCAACAGCAGACAGACTACGAATAGCGCCGCTTTTTGGCGAAGACGATCCCCTGCGCCATCCTCCGCCTGCGAAAACAGCAGAGCGAACAGCCCCGGCAAAAGCAGCGACAGCTTATAGTCGTTGGCGACATTGGGAAACAGGATGGCAACGAGGCAAGTCGCCATGACACGGAGCCAATACGGCGCACCGGAGAAAACAATATACGCCGCGGCGAGCATGGCGAAGGCGAAAGCAATCGGCTGATAAATCTTGAGCAGGCCGGCACTCCTGCTCGCGATCGCCGCCCCCGAGGCGCCCCGAAACACTTCGACGGTTCTTATCGCATTGTATGGATCGGAACTCGCAAAAAGCGAGTCCCGGCCGATCACGTATATCTCGCGATACTTGGCGAGCCCGGCCTGCAGCCCATGCAGCGTATGAACGATACCGCCCGACAGGGCGGTCGCGCCAATCAACGATAGCAACAGGCCGCCCAATAGTGCCCATGCAACGATGCGGTATTTCCGTTCCGCCACCGCGAGCGCAAGGAACGCGAGCGGATAGGCTTTGAGTGCGATCGCCAGTGAAAGCGCGACGGCACCGGCGGCCTCCGTTCGACGATCGCCGGCACGCAATGACGCCGCATGGATGACGCAAAGGCAAGCGATCCACACATCGAGATTGCCGCGATCGAGCGCAAAGAGGACCGGATAACAGCCAACGCACCCCGCCAATGCCAATATGAAGACTTTCCATTGCCGGTGGCGCTGCCAGCCCCGGACATGGCCCATGAAGCGCACGGCCGACCAACTCGCCAACGACAGGAGCGTCAGCGAGATCGCAAGGTAAATCGAGGTCGACACGTTCCTTGCCCAGCCAACGCCAATACGCAGCACCTCGTAGGCAAATGGAAAATACGCGGAAACGGCCCGCGTAGCCGCGTAATAAGGATCGAGCGTTGCAGCGGCCGCAACAGAATTGTGCCAATCATTGAAGCGATCGTCGGGCCGAAAGAGAAACGTCGTCCACGGGAACGTCAATCCCAGCGCAGCCATCGTGGCATGAAAGACAACGGCTGCGCCCAACCCTATCAGCACGAATCTGGAAAAAAAACTCACTCGTCGGACGGACAACTCCATTGCCGGATCGCTCATTCGGGCCTGCCCTCATCCACGCGCCGCGCCTTGAATACCCATTGCCTCGCGAGCAGGAAATTGAACCCCATGCCCATTACGATCCCCAAAGCCTGCCCTTGCAAGCTGAACGCCGGGCCAGCGAACAGCACGACCGCGTTCAGCCCGATAAGACCTACGCAAAAACCGAGCAGGTTGACGCCTGCGTACTTTGCGAGGCCACGTAGGCGGGAGACGTCCGGCCGACCATGCGAGCGAAAGGTCCATGCACGGTTGATCGCGTAGTTGTGCGTCACGGCCGCCAGAAACGCCGCGCACGCTCCAACGTTGTGATCAACGTGCCAATGCTCGACGAGCAGCGCAAACACCGCAAGATTGACGAGCGTGCCCAATGCTCCGACTACGCCAAATCGCATGAATTGCGCGAGCATTTAGACGAAGAACCTCAGTTTGATCAAGGTAAACGCATAGGTCAGCATGAAGACGAACAACTTGCGCTTCGTGCGCCCGAAAAGGCGCTGCTTGAACGTGAACGGAATCTCCTTGATGCGCAGCCGTGGATCATGACGCACGAGCTTGAACAGAATTTCTTCAACGACGTCGAAGTTGTCGCATTTGAGTTTGAGCCGCTTCAATTGCTCGCTTCGGTACAGCCGATAACTGTTGGAAACGTCGCGACACCGGATACCGAGCACCAACGAATAGATGACGTTCAAGACCCGGCTCATGAATACGAGCGTCCAGCTGTTCTCCGTGAAGCCGTTCTCCACGTAGCGGGATGCGATCACGACGTCATTGCCTTCCCGCTGCGCGTAAAGCTTCGGGATCCATTCGGGCGAATGCGAGCCATCGGAATCCATGAAGATGACATAGTCGCCCTGCGCTTCGGCAATTCCCGTTCTGACCGCGTCCCCATAGGAGTTGCCGCCGCGCCGGGCCACATAGCGAATATTCAGCGCATCGCAAAATTGAGGCGTGCCGTCCATCGGCGTCATCGTATCGACAACGAGGACCTCGTAGGGTTCGCCTTGTCGATCGAGTTCCTCCAGCACGCGGGGCAGCAATACGCGCAGGTTTTCCTCCTCCTGGTAGGCGGGCATGACGAGACTGAGCGCGACGCGCGCCGGCGCGCGTGGATTCTCGGAGAACGACGTCATCCGGTGATTCCCATCGATCGCACCCACTCGATCATGCTGCGAATACCGTCTTCCTTGCTGACGCGCGGCGCCCACCCCAGGCGGGCATGAACCTTCGCCAGATCGGCCACGAATACCCGTTGGTCGCTTTCGCGCGCCGCGATATGCCGCCAATGCAGTTTGGTGCCGAGCATGCTCTCGAGAAGATGCAGCAATTCGAGAATGGACAGGCTGTTGTTCATGCCGCCGCCGATATTGAACGCCTCGCCCCGAATCTCTTGAATGCGATCAGCCGCGCGCAAATACAGTTCGACCATATCGTCTGCATGCAGCAGATCGCGTACTTGCTTGCCGTTACCGGAGACCGTGAATTCGCTCGTGTCTCCGCCGGCCTGCCGCACCGCCTGCTGGCAAAACCAACCGATCCAGCCTTGATCGGCGCTGAAGAACTGACGCCCCCCGTACATCGACGAATGCCTGAATACTGCCGTTCGCAGGCCGAACATGCGGGCGTAATCGAGAACGTATTGGTCCGCACTGCCTTTCGAGCATCCGTACGGAGAGTGGAAGTCCAGTCCGATCGTCTCCGGCACCCCGTTGGGAAAGTCGGGCAACGCGTAACGCGTGGGCGTTTCGTCGTAGCGCAGAAACTCGAGATCGCCGTAGACTTTGTTGGTGGACGAATAGACGAAAGCGGCGTTCGGGCTGTGCGCTCTCACCGCCTCGAGCAAATTGAGCGTGCCAAGCGCATTGATTTCGAAATCCCGGCGCGGGCGCGCAAGCGATGTCGTCATCGCGACTTGCCCGGCGAAGTGGAACACCACATCGGGCTGATGCTGCGCAATCGCGGCGTCGCAGTCGTCCGCACAACGGATGTCCGCATGCACGAACTCGAGGTCGCCGCGCTCGCGCAGCCATTGCAGGTTGCTCGCCGACCCGTATCGCGACAGATCGTCGAGCAAGACGAGCCGCCCCCCATCGCTCAGCACCTTGGCCGCAATGTTGGTGCCGAGAAAGCCGCAACCGCCGGTAATCAGATATTTCATCGGAAAAGAGTCCGTTCGTATTCGAAGGTACGTTTCAAGCCGTCTTCGAGGCTGACCAGAGGGCGCCACCCCGCCGCATCCAAGCGCGAGGTGTCGACCTGGACGTTCATCGGCTCATGAGGGCGGTACGGGATCGCGCCGAATTCGAGCTGGGTGATCTGGTTGCCCGAGAGCCGTTTCGCAAGCGTTACGAAGTCGCGAATGCTGGTTGTCTTCCCAGTCCCGACTTCGTACTCCACGTAACCGCGCTGCCGTGTATTCAGATCGTCCAATACATACGAGAATGCCGATACGACATCGTCGATGTAGATGAAATCTCTCAACTGTGCGCCGGGCGTGAGGGGAATCGCCGGTACGCCACCCAGCAAGGCCCGCACGATATGGGTGACGAATTTGCTGCTGTCGTCGTCGGGCCCGTAGAAATGCTCGAGCGAGACCGTCGTCGCACCGATTTCCCCGGAGAAATGCTTGAGCCATTCGCGAAACTGCAACTTCGACAAAGCATACGGCGATACCCCTTTATCGAGCAGGGTGTCGGTATTGACGAAGTTTCTGGCGCCATGCTCGACCGCCGATTCGAGCAACCGCAACGGCAGCAGCAGGTTGGTCTCGATCATGCCCGAGCGCGCCTGCATGCCCTCCTGTCGGCCGTAATTCGTTGCGCAATGCACGATGGTGTCGTAAGGCCCGCCGCAAAATGCGCTTTCGAGTGTCTGCCGATCGAGATCGAAACAGCGAACATGCGGTAGTGACTCCCGAATGCGTCGCACGTCCGAAAACGATCGCTTCAGAACCGTTACGTCGTAGCCGGCGGCCAGCAATCGACCGAGCAACCTGCTCCCCAGAAAACCAGTCGCCCCGGTCATGAGAATTTTCATCGGTCCAGCCTTGTATTCGCCCGTGGGACGCCAAACCCGTCATTTTGAGGCCGCTTGACGAGCCAGTCAACGCAAGCGGTCCCAACCGCCGCCCCCAAAGGCACGTCACGATGCGTCGCGAGGGCTACCGCCCCCATTGAGCCTGCGCCACAGCGTAGTCTTGCTGATGCCGAGCGCCTTGCATACCGCGTTTCTGTCGCCGTCGAACGCCGCGAGCGCCGCGCGGATCTCGTCGGCCTCGCTGTGGCGGCTTCGCTCGCGCAGCGTCTGCCCACCCTGCGCATCCTGCGGACCGTGGCCGAAAAGCTCCGGCGCAACCGCGGCGAGCGCCGCGGCGGTGATCGGCACAACCGCACCGCCAGCGTCCCGATCGGCATCGGCCAACTCGACGACGATGCGCTCGATCACGTTTTGCAACTCGCGCACGTTGCCAGGCCACCCGTAGTGCTGGAGCGGCTCGCCAACCTCGGCCAGAACGCCTTGTGCGTTTGCCAGATCACGCACGCGGCTCGTGAGCCGGGGCTCGCGCTGCACCGCCTGCAGCAGCAGTTCGGCGGCGAGCGGCATGACGTCGCCCGCGCGCTCGCGCAACGGCGGCAGCGACACCGTGAGGATGTTCAGGCGATAGTAGAGATCGGCGCGAAACGTACCGTTCGCAATGCCTTCCGTCAAGCCGCGGTGCGTTGCCGCAATCACGCGAATGTCGACACGCGTGGGCTCGGTCGCACCGAGCCGCACCACTTCGCGCTCCTGCAGCACGCGCAGCAAGCGGCTTTGCAGCGGTAGCGGCATTTCGCCGATCTCGTCGAGAAAAAGCGTGCCGCGGTGTGCCGCCTCGATCAGCCCCGCCTTGCCGCCCTTGCGCGCGCCTGTAAATGCGCCCTCCTCGTAGCCGAAGAGTTCGCTCTCGAGCAAGGCTTCAGGAAAGGCGCCGCAATTGATGGCGACGAATGGAAACTGCCGGCGCGAGCTGAGGCGATGCATGCTCTGGGCAACCATCTCTTTGCCGGTCCCGCTCTCGCCCATCACGAGCACGGTTGCATCCGATCTCGCATAGCGGCGCACGAGCGTGCGCACGCGCTCCATCGACGCACTTTCGCCCACTACGTCCTCGAGCCGATAGCGTGCGGCAAATTGATGCGTGAGCTGCTTCGAGCGGAGTGTCCGGTCGAGTCGCTCGACCGCGCGCGATTCCTGGAACGTCAGCACGGCACCATCTTCATCCCCCTCCCCCGCCAACGGGCCGCGATGCACCAGATAGCTCGCGCCTCGAATGGAAACCAGCACATCGCCATCGGCATCGGGCAGCGAAGCGGCCACGTCGGGCGCGAGCTCCGTCAGCAGCTTGCCGGCGGCATTGCCGGCATCGATGCCGAGTGCGGCCGCCAGCCGGCGATTGATGGCCTCCACACGCCCCGCGGCGTCGAGCGCCACCACGCCGTCGCGCAGGTGTTGCAGCAGATTGTCGATGTGCCGCCGGCGCCGCACCTCGCCGCGCGTGGCCTGGGCCACTTCGAGCGCCGTGTCGAAAGCGGCGCGCACCGAAGCGTGCGAGTAGAGAAACACGGCTCCCATGCCCGCCGCCGCCGCGAGATCGGCGATGAGACCCGGGCCGACCACGCAGCCCACACCCCTGTCGCGCAGGTCGAGCACGCACGTTTGAGCGTCTTGCGCCGTGCGGTAGGAGCCGAACACGATGTCGATTCCATAGGCCGTCGCGAACTCGCGAACTTCGGGCGACGTTTCGCCGGGCCCGACGAGCGCGACTGAAGACGAAAGCCGCCGCGCACGGGCGAGAGAATGCATGACATCGAGGCCGGTCGGCCCGATCTGCACGACCGGCACCGCAATACGCGTGCGCAGATAAGCCGCGTTCGAGCCGCCGGCCACCACCACATCGGGACCCTGCGCGCCCGCCGCCTGCACTTCGCCCACGGCGTCGTCGTACGCGCGCGAGATCACGCGCACATTGGCGCGGCCCTCGTATTCGCCCACGATGTCGAAGAAAAGGTCACGCAGGCGGCTGATGCCAAGCGCCCAGATGACGGGACGCTCGGCGGAATCGGAAGCTGAAGTGGGTCGGTCCATGGCAGATGAGCAGCAAAGCAATCGGGCGTCCAAGCATTATGCGCCGGCGCTTTCAATAGTGAAATAACCCATTTCACAATAGAAACAGATGGTTATCCCGTCCCGACGAAATACCTCGACATTTCAATGACTTAGTCCATAACAAACACGCTGGCCCGGACTTTGCTCTTTCAGGAGCCAGATTTCATGGGAGCGACTGAATTGAATACAGCGAACCAGCAACCGACCACCGCGGGCGCCGCGTTCCGCGCGGCCGTAGCCGAAAGCCAGCCGTTGCAGGTGGTGGGCGCGATCACCGCCTATGCGGCCAGGATGGCGCAAGCCGTCGGCTTCAAGGCGCTTTATCTGTCGGGCGGCGGCGTGGCGGCCAACTCGCTCGGCATGCCCGATCTCGGCATCAGCACGATGGACGACGTACTCGTCGACGCGCGCCGCATCACCGACGCCACCTCCATTCCGCTGCTCGTCGATATCGACACCGGCTGGGGCGGCGCCTTCAACATCGCGCGCACGATCCGCTCGTTCGTCAAGGCTGGCGTGGCGGCCGTACACCTCGAAGACCAGGTCGGCCAGAAGCGCTGCGGCCACCGGCCCGGCAAGGAATGCGTGCCCACCGAGGAGATGGTCGACCGCGTGAAGGCCGCCGTCGATGCGCGCACCGACGCCTCGTTCGTCATCATGGCCCGCACCGACGCCGCCGCGGTCGAAGGGCTCGATGCGGCCATCGAGCGCGCCGTCGCCTACGTGGAGGCCGGTGCCGATATGATCTTCCCCGAGGCAATGAAGACGCTCGACGATTACCGGCGCTTCAAGGCCGCCGTCAAGGTGCCGATCCTCGCGAATCTGACCGAATTCGGCTCGACGCCGCTTTTCACGGTGGACGAACTCCGCAGCGCGAACGTCGACATCGCGCTCTACTGCTGCGGGGCTTATCGTGCGATGAATGCCGCGGCGCTGAATTTCTACGAGACGCTCATGCGCGACGGCACGCAAAAAGCGGCTGTGCCGACCATGCAAACGCGCGAGGATCTTTATCGCTATCTCGGCTACCACGCGTACGAGGACAAGCTCGATGCGCTTTTTGCCGCGAAGAAATGAGTGACTGACGAAACGGAGACACGACGATGAGTGAAGCAGGAAAAGAGGCACAGGTCGCGGGCGGCTTCAAACCGAAAAAATCGGTCGCCTTGTCCGGCGTGGCCGCAGGCAACACCGCGCTGTGCACGGTCGGGCGCACCGGCAACGATCTGCACTACCGCGGCTACGACATCCTCGACGTCGCCACGGCCTGCGAATTCGAGGAAATCGCCTATCTGCTCGTGCACGAGAAGCTGCCCACGCGCACCGAGCTGGCCGCTTACAAAACGAAGCTCAAGGCGCTGCGCGGGCTGCCGGCCAACGTCAAGGCCGCGCTCGAATGGGTGCCGGCCGGCGCCCACCCGATGGACGTCATGCGTACGGGCGTCTCGGCGCTCGGCACCGTGCTGCCCGAGAAGGACGACCACAGCATAGCCGGCGCGCGCGAGATCGCCGATCGCCTCATGGCCTCGCTCGGCTCCATGCTGCTTTACTGGTATCACTACTCGCACAACGGCCGGCGCATCGAGGTCGAAACCGACGACGATTCGATCGGCGGCCACTTCCTGCACCTGCTGCACGGCAAGGCGCCCTCCCAATCGTGGGTTGAAGCGATGCACACATCGCTTATTCTTTATGCCGAGCACGAGTTCAACGCCTCCACGTTCGCCGCGCGCGTGATCGCCGGCACCGGCTCGGACATCTACTCGGCCATCACCGGCGCGATCGGCGCGCTGCGCGGGCCGAAGCACGGCGGCGCCAACGAGGCCGCGTTCGAGATCCAGTCGCGCTACGCCACGCCCGACGAAGCGCAGGCCGACATTCGCCGGCGCGTGGAGGCCAAAGAGGTCGTGATCGGCTTCGGCCACCCCGTCTATACGATTTCCGACCCGCGCAACAAGGTCATCAAGGAAGTGGCGAGAAAACTCGCACAGGAAGCCGGCGACATGCGCCTTTTCAACATCGCCGAGCGCCTCGAAACGGTAATGTGGGAGGCCAAGAAGATGTTCCCGAACCTCGACTGGTTCAGCGCCGTCTCGTATCACCTGATGGGCGTGCCCACGGCCATGTTCACGCCGCTTTTCGTGATTTCGCGCACCTCCGGCTGGAGTGCGCACGTGATCGAGCAGCGCATCGACAACAAGATCATCCGGCCCAGCGCCCAGTACACCGGCCCGGAAAATCTGAAGTTCGTGCCGATCGACAAGCGCTGAAACCGCGCGGCGGGGGCAAGTGCCCCCGCTTGCGGCGAAAGTCACCGATAAAAGCCATCATCGAAATGGCTGGTCCCAGCGAGGTCCGCACGGGTGCGCAGGCGCATCGGAGCCGACGCGAAAGCGGCGGCTCCGATCCAGCGGGAAACAGGATAAGGAGAAGGAGACAGTCATGAGCAAGGATATGTACGAGGCAGGACTCGGCAAGAACGCAGCGAACTTCACGGCGCTCACGCCATTGAAATTCATCGCTCGATCGGCGGCCGTCTATCCTTCGCACCTTGCCGTCGTGCACGGCAACCTGCGCCGCACCTGGGCCGAAACCTATGCTCGCACGCGCCGTCTCGCATCGGCACTCGCCGCGCGCGGCATCGGCCTCGGCGACACGGTGGCCGTAATGCTGCCGAATGTGCCAGCCATGGTCGAGGCGCACTTCGGCGTGCCGATGACGGGTGCCGTACTCAATACGCTCAATACCCGCCTCGACGCCGCCACCCTCGCTTTCATGCTGAACCACGGCGAAGCGAAGGCGTTGCTCGTCGATCGCGAGTTCGCGCCGTTGATGCGCTCGGTATTGCCCGCCGTGGAGCGCCCGATTCTCGTCATCGACGTCGACGATCCCGTCTATGAAGGCCCGGGCGAGCGCATCGGCGAGATCGAGTACGAAGCCTTGCTCGAAACGGGCGATCCCGAATTCGCGTGGGAGCTGCCGTCGGACGAATGGAATGCGATCAGCCTCAACTACACGTCGGGCACGACGGGTAACCCGAAAGGCGTCGTCTATCATCATCGCGGCGCCTATACGAATGCCATCAGCAACATTCTCGAGTGGGACATGCCGAAGCACGCCGTCTATCTCTGGACGCTGCCGATGTTTCACTGCAACGGCTGGTGCTTTCCGTGGACCGTGGCGGCGCGCGCCGGGGTGAACGTCTGCCTGCGCAAGGTCGAAGCCAAGGCGATCTTCGATCTGATCCGTCTCGAGCGCGTCACGCACTATTGCGGCGCGCCGATCGTGCACAACATGCTCGTCAATGCGCCCGACGAATTGAAAGCGGGCATCGAGCACCGCGTAAGCGCGATGCTCGCAGGCGCCGCGCCGCCTGCCGCGCTGATCGAAAGCCTCGAGCGGCTCGGCTTCGACCTCACGCACACCTACGGTCTGACCGAGGTGTACGGGCCCGCGTCGGTCTGCGCGCAGCAAGACGACTGGCGCGCACTCGACGTCTCCGAGCGCGCACGCCTCAACGCGCGGCAAGGCGTGCCTTACCACTTGCAGGACAGCGTGGCCGTGCTGAACCCCGAGACGATGGAGCACGTTCCCGCCGATGGCGAAACCATCGGCGAAGTCATGTTCCGCGGCAACATCGCCATGAAGGGGTATCTGAAGAATCCGACCGCGACCGAAGAAGCATTCCGCGGCGGTTGGTTCCACACCGGCGATCTCGGCGTGATCTATCCCGACGGCTATGTCCGCATCAAGGATCGGAGCAAGGACATCATCATTTCCGGCGGCGAAAACATTTCCAGCATCGAAGTGGAGGATGTGCTGTATCGGCATGCCGACGTACTCGCCGCGGCCGTGGTGGCCAAACCCGACGCACGCTGGGGAGAGACGCCCTGCGCGTTCGTCGAGTTGAAGGCCGGCGCCACGGCAACCGCGGACGATCTGATTGCACACTGCAAGGCTCATCTGGCCGGATTCAAGGTTCCGCGCGCGGTCGAGTTCTGCGAGTTGCCTAAAACCTCCACCGGCAAGATTCAGAAGTTCGAGCTGCGCAAGCGCGCCCGCTCGGTCGCCGCCATCGACGTATAGCGTTTCCTTTCATCTATGAACACCGAATACCGCAAACCGCTGCCCGGCACGGGCCTCGACTACTTCGACGCGCGCGCCGCCGTGGACCGGCTCGTCCCCGGCGCGTACGACAAACTTCCCTATACGTCGCGCGTACTGGCCGAAAATCTCGTGCGCCGATGCGATCCCGCCACGCTCGACGCGTCTTTGCTGCAGCTGCTCGAGCGCAAGCGCGAGCTCGATTTCCCCTGGTTTCCCGCGCGCGTCGTCTGCCATGACATTCTCGGGCAAACCGCACTCGTCGATCTGGCCGGGCTGCGCGACGCCATCGCCGCGCGCGGCGGGGACCCGGCGCTGATCAACCCGGTCGTACCGACGCAGCTCGTCGTCGACCACTCGCTCGCGGTCGAATGCGGCGGCTTCGACCCCGACGCATTCGCCAAGAATCGCGCCATCGAAGATCGGCGCAACGAGGACCGCTTCCACTTCATCGACTGGACCAGGAAAGCGTTTCGCAACGTCGACGTGATTCCCCCCGGCAACGGCATCCTGCATCAGATCAACCTCGAGCGCATGAGCCCCGTCGTTCAGGTGCGCGATGGCGTGGCGTTCCCGGATACGCTCGTGGGCACCGATTCGCATACGCCGATGGTCGACGCGCTCGGCGTGATCGCCGTGGGCGTCGGCGGGCTGGAGGCCGAAAGCGTCATGCTCGGACGCGCATCATGGATGCGCCTGCCCGATATCGTCGGCGTCGAGCTGACCGGCGCCCGCCAGCCCGGCATCACGGCCACCGATATCGTGCTGGCGCTGACGGAATTCCTGCGCAAGGAAAAGGTGGTTTCGTCCTACCTCGAATTCTTCGGCGAAGGCGCGGCGCGCCTCACGCTCGGCGATCGCGCCACGATCTCGAACATGGCGCCCGAGTATGGCGCGACGGCAGCGATGTTCGCGATCGACGAGCAGACCATGCGTTATTTGAAACTGACGGGCCGCGACGAGTCGCTCGTGCAGTTGGTCGAAACATACGCGAAGCAGACGGGCCTCTGGGCCGACACATTGCGCCACGTCGAGTACGAGCGTGTGCTTACGTTCGATCTGTCGTCGGTCACGCGCAACATCGCGGGCCCGTCGAATCCGCACCGGCGCGTACCCACGTCCGAGCTGGCCGCGCGCGGCATCAGCGGTCACGTCGAAAACGAGCCTGGCCGGATGCCCGACGGGGCGGTCATCATCGCCGCCATTACGAGCTGCACGAACACGAACAACCCGCGCAACATGATCGCAGCCGGCTTGCTCGCGCGCAATGCGAACCGGCACGGGCTGCTGCGCAAGCCCTGGGTGAAGACATCGCTTGCGCCGGGATCGAAAGCCGTCACGCTCTATCTGGAAGCGGCGGGGCTGTTGCCCGAACTCGAGCAGCTCGGCTTCGGCGTGGTCGCTTATGCGTGCACCTCCTGCAATGGGATGTCGGGCGCCTTGGACCCTGCCATTCAACGCGAAATCGTCGAGCGCGATCTGTACGCCACGGCCGTGCTGTCGGGCAACCGAAACTTCGACGGGCGCATTCACCCCTACGCCAGGCAGGCCTTTCTGGCGTCGCCGCCGCTCGTCGTGGCCTACGCGATCGCCGGAACCATTCGCTTCGATATCGAGCATGACACGCTCGGCGTGGACGCGAACGGCAAGCCTGTCACGCTCGCCGATCTCTGGCCCTCCGACGAGGAGATCGACGCGATCGTGGCTGCGAGCGTGAAGCCCGAGCAATTTCGTCAGGTGTACGAACCGATGTTCGCGCGCACGATCGATGCGAGGGACACGGCGAAACCGCTTTACGACTGGCGCCCGCAGAGCACCTATATCCGCCGCCCGCCCTATTGGGAAGGGGCGCTCGCGGGCGAACGCACGCTGCGCGGCATGCGCCCGCTCGCGGTGCTGGGCGACAACATCACGACCGATCACCTCTCCCCGTCGAACGCGATTCTGCTGGACAGCGCGGCAGGCGAATATCTCGCGAAGATGGGCTTGCCCGAAGAGGACTTCAATTCGTACGCGACACATCGCGGCGATCATCTGACCGCGCAGCGCGCGACGTTCGCCAATCCGACGCTCAAGAACGAAATGGTGCGCGAAAACGGCGAGGTCAAGGCCGGCTCGCTCGCGCGCATCGAGCCGGACGGTAAGGTGACGCGGATGTGGGAGGCGATCGAAACCTACATGGCGCGCAAGCAGCCGCTCATCGTCGTGGCCGGCGCGGACTACGGGCAAGGCTCGTCACGCGACTGGGCGGCCAAGGGCGTGCGGCTGGCAGGCGTCGAGGCGATCGTTGCGGAAGGGTTCGAGCGCATCCACCGCACGAATCTCGTCGGCATGGGCGTGTTGCCGCTCGAGTTCAAGCCGGGTACCAACAGGCTCACGCTCGGCATCGACGGCACCGAAACGTTCGACGTGGTCGGCGAGCGCACGCCGCGGGCGGATCTCACGCTCGTCATCCACCGGCGCAGCGGCGAACGCGTGGAAGTGCCCGTAACCTGCCGGCTCGATACCGCCGAAGAGGTCTCGATCTACGAAGCCGGCGGCGTATTGCAGCGTTTCGCGCAGGATTTCGTCGAGTCTGCGATGATCGGCTGAGCGCCCGGCGCGCAAAGCATTCGATCCATGCCGTGCTTTCGGCGGTGCATCGCGCACCGCCGCATTTTTACCAGGACATCCATTCATGGCCCATCCCCCGCAGATCAAGATCCCCGCCACCTATATGCGCGGGGGCACGAGCAAAGGCGTCTTCTTCCGGCTGCAGGACCTGCCTGAAGAAGCGCGCGTGCCGGGCGCGGCGCGCGACGCGCTGCTCTTGCGCGTGATCGGCAGCCCGGACCCGTACGGCAAGCAGATCGACGGCATGGGCGGCGCCACTTCGAGCACGAGCAAGACCGTAATCATCTCGCGCAGCACGCGGCCCGATCATGACGTCGACTATTTGTTCGGTCAGGTGTCGATCGACAAGCCGTTCATCGACTGGACCGGCAACTGCGGCAATCTCTCGGCGGCGGTCGGCCCGTTCGCGATCGCTGGCGGGCTCGTCGATCCCGGCCGCGTTCCCGCCGATGGCACGGCCACCGTCCGGATATGGCAGGCGAACATCGGCAAGACGATCGTCGCGCACGTGCCGATGGCGAACGGCATCGTTCAGGAAACGGGCGACTTCGAGCTCGACGGCGTGACGTTTCCGGCCGCCGAAGTCGAACTCGAATTTCTCGATCCGGCCGCCGAGGAAGAAGGCGCATCGGGAGCGATGTTCCCTACCGGCCAACTCGTCGACGACCTGGAGGTACCGGGCATCGGCACGTTCAAGGCGACGATGATCAACGCCGGCATTCCGACGATCTTCATCGATGCCGAGGCACTTGGCTACAGCGGAACGGAGCTGCAGGACGCCATCAACGGCGATGCGCAAGCGCTGGCGAAATTCGAAACGATCCGTGCGCACGGCGCGCTGCGCATGGGCATCGTCAAGCATCTCGACGAAATCGCCACACGCCAGCACACGCCCAAGATCGCCTTCGTTGCCAAGCCTGCGGATTATGTCGCGTCGAGCGGTAAGCGGATCTCAGCCAAGGACATCGACCTGCTGGTGCGCGCGATGTCCATGGGCAAACTGCATCATGCGATGATGGGCACGGCCGCGGTGGCCATCGCCACGGCCGCCGCCATTCCGGGCACGCTCGTCAATCTCGCCGCCGGCGGCGGCGAACGGGAGGCCGTACGCTTCGGCCACCCCTCCGGTACCCTGCGCGTGGGGGCACAGGCGAGCCGGCGCGACGGCGAGTGGATCGTGACGAAGGCCATCATGAGCCGCAGCGCACGCGTGCTGATGGAAGGTGCCGTGCGCGTGCCGCGGCTCTGGTAGCGCAGCACCGCGAGACGGCTCGCGGACGTTCGCAGCGGCACATGCGGCGGCACATGCGGCGACACACGCGGCGGCTCAAAACGCCGCTTCGTAGATCGCAAGCGCATCCGCCTCGGTCACGGGTTTGGGATTGTTCACGAGCAATCGCTGCTGGAGCAGCGCATCTTCGGCCATGCGTGCGAGGCCAGCACGCTCGATTCCCACCTCGCGCAGCTTCGACGGTATGCCCGTGGCCGCAATCAGCGCTTCGAGATGGCCGATCAATGCATCCGCCTTCGCCCGCGCGCTGCCGGACGCTTGCGGCACGATCGCATCGGCCAACTCGGCGTAGAGCGTGGCTGCAGCATCGGCGTTGAAACGAAGGACGTGCGGCAGCACGAGCGCATTCGAGAGGCCGTGCGGCACATGATAGATACCGCCGATCGGATAGGCGAGCGCATGCACCGCCGCGACGGGCGCATTGGCGAACGCCTGACCGGCGAGCGTCGCGCCGAGCAGCATCGCTTCGCGTGCCTCGCGGTCGTGCCCATCGCGGCATGCCCTCGGCAGATGTCCCGATAGAAGCTGCAGCGCCCGCACGGCCAGCGTATCCGAAATCGGATTTTTCAGGCGGGCCGAGGTATAGGCTTCGATCGCATGCACCATCGCGTCGATGCCGGTCGCCGCGGTGGCCGCGGCAGGCAATCCTAGCGTCAGCTCGGCGTCGAGGATCGCGAGGTCGGCCAGCAACTGCGGCGCAACCACACCCATCTTCTTCGACTCGCCCACCGTGACGATGGACACGGCCGTCACTTCCGAGCCCGTTCCCGCTGTGGTCGGCACCTGAACGAGCGGCACGCGTGTGCCTGTCACGCGCTCAACGCCATACATGTCGGCGAGCGGCTGCCCGTCGCCCGCCACGAGCAACGCAACGAGCTTGGCAACGTCCATCGACGATCCGCCCCCGAAGCCGAGCACGATCTGCGCGCGCGTTTCCAGCGCGATCGCCGCCGCCTCCAGCACCACCTTCTCCGACGGATCGGCGCAGACGTTGTCGATCACGGTCACCCGCCACGCCTGCCGGGCCAGATCCTCGAGCGCGTGCGCGAGCAGGCTGCTTTTTGCGAGAAAGCCGTCGGTGACGAGCGACAGGTTGGTGAGCCCCGGATGGCGTTGGCGTAACAGTTCGCCAAGACGGCGGGCGGCGCCGAATTCGACCAAAATGGTTGGCACCGTCTGAAAGCGAAATGGCTGCGGCACTGGCATCCTCCGGTTGGCGTTTCGATGTTCGATGGTTGGTTTAGGGCGCTTAGTGCTCGTCCTTGATGCTCATCCTTAGTGCTCGTGCCGGATGCCTGGCGCTGGTAATTGCTCCGATGAATACCCGGCGCGACGGCGAGCCCGGCGGCAAACATGGCGACAGCGCGCAACTCGAACGCAGAGGCCCCGAAGCGAGCACCGCAACATCGCCGCCGGGCGACGCCGGGAATAAGATACCGCGCTCGCGCGTTTTACGCTGCAAGTGCGGTATACGAGGCGGCGAATCATGAACGAACGAATGCGGCGCGCGCTGATTGCCCTGTTTTTTGCGCTGCAGCTTTCCACCGCGCAAGGGCGGGCTGCGCCCGTCCATTACGTGCTCGAACCGCATCGATCGAGTGTCGTCTTCGTGCTGCACATGCTCGGCAACGCGCAGTTGCACATGCATTTCCGCAACGTCGGCGCCGAGCTCGATCAGGCCCCCGAAACAGGCGAGATGCCGCGCGTAGCCGTTACGATCGATGCGCGCAGTGTCGCGGCGAGTACGCCGTTCACCGCCCATATTGCCAAGGGCCGCGCCCTGCTCGACACCCAGCACTACCCCGAGATCCGCTTTTCGAGCACGCGCTTCGTGCGCACCGGCTTAGATTCGGGACTGCTGACCGGCGACTTGACGATCCGTGCGGAAACGAAACCCGTGACGCTGGCGGTCACATTCGAGCACCCGATACGTGCGGAAGGCGAGCGCGCCACGTCGCTCGCAGTTTCCGCACGTGGCCATTTCAGCCGTGCGGCGTTCGGCCTCGTCGGCTGGGCCGGCACCGTCGGCGACGATGTCGAAATGACGATCCGCGCCAGATTCGTACAAATGGCGCCTGGGCAGTAGCACCGCGCGGGGACAGAGCGCCGGCACCGGCATTCGTGCATTTGGCGCCTTATTTCGACGGCCCGGGCGCCCCCGACTACGAAATTCGAGAATCCCCTGCTTTCCGTTGGCCGTTAAATTAACGCTAACCGCGTGGCAAGGAGGAGCGTTTGAGAACGACCAAGAACATACAACACACGATGATGATGCTGGGCGATCGTGGGCGCTGCCTGCCCGAATGCGCGGCGTCGACGCTCACACCCGGGCGGTCGGCCATCGTGGATGCATTGAAAGCGGCCACCGGGCCGGAACAACGGCGCCTCGTCATTTCGGCCACGCTTGGCACGGTCGGCTTCGACTGGGTCTGCTACTGGCGCTTCGCCCGCACGGGAGATCTGATCCGGCGCGCGCTTTACGTTCGCGAGTACGCCGCACCCGACTGGCCGGAGCATTACATCCGCCAGCACTATATCGAGATCGACCCGCGCATTGCGTTCGCGTGCCAATGCGAGTGGCCCCTGGTGTGGGATCTGCCGACGCTCGCCGACATGCCGCCGGCCTCCGGCGATGCGGCAGCCGCCTCCCGCGTGCGCAGCCTGCTCGACGATGCCGATCAAGCCTCGCTGCGCAGCGGTGTGACATTCGGGCTTGCCAGCCCCCGCAGCCCCTTCCAGAGTGTGGTGTCGTTCAGTTCCGCGAACGAATCGCGTGAGTGGATCAGCGACCGCGTGATCGGACAGGCATTCGCCGTGGGACTGGCATTGCACGAGTATTTGCTCGCGCATGCCCCCGCGCTCGACGAGGATTCGCCGACGAAGCCGCTCACGCCCACGCAGCGTCGGATATTGGCGGCGCTGACGCAAGGCTCGAGCGACAAAGAGATTGCCGAGCTGCTCGGCACGTCGGCGTACAACGTCGACTATCACCTGCGCCAGCTCAAACGCCGCTATGGCGCGGAAAATCGCGTTCACCTGGCCTATCTGGCCGGATGCCGCGACGATTGGCGGCAGGCCGTGCCCGTTACGCAGCGAGGTTTTACGCGCGGCACCGTCAGCGGGGTCAGCGCCGCGGGGCTCGGCGCCGAGCCGCGTGCCTCGGCCGCGCCCGCATAGGAAAGCCCATCGATCCGCAAGTTCTCGCCCCGATCCCGGAATTTCCGGCATCGGGCCGGCAGTTCGGCGCTCGAGGCACGACCATTCCGGGCTGCCGCCTTTTGCTGCCTTTTGCCGGCTTTCCCGGCTTTCCCGGCTTCCCGTCGTCGATCTCGGAAACAACGACAGATCGCCCGGCGCGATTGCGGGGCTATTCGGCAATTCTTCCCTAAAAGAAGAATTGCCGCTTCAAAATACTGTCATAACATACAGACCCGTCAAAGCTTTCTTCCGCGATCAGCATTTCACCAGCCGAAAGCAATTGGCGCTTTTAAACAGAATCCCGCTTGAATTTCCATTGTCGCGTCGATCAATTGCTAAATAGGCGCTCGCGGGATCGATTACATGGAAATTTCCCCGCCCTTTCATTCTGAAAGGACAGGGGTGGGGCAACGCTGGCGGGCCCGGCGAGCTTCACCGGCGGCCACCGACGCGAACGTCCATGGGCCGGCAAAATCCTACGAGGATCCGGTATTTCGGTGGAGACATAAGCGCTGGCCGCCGTTTTATGCATGCGATGAATACGCGCGAAACAAACGGTTACATCCTTGTAACGTCGAAGCGTTTACTGTCCGGTTATCCGCAGTCATTTGCAAGCCGCAATACCGCTTCATCGATCGGCAAACACCGCGCGAATGGAGCCACTGGAGACGAAATGAAGCTCGCGGTCATGACTCGGAGTCCGGCGCTTTTCCAATCGATCAGCAAATGCTTCGAGGCTGACGGCGGGCAATGCATCCGGTTTTCCGACGAAGCGGTTCTTGCACGCGCATTGTCTCGCGACGACTACCATGCCATTCTCGTCGATGCCGACCGTGTAGGCGGCACGATGCATCCGGGCCTCGCGCGCCGCGAACGCAGGGCCCCGCTGATCGTGATCGGCGCCTGCGAAAACAAGGCTGGCATCATGGAGCTGTTCGACGCCGGTGCAGACGATGTCGTGCTCCGTCCGCTCAACACAGCCGAATTGCTGCTGCGTGTCCACCTCGCTTTGCGTCGCTTTCATCCCGAGCAGGCGGCGGATGCGGCCGAGCGCCTCGAATGCGGCCCTTGCGTGCTCGATCGCCGGACCTGCACGGTCTGGGTCGACGGGCAGCCGGTGCGGCTCACCCTCCGTGAGTTCGCCATTGCGTGGCTCGTCTTCGCGCGCCCCGGCGAGTACGTCAGCCGGCGCCAGATCGCAGCAGCCGTGTGGAGCAGTTCGGAAGACATCGTCGGCCGTACGCTGGAGCAGCACATTTACAAGCTGCGCAAAAAGCTGGGCCTGAACGGCAACCACGGCGTGCGGCTGCGTACCATGTACGCGCACGGTTATCGTATCGAGTTGGATCCGCTCTGGTATGCGGCCACCTCCGCGCAGGCCCCGGGGCACGCGCGTGTCGCTCGCACGTTCGCTGGCGATATCGGCACGCTTCAGGCGTTACCGGTGTCCGGCACCGGCCGGCGCACCGAAGCACTCGCAACGGCGCAGGTCGATGCCTTCGCCCCCCGCTCGAGGCTCCGCCCGGCGCCGCGCGGGGACCTTGCGCGCACACCGGTCCCACACGCCGGCGCGGACCTCGAAGACGCACTCGCCGCTTGTGCGGCAAGCCATCACGGGCGGTGAGATTCGCGGGTGGTGTCTCGGCTGCGCGTCGTCAGACCTTCACCTTCAGATGTAGGCGCACCGCCTCGTAATCGTAGAGCTCGTCCTTCATTGCCGAGATCGTGTTTGCGCGCCCCGCTCCCGCCCCTGGGCGCCGGGCCAGTCCCGCCTGCGCCAGCGCGTCGAGCGCTTCGCGCAACCGAGCCTTGGCTTGGCGATGCTCGCCCCCGGGCCACCATTTCGCGCGAACAAGGTGGGCCAGCCCCACAGGGCCGCTTACCAGCCCATGCCGAACGGCCCGTCCGACGAGCTTCAATTCGTCCCACGTCGAGTGGACATGCCGACGATAGCCCGCCGTTGCGCTCAAATCCACGCGCCGGCCCGCTGCCTCGAAAACCCAGCGTGCCTCATGCGTACGTGCCCGCTCGGGATCGACCAGCGTCTGCGACAGCAGTTTCTTGTTGTCGGCCTTGCTCATGCGGACCTCGCCGGTGGCCGCCGTGAACACGGCACCGCCCGTCACTCCGGCGGCGATGGTACCGGCTTCGGCCGATGGGTGAAGGTGGGTATGATGGCCGTGATCGTCGAGCGCATAGGACGAATCGATTGCGCCAATGGCATCGACAATCGGCAGCGCGGTACCCGTCGACACGCCACCGTGAAAAGCCTGCACATAGCGCTGTACGATCTGAGCGCTTTCGCCGGGCCTGCGCATGCGCGCGCGGCGGTTCGCCTTTTCGAGCTTTTTCAGATCGTCGAGGCATCGGCCAATGACGCTGTCCTCGGGAATCGCGGCCCAGCGCGCCGCGTCGAAAGACTCGAAGTCGGCCGCGTGCTGCTTGGTTCGCTGGATTTCCGCACTCAGGTGCGACAACCGCGCACGATGTGACATGACCGTTCGATCCGGCGTGGGGTCATCCGCGTCCGAGGCTCCGAGTTTGCGCTCGAGCTCCGCATGCTCGCGCAGCAATTCGCCTAGCGCATCCTCATAGACTTCCCGCACAGCTGCGATCCGCACCTCGGGCTGTGTAATGAAGACCCGCCTGAGCGCGGCTTCCGAGAGATGTTCGCACCGGAGGTCCTTGAAATGGATGCGCGCGGCATCCGTACTCAGAAAATCGGCCCACTTGGTATTGGCTCGAAACGCGTATCGATGCTTGTTGCGCCGCTCGTCGAGATAGCCGGCGCCCCACTGCAACGGCACGGCTGCCCCCAGCACGGCGGGCCCGACGATCTGGCCGACTACCGGCACGGCCGCCGTCACGACGGTACCGACAGCGGCCACGCCATTTACCGCCATTCCCCAGCCTTTGCTGTATGTCTGCGTCCGGTTCAATCCGATCCGGCGCCTGTATTGCCGATCGGCGACATCGTGCAGTGCAAGAAACGAATCGACCAGCGGCCCGAGCGCTTCGTGCTCGCGCCCCAACCGAGCGGCCTCCCGGAACCGCTGTATCGCCCGCGTCAGTTCGCCGCGCCGCTCCTCGAGCGAGCGAACGATCGTCGCCAGGTCAGGGCTTTTTTCTATCTGGGCGGCCACCACCGGCTGACCGCCCACGCGCTTGAATGCCTCCTTGACGTCGGTCACCGATCTCAGGCTGCCCGTCAATGCGGGATTGACGATGTTCGGCGGCAATTCGTGCGCGATGATCTTGACCGCCTTTTGCCCCGCTTTCAGCGCGTGGCCCGTGCCGGGAATCAGTGAGACGCCTGCACTCGCACCAGCCGCGGCCAATGCCGTGAGGCGGCCCGCAACGCTGTGCAGCCCTTCGTAGAGTCCGGCTTTATGAATTCCCTTTTGGTATAGCTCGACATCGATGTTCAGCGCACACAATAAATGGTGCTGCGCGAGGTTGGTCAGCAAGGTCCTCGTATAGCGCTTCGGATTCGCCTGTACGTCGGCTATCAAATCGTCGGCCGACATGACTGCCAGCGCCTCGAAGCGGCGGCGGGCAGCCGCGCTTTTCGGCAGACGCGGTGCAAATCGCGCCCATTGATTCTTTTTGCAGTAAACCTCGGCCGCGCAACGAAGCTTGACCGCCGACAGCGCCCGCTCCAGATCGAGCGGGCGCCGCGTTGCCGACAGGTAGCTGTCGAGCAACCGGCCGCGCTCTGCTGTGGCCGGTTGCGGCGCGGCGATTTCAGCGGGCGTCTGCGCAGTCGAGACATCGTTGGTCGGTGCAGCCTCGCCATCGTTCGCCGGTGGGTCGGCCAGGGCGATTTCGGTCGAAATCCGCGGTGTGCGAAAAGAATCCGGCGTTTCCGGGAACACCTCGGATACCGCGCTGTGAAAAGACGAGGACGATGTATCCGAGTCCAGCCGGTTCTCGATGCAGCAGGCAATGCTCGACCGCGACTCGAACGTCGGCGCGTTGCCGGGCGGATCCTCCGTCATGGATAACGGCCGCTCGAGGCCAGCCTGGGAAAAGCCGGCGCCGGCCTCCAATCGGTCCCGCGACGGCGGCGAAACTCTTTCCCGAATCGAATGAGGGAGCGGCGCCATGGGTCGTGCGGCAGGACTCGCATCAGAGGCGCAGCCTGGCTGCCCCCGCAACCGTAATGCGGTGAAGTGCGGGCTCGATTGAGACCGCTCGGAACGGCTACGGGCAACGGAAGGAGGATGCGATCCGGTCTGCTGCACGGCCTGTTCAGGCAGAGCGGCATCGCTGTTAGAGGTTCTTTTGATTTCCATATGAACGATTGCACGTGTTGACGGTGTCATACATTACGCACCGACAAATTCAACAATGCGCATTTGCACGACCGACATACACTATCCAAAAACACAACTAAAACAATCGCCCCAAACGAAAATGAAGCCAACATATCGCAAATCAAAATATGCGATATAAAAATCATGGATTGATATAACGACATCGCCTCCTAAACGAGTACAAAGAAGATATCCAGCCCGTGCTTCCAACGGACGGCGCCTGCCGGTCGGGGGCAGCGAGGCAGAAGCGGCCCCCGACCGGCAGGCGCCGATGCAATCCGAATACATCGAATTTCGCTGAAGGGAAAATTTCTTCGCCTTTTCCTAATCAAAAACAAGAATCCAGCGCAATAATTCATCGCACCAAACTTCCCTTATCGTTTTATTGACAGAGTATAAATCATGCGAATCGGTCAAACGCTAACCCCAAGAGATACCACCGACACAGCGGTACTGCGTACCAGGCCCATGAGCGAGGTCATGGCCTCGGCCCCGCCAGTTCGATCCGCCGCCCCCGCGGCGCTTTCCGGCTTGCCGGTGCGCGAGACCGCTCCGGTAGGCGAAACCACGCCGGCACGTGAGGCCGAAGCGAGCGCTGCGGCCGGAACATCCGGCCAGGCGCCTGCCGACGCGGCCGCCGCAGCCGAGACGCTGATGCTATTCAGCCGCGGCATCCGCGGCTGAGGCATTCGTTTCCGACGCGCCTCGCGAGGCGCGTCGGAATGCAGTGCGAGCAGATCCCGATCAACTCGATCGCCGGCTCGAGCTAGCCGCCGCCCCCCAGGTGCGAGACGAACCAGTTCGCGGCGAGTACCGAGACGGTCTCCAGCGTACCCGGCTCTTCGAACAAATGCGTCGCTCCAGGCACGATTTCGATCTTGTGCTCACAGTGCAACTGCGCCGCGGCTTGCTCATTGAGGCGAATGACGTCCGGATCGAATTCGCCGACGATGAGCAACGTCGGCGCATTCACTTGCGCGAGCGCCTCTCGGGCGAGATCGGGGCGCCCCCCGCGCGATACGACGGCTCGTACCGTTTCGCCTTTCGTTGCCGCCGCGCAAAGCGCGGCAGCCGCACCCGTGCTCGCACCGAAGAGCCCCAACGGCAACGCGGCCGTGGCGGAGTCCTGCCGCAGCCAGTCGATGGCCACGCTCAACCGGCGCGAAAGCAGCGGAATGTTGAAGCGATACTCGGCCGAAAAAACATCGTGTCTGTATTCCTCGGCTGTCAGTAAATCGAACAGCAAGGTCGCAAGCCCCGCTTGCTGCAAAACGCCAGCCACATCGCGATTGCGCGGGCTCAGCCGGCTGCTGCCGCTGCCATGCGCAAACGCGACGACGCCGACCGCGCGCTCGGGCACCGTCAACATACCGGCCAGCGCGACATAATCGCCCCCTATTTCCACTTCCCTGCTTTGCATAACCGGTCCCCGAAGCGCTCGGGCGACGTCGCCCAAATGGAGCAGTCCTACCCGAACTCATCGTAGTAACGGCGCGTCCGCACACTGTTGACGCGCATCAACCCTTGCGCGTGCGCGGCATCGGAGCGCGGCCGGGCGGTATCCGGCCCAAACCGTCGACGCGGCTTCCAGCGGAAAGCCATGGGCTCCGTCTGCATATTTCGCACCGACGCACACCGATCCCATTTGCATCAAGGTGTTACGCATGCTCTCCCGCCGATATCCACAGGGACATTCACAGAATCTGTGGACAAATAGGCGCCGCCACGTCCCGGTGCCCCTTGCGCGCCTCGGCCGTTGTTGAACAAACGCTTACAAATGTCACGAGTGGACGGTCCACCGATCGCGTGTACGCGGCGTTTTTGCAGACAAGCCCTCACCGGAGCCTGTCATGGACATGAATACCCACACGAACACGAACCTGGCCAATCAGCTTTCTCCGCGTCACCGCATTCATCCGCTCATCGCCGCAGCCGCTGTAGCCGTCGTGCTCGTCAGCGCCACCGGCATCGCGGCGATGACTGGCTTGCTGCCCACCTCGCGGGCCGTAACCGCCCCGCCGCCGGAGCTCGCCGCATCGGCGCCGATGGTCGCAGCCAGCGCCCCGACCGTCGCAACGAACGCAGTCACGCCGCAGCGGGCCTCGCAACAAGCTCAGCCGAGCACACCGCGCGTGCCGCACCACCGCGCGCCCGCGCCCTCTTACGCCGAAAACGGCAGCTACGGTACGACGGCGCCCGCGCGCGCGCCGCAGCAGGCCGCGATCGATCCGAGCGCCGGCGAAATCGTTGCGATCAACCCGGTGGAAACTCCGGTGCAATCGACGGGCATCGGCGCGGTGGGCGGCGCCGTCGCGGGGGGCCTGATCGGAAACCAGTTCGGCGGCGGACGCGGCCGGATCTTGACGACGATCGCCGGCGCCGTCGGCGGCGGGTTGGCCGGTAATGGCATCGAGCATGCCGTGCGCAAAACCACCACGTATCAGGTGCAGGTGCGTATGCAGGACGGCAGCTACCGAAACTTCAGCTACAACGCGCAGCCCGCGCTGCAGGTCGGCGAGCGCGTCCACGTGGTAGGCGATTCGCTGAGCGCCTCGTAACGCGCACACGGCAAGGCAGGCCGCCGCGGTGTAAGGCGTGCCTGTAACCGCTGCAGATTTTCTTGCCGCGCACGCCCTGGCCGCCGCCCGCTCATATCAAGGCGGCGAGCGCCGATCGCGCCGCGGCGCAGTTGGCCCTCCATCGCGTTAGCCGACGCGGGCAAGACGGGTTGCCGCCGGCGCCGGCGTCGGCGCCGGCATGACAGTCAACCGACGAGCAGCGACTGCCCGCCGTCGATCCACACCGGCGTGCCTGTAATGAATTTCGCCCGCTCGGAACTCAGGAAAGCGACGAGTTCTGCCACGTCGGCGCCCTTGCCCGCACGGCCGTCCGTCAACGGAATCTTGCCCTCCGGATAGTCCGCTGCCTCCGAGGCTTCCTGGCTGTTGCGGGCGCGCGTATTCTCGCCGATATCCGTATCGATCTTGCCGGGGCAGACGACGTTGACCCGTATTCGATGCTTCGCCAACTCGAGCGCGAGCATCTGGCCCAATGCAAGCAGGCCCGCTTTCGTCGTCGAATAGGCCGACGCGCCGCCGTGGCTGAACATGCGCGTGCCGTTGATCGACGAGACGATGACGATCGAGCCGCTACCCGCGCGCTTCAGATGCGGCACCGTGTAATGCAGCGTCAGATAGGTGCCGCGCAAATTCGTGTTCACCGTGTTGTCCCATTCGGCGGGCTGCAATTCGTCGATGGGTGCCCACACGCCGTTGATGCCCGCGTTCGCGACCACGATGTCGAGCGTGCCGTATTGCGCCACACCGCATTCGATCGCGTCCCGCCACGCGTTCTCGTCGCGCACGTCGGCCGTCACGCCGAAGGCATCGCCGCCTTCGCGCAAGATCTCGGCAACCGTCGCCTCGGTTTCCTCGTCCTTGTGCGCGTGTGCGATGACACGCGCACCGTCGGCGGCGAGCTTGAGCGAACAGGCCTTGCCGATGCCCGAGCCCGCCCCGGTCACGAGCGCCACGCGTTGTTGCAGATCCATCGTCCCTTCCCCCATTGCGACACCGGCCGCGTCTTATCGAATGCGGCGGCAATCGCTGTACCCGGAAACGCGCGGGGCACCGCCGTTGCTTGACGAATAGCCGTTCACACGACCTTCGTGGATTCGAAAAGGAGTTCGATCGTGGCTTCCGACGAAATTTCGACATCGCGGCGCAAGCTCATGCAAGGTGCGACCGCCGGCCTCATGACCGCGGTGGCGGCGCGCGCGGTGGCCGATCCAGCCGCTTCATCGCCGAGCGCAAGCCCCGGGGTGCCGCCCGATCCGCGCACCCTCTATCCGCACGCGCCGTTTCCCGCTCAGCAGCAACCATGGCCCGGCCTGGCCGGCAAGATGACGCCGCGGCCAGATCACGGCGAAAAAAGCTATCGAGGCTCGGGCAAGCTCGCTGGACGCCGTGCGCTGATCACGGGCGCCGATTCCGGCATCGGCCGGGCGGCCGCCATCGCGTATGCGCGCGAGGGCGCCGACGTCGCGCTTTCGTATCTGCCGGCGGAAGAGCCCGACGCGCGCGAGGTGGTTCAACTGATCCAGTCGGCCGGCCGCAAAGCGGTCGTGTTGCCCGGCGATATCCGCCAGGAGGCAACGTGCCGGCAGCTCGTGGGCGATGCCGTGCGCGGCCTGGGCGGTCTCGACATTCTCGTCAACAATGCCGCGCGCCAGCAGACGCACGACTCGATTCTCGACATCACGACCGAGCAGTTCGACTGGACGCTGCGCACGAACCTCTACGCGCTCTTCTGGATCACGCAGGCGGCCATCCCCCACATGCCACCAGGCTCGGCCATCGTCAACACCACCTCGGTCAACGCCTACGACCCATCCGTCAACCTGCTCGACTACTCGATGACCAAGGCGGCGATCGCCAATTTCACCAAAAGTCTCGCCAAGCAATTGGTGAGCCGAGGCATACGCGTCAACGGCGTGGCGCCGGGGCCGTTCTGGACCCCGTTGCAGGTAACGGGCGGACAAACGACACAGAACGTGCAGCACTTCGGCGAACAAGTGCCGATGCACCGCCCCGGGCAGCCCGCGGAGCTTGCTTCGGTATACGTTCTGCTCGCATCGGCGCAGGGGAGCTATATCACGGGGCAGATCTACGGCGTGTCCGGGGGGCACGGCGAGCCCTGAAGAAACGGCGGGTATGGCGCGAAGTGCCCTTCTCTGCGCCGCAAGCCCCCTTGTCTTGACGCAAATCAACGGGTGCGCCGGCGACGATGGCATCTTACGATTACCCGACAAGGTCCTCGACATGGAGCAGACAATGAGCGTTCAAGATTCGCGCATCCCAACAGTAGCGCCCGCGCGCAGCATCCTCATTGCAGTCGACGGATCGCCGGCCTCCGGGCGGGCGCTTGCCTACGTGTCGAAGATCGCGCCAGCCGGTGCGCGAATCGCGGCCGTGAGCGTTGCCGACAACCCGCGCACGCTCGTGCCCACCACGCCGCTCGTGGACGCGGAACTCGAAGCGGCGCGCAAGGAACTGCTCCAGGATGCGCACAATGCGGTGGCACAAGCGCACGAAGTGTTTGCCGGCCAGGACGTCATACTGGAAACCGCCGTCATCGATCTGGCCAGGGAGGGCGGCGATATCGCCCGGGCACTCGCGAGCGAAGCCAACAGACGGGCAGCGGACCTCCTGGTGGTCGGCGCGCGCCAACATCACGGGCTGCTGCGCTGGGTCGAAGGCACGGTGTCCGAGCCACTGGCCGCACTCGCGCGGCGCCCGCTCCTGATCGTGCCCGAGGGCTATACCGCACCGATCGAGCACGCGCCGAAACGGATTGTTTTTCCTGTCGACGGAAGCGAGACGTCGGCCAAGGCGCTTCAATATGGATCGACGCTCGCGGCGCCGGATGCGCAATTGCGCGCCGTGTACGTCATCGACCGCGCCGTGCGGTTGACCGACTTCGTACCCGTTCATCTACTGGAAGACGCATTCAGAGACGAAGGCAAAGCCGCCCTTGCCACAGCGGCGCGCATCCTCTCGAGCGTCACGGCCCAATCGAGCACGGCGATGATCGAGACCGGACGCACGGCCGACGATGTTGCGCACGCCATCGTCCGCGATGCGTTGCATTGGCAGGCGGACCTCGTCGTGATGGGCACGCATGGCAGGCGCGGCATTGCGCGCTGGTTCGTCGGCAGCGTGGCCGGCCGCGTTGCCCGGATCGCGCAAACACCGCTCCTGCTCGTACCCGCGGCCCTCGCATGACGGGTGGCCGGCGCCGCGCCGCGCCGCGCCTCTCCTCGCGCGGGCGCGGGCAATTGCGCTATCATCCTTGCAGCTTTGCCGATGGGGTAATCGGATATCAGGCTCGCAAGGAGACCACCGTGATCGATGTGAACGTCTGGCTGACCTCTCAGGAACACTCGCTGCGTGCGATCGGCGAGGTCATGGGCGAGCGCGGATTGATCGTGGTGGGTATGGGGCGCGCGGGCGAGCGCGGCTTCCAGATGATCTATCGCTTTTCCGACGCCTGCGATTCGCTCGCCGCCTCGGGCGTGAACGTGATCTTCGTGTATCCGAAAGAATCGGCCCGCCACGTGTTCGACGCCACCTCCATTCGCGGGGCGCGCTATCGCGGCAAGTCCTGCCTTTTTCTCGACGCCCAGGGGCGATTCTTCAGGAGTCCTGTCCATCCGCGATCGCTGCGCGCAATTCACGTGGATCGCGAGCTGCAACAGCGCGCGGCAGCCGATGTTCCGTTGCTCGACGAAACCTGGGATAAGCGGCTGCGCGCGTTCTTCACCGCAGTAGCCGTCCCCCCGGCGCAGGTAGAGACCCACGCTCACCACTGACCCGCATCTGCCGCCCGGCGGCGGACGTTTCCGCCATTCGCACGCGTATGGCAATTCTCCGATAGCGTGCCGGCCCGCAACGGCGCTACACTCGGGCTGTCATCGCGCCGGAGAGCCATCATGACCGACCTCGATCCGAACCGGACATTCCGCGGGCTCCCCCTTACGCCCGAGCAGGACGCGGAAATCAGGCATTACATCAAGGTGTGCAAGCAGCAAGGCAAGCCCTGGGATACGCCCGAGCTTGCAGCCATGCTGCGCGACATGCTCGAGCCGCCCGGCGAAGACGACGCGGCCGACGACCTCGGCCCCGATTACGACATTACGCGCCGCGCCGCCGAGCGCGCGCATTATTCGGTCGATGACGAAATCAACCCGATCGAAGCATCCGAGGAATGGCAGGCGGCGCTGGAATCCGAGGTCATGAAGAGGCTCAATCATTAGGCCCGCCGCGCTCGCCGCCGGGCACCGCTCGCGCCACGCCTTCGAGGTATTCGCGGCTTTCCTGAAGCTTGGCCTGACGTCGTTCGGCGGCCCCGTCGCTCACCTTGGGTACTTTCGCCGCGAATTCGTCGAGCGCCGGCGCTGGCTCGACGATGCCGCCTACTCCGATCTCGTCGGTCTTTGCCAGTTTCTTCCGGGCCCCGCCAGCAGCCAGGTCGGCTTTTCGATCGGCCTCGCGCGCGCGGGCTGGGCCGGCGGAATCGCCGCATGGTGCGGCTTCACGCTGCCTTCCGTGCTGCTGCTCATCGCCTTCGCGATCGCCGCCCCCGATATGCGCGGCGGGTTCGGTCAAGGTCTCGCGCACGGGCTCAAGCTCACGGCGGTGGCAATCGTCGCGCAAGCCGTATGGGACATGGGGCGGCGCCTGTGTCCCGACGCGCGGCGTACCGCCATCGCCCTTGCCGCAGCCGCGCTCGTCAGCACCGTGAGCAGCGGCTTCGCCCAGCTTGCCGCCATCGTTCTCGGCGCCGTGGCAGGCCTCGCGCTCGGCCGGGTCGAACTTGCCCGTGGCGCCGATGCCGCCGCCCGCACGGCCTGCGCCGCGGCCCCGCATTCGCATATGGCGTCGGTCATCTCGCGCCGCGCCAGCCTGCTCGCATTCGCGACATTTTGTCTATTGCTCGCCGGCATGCCCCTCGTTGCAGGCGCATTGCGCGCGGCCGCGCCCGAAGCCGCCGCGATGTCGCGCGTCTTCGATGCCTTCTTCCGCTCGGGAGCGCTCGTCTTCGGCGGCGGGCATGTCGTGCTGCCGCTGCTGCAACATCAGCCCGCCATCGCAGGCGCGGTCGGCCCGGATGTCTTCCTTTCCGGCTATGGCGCCGCGCAAGCAGTGCCGGGGCCGCTTTTCAGCTTCGCGGCGTTTCTCGGATGGGTGATGGTGCCTGCTCCCTTGCAGTGGGCCGCCGCGGCACTCGCGACCATCGTCATTTTTCTGCCGGGGCTGCTGCTCGTGGTCGCGGCGCTGCCGCATTGGCAGTCGTTGCGTGCACGTCCCGCCATGGCCGCCGTCTTTGCTGGCGTCAACGCGGCTGTGGTGGGCGTACTGGGGGCCGCGCTCTATTCGCCGGTATGGACCAGTGCCGTCCTGCGCCCCGTCGATTTCGCCATTGCGGCCATCGGTTTTTTCCTGCTGGTGCGCTGGAAAGCGCCGCCGCTGCTGGTCGTGGCGCTTTGCGCGGCGGCCGGCATCGCGCTGGCCGCCGCGCACTGAGCGGGCTCGACGGCCCGCTCGCAGGCATCGTTACTTAGGCTGCGCAACCGTGCGCAGGTACGGCTTGAGCGTCTTGAAGCCTTCCGGGTACTTCTTTTTGGCCTCTTCGTCCGAGACCGACGTGGGGATAATGACGTCGTCGCCGGGGCGCCAGTTCACGGGCGTGGCCACCGCATGCTTCGCGTTGAGCTGCAGTGCGTCGAGCAGGCGCAGCACTTCGTCGAAATTGCGGCCCGCGCTCATCGGGTAGACGAGCATCGCCTTCACCTTCTTGTCCGGGCCTACGATGAACACCGAGCGTACCGTGGCGTTGTCCACGGCCGTGCGCGGGCCGCCGCTCGCGTTCGGGTGGATCATGTCGTAGAGCTTCGCGACGTTGAGATCGTGGTCGCCGATCATCGGGTAGTTGACCGGTGTGCCCTGCGTTTCCGCGATATCGCCGACCCATTTCTCGTGATCGCTGACCGGGTCCACGCTCAGGCCGATGATCTTCGTATTGCGCTTGTCGAATTCAGGCTTGAGCCGCGCCATATAGCCGAGTTCAGTCGTGCACACCGGCGTGAAATCCTTCGGATGCGAGAACAGGATTGCCCAGCCGTTGCCGATCCACTCGTGAAAGTTGATCGTTCCTTCGGTCGTTTCGGCAGTGAAGTCGGGTGCTTCGTCACCGATTCGGATGGTCATGTGGAACCTCCTTGGTCTCTTGCGTTGGCAAACCTGGGAAATCCATGCGCAAGCGATGCTTGCCGCCGTCACGGCAGGATCGGAGCGGGCGCCAAAAACGCCGCCCCGGATCGATGCCCCGTTGGCGGGACTCGGCGCTAAAGCGCCAACTCCGGCTGACACACCGCAAGGCACGGGGATGAGGCTCCGAATTATAGCCGCCGGCAGACGACGGCTGCGTCATTACGCGCACCGAACTCGCACGAGCCCGCGCCGAAGGGGTGCGACGTCCCGCCGCCAGTGCACTGCTGCGGTGCAACAGCGCAGGGCACCGCGTGCCTGCGCGCGGTGCACGTGGCCAGCAAACCCTTTTGCGGCGGCCGTTCCGGCTCGTTGGCACGCCCTTTGCATTAACGCCCGCGTACCCGGCAACGGTGTCGGGATGCATGCAATTCAAAACGCGGTGCGGCATCGATGCTTCATCGCGTTCGTTTCGAGGACAACGGCGTCCCCTCGTGTACCGGCACGAGCGGACGCCGTTTCGTTTTGCGCATGCGACTCCGATTATTCAGTCGAGCAACGACGCTGCGACGCCCCACGCTTGAAGGAGCAACAACGATGATGAAGCCACGACTCGTCGTGATCGGCAACGGGATGGCCGGTATCCGCACGATCGAGGAGCTGCTCGCGCTGGCGCCTGATCACTACGACATCACCGTGTTCGGCGCCGAGCCGCATCCGAACTACAACCGGATTCTGCTTTCGCCGGTGCTCGCGGGCGAGCAGACGTTCGACGACATCGTGCTCAATCCGCTCGATTGGTATGCTCAGAACGGCATCAATCTGCATCTCGGCAAGGCCATCGCGCGCATCGACCGCAAGCGCCGCTGCGTCGTGGCCGAAGACGGCACGGAAGCACCCTACGACCGCCTGCTGATCGCCACGGGCTCGCAGCCGTTCATCCTGCCCGTGCCGGGTGCACAGCTCAAGGGCGTCATCACCTATCGCGACATCCACGACACGCAGGCGATGATCGACGCCGCGAACGTGAAGCGTCATGCCGTCGTGATCGGCGGCGGCCTGCTCGGGCTCGAGGCGGCAAACGGCCTGAAGCTGCGCGGCATGGAAGTGACGGTCGTGCACCTCGCCGCGACGTTGCTCGAACGCCAGCTCGACACGAGCGCCGGCAAGCTGCTGCAGCGCTCGCTCGAAGCGCGCGGGCTCAACTTCCTGCTGTCCAAGGCGACGACCGAGATCGTCGGCAACGAAGCCGGCGAAGTCACGGCGGTTCGCTTCAAGGACGGCGACGAAGTCGCGGCCGATCTCGTGGTCATGGCGGCCGGCATTCGGCCGAACACGACACTCGCCGAACAGGCCGGGCTCTATTGCAATCGCGGCATCGTGGTCAACGACACACTGCAGACGTACGATCCGCGCATCTATGCCGTGGGCGAATGCGTGAGCCACCGCGGCATTGCCTATGGTCTCGTCGCACCGCTCTTCGAACAGGCGAAGGTCTGCGCGAACCACCTCGCGCTGATGGGCATCGGCACGTACAAGGGCTCGGTGCTTTCGACGAAGCTCAAGGTCACGGGTATCGACCTCTTCTCGGCTGGGGACTTCGTCGGCGGCGAGAACACCGAGCAGATCGTCATGTCGGATCCGGCCGGCGGCGTCTACAAGAAGCTCGTGATCGAGGACGACCGCCTCGTGGGCGCATGCCTGTATGGCGATACGAGCGACGGCGCCTGGTACTTCAAGCTGCTGCGCGAGGGGCGCAAGCTCGGCGAGCTGCGCGACCGGCTCATGTTCGGCGAATCGAGCATCGGCGACAGCGGCGTGCAAGGCCACAACCGCGCCGCGTCCATGGCCGACAGCGACGAAGTGTGCGGCTGCAACGGCGTATGCAAGGGCACGATCGTCAAGGCGATCACCGAGAAGGGTCTTTTCACGCTAGACGACGTGAAAAAACACACGAAGGCCGCGAGTTCCTGCGGCTCGTGCTCGGGCCTCGTCGAACAGATCCTCATGAGCACGGTCGGCACGAGCTTCCAGGAAACGCCGAAGACGAAGGCCGTGTGCGCCTGCACGGAGCGCACGCACGACGAACTGCGCAAGGCCATCCGCGAGCAAAAGCTGCTGACGCATCAGGCCGTCTACGATTTCCTCGAATGGCGTACGCCGAATGGCTGCGCCACGTGCCGCCCGGCGATCAACTATTACTTGATCTCCACCTGGCCGCACGAAGCCGCCGACGATCCGCAAAGCCGCTTCGTCAACGAGCGCGTGCACGCCAACATCCAGAAGGACAATACCTTCTCGGTCGTGCCGCAGATGAAAGGCGGCGTGACGACGCCCGACGAGCTGCGCCGCATCGCCGACGTGGCCGACAAATACAACATCCCGATGGTGAAGGTCACGGGCGGCCAGCGTATCGACTTGCTCGGCGTGAAGAAGGAAGATCTCGTCAACGTCTGGAAGGACCTCGGCATGCAGTCGGGGCATGCCTACGGCAAATCGATCCGCACGGTGAAGACGTGCGTGGGCAGCGAATTCTGCCGCTTCGGCACGCAAAACAGCACGCAGATGGGCATCGATCTCGAGACGATGCTCGCGAATATGTGGTCGCCCCACAAAGTGAAGCTGGCCGTCTCGGGCTGCCCGCGCAACTGCGCCGAAGCCGGCATCAAGGACGTCGGCGTCATCGCCGTGGATAGCGGCTGGGAGCTTTACGTCGGCGGTAACGGCGGCATCAAGACCGAGGTCGCGCAGTTCCTCGCCAAGGTGAAGACGCCGGAAGAGGTGAAGGAATATACAGGCGCCTTCCTGCAGCTCTATCGAGAAGAAGCGCATTACCTCGATCGCACCGTTCACTATCTCGCACGCGTGGGGCTCGACTACGTGAAGCGCAAGATCGTCGAAGATGCGGCGAACCGCAAGGCGCTCTACGAGCGGCTGCTGTACTCGCTCGACGGCCTGCCCGATCCGTGGCACGCGCGCATCGAAGGCACGCAGCAACGCGAATACATTCCGCTCACGGTTATCGAATAAGGATTGCATGATGGATCGCTCGACTCTCCCCAACTGGACTCACGTCTGCCAGGTGTCGGACATTCCGCGGCTCGGCAGCCGTGTTCTGAAGCGCGCCGATGGGGACATCGCGATATTCAGGACCTCCGACGACGAAGTGTTCGCGCTGCTCGATCACTGTCCGCACAAGGGCGGTGCGCTTTCGCAGGGCATCGTGCATGGCAAGGCCGTGACGTGCCCACTGCACAGCTGGAACATCGAGCTCGCCACGGGCGAAGCGCGCGCACCCGACGAAGGCTGCGCCCGGCGCTTCCCCGTGAAAGTCGACGGCGACGCCGTGTACCTCTGCCTCGCCTGACGGAGGCGATAAACGCATGAAAACCGTCACGCGCTCGACCTGTTGCTACTGCGGCGTAGGCTGCGGTGTGCTGATCGAGGCGGAGGATGGCCGCATCACCGGCATTGCCGGCGATCCTGACCATCCCGCCAATTTCGGTCGGCTCTGCACGAAAGGCCGCACGTTGCCGCTCACGGCGGCCACGACGGCGGGCCGCGCGCTGCAGCCCGAGCTGCGCACACAGCGCGACGCGGCACGCGAGCCCGTGGACTGGTCGAGCGCGCTCGACCACGTGGCCGAACGCTTCGCCGACATCATCGAGCGCCACGGGCCGGACGCCGTCGCCTTTTACATCTCCGGGCAACTGCTGACCGAGGACTACTACGTCTTCAACAAGCTGGCCAAGGGGCTCGTGCGCACGAACAACATCGACACGAACTCGCGGCTTTGCATGTCGAGTGCCGTCACGGCCTATAAAAAGGCGTTCGGTGCGGACGGCCCCCCGACCTGCTACGAAGACCTCGAACTGGCGCAGACGGTGCTCTTCGCGGGCAGCAACATGCCCTATGCGCACCCCGTGCTGTTTCGCCGGCTCGAAGATGCCAAAGCGAAGAACCCGTCCATTCGGTGGATCGTCGTCGATCCGCGCCGCACCGACGTGGCAGCGCTTGCCGACCTGCATCTCGCGATTCAGCCGGGCACCGACGTGGCGCTCTTCAACGGCATGCTCCATCACCTCATCTGGGAGGGGATGCTCGACCGGCATTTCATCGACGCGCACACGCACGGCTTCGCTGAACTGAAGGCGCTCGTGCGCGAGTATTCGCCGCGCGTGGCAGCCGGCATTTGCGGCATTGCCGAGCAAGACCTGATTCGGGCCGCCGAATGGTTCGCGGCGAGCCCGGCCACGCTGTCGCTCTATTGCATGGGGCTCAATCAGTCGAGCCATGGCACGGACAAGAACCTCTCGCTGATCAATCTGCATCTCGCCACGCGGCAGATCGGCCGGCCCGGCGCGGGACCGTTCTCGCTCACGGGCCAGCCCAACGCAATGGGCGGGCGCGAGGTGGGCGGCATGGCCACGATGCTCGCCGCGCACCGCGACATCGGCAATGCTGCGCACCGCGCCGAAGTCGAGGCGCTGTGGGGCGTGCAAGGCCTGTCCGATCGGCCGGGGATGCCCGCCGTCGAGATGTTCGATGCGATCGCCGACGGCCGGATCAAGGCCGTATGGATCGCCTGCACGAACCCGGTTCATTCGATGCCCGATATCGCACGCGTGCGCAAGGCGTTGAAGACGGCGGAGTTCGTCGTCGTGCAGGAAGCGTTCACGCAGACCGATACGGTGCCCTACGCCGACGTACTGCTGCCCGCGTCCACCTGGGGCGAGAAATCGGGCACCGTGACCAATTCGGAGCGCCGGATCTCGCGCGTGCGGCCCGCCATCGACGCGCCCGGCGAAGCGCGGCCCGACTGGTGGATCGTTGCCGAAGTCGCGCGGCGGCTCGAGCGCCGGCTCGCGCAAGACGAAGCGAGCCGCGGCGATACGGCCCCTGGCCTTTTTCCGTATGGCTCGCCAGCCGAGATCTTCGACGAACATCGCACGCTGACGGTCGGCCGCGATCTCGACATCGGTGGACTTTCGTACGCGGTGCTGGAAGAGCAAGGCCCTCGGCAATGGCCGTACGTGGCGCATGCACCGAGCGGGCTGGCGCGCCGGTACACCGACGGCCGTTTCGCGACGGCCGACGGCCGCGCGCAATTTCAGCTGACGCCCTATCTGCCCGTGGCCGAATCGGCCGATGCGCGTTATCCGTTCCGGCTCGTCACGGGCCGGCTGCGCGACCAGTGGCACGGCATGAGCCGTACGGGCCGCGCCGATGCACTCTTCGCGCATGCGCCCGAAGCGACCGTCGTCATGCATCGCGGCGATGCCACCCGGCGCGGCTTGAAGGAAGGCGACCTCGTGAGCGTGGCAAGCCGGCGCGGCAAGGTCGTGCTGCCGCTCGAAGTGTCGGACGACGTCCGTTCCGGCACGCTTTTCGCCGCGATGCACTGGAGCGGCCAGTACCTCAACAGCGGGGGCGTAAACGAAGCGACGATCGGCGCGGTCGATCCGTATTCCGGGCAGCCGGAGCTCAAACATGCCGCCGTGCGCATCGAGGTACCGGACCTGCCGTGGCGCGTAGTGGCCGCCAAACGCGGCGACACGCAGCAGTTGCGCGCGGCCGTCCAGCCGCTGCTGGCCGAACGCCGCTACGCGTCGGTACGCATCGAGGACGAAGGCCTGCTCGTCGTTTCGGCGGCGGACGGCATCGCCCATCCCGAATGGGTCGAAAAGCTGCACGATGCGCTAGGATTGCCACGTGGCGACGATCTGCTCGAATACCGCGACCCGCGCCGCGGCCGCGAGCAGCGTGTCGCCTGGAGCGACGGCAACGTGATCGACGGTTTTTTGCTGACGGGCGAGACGAGCGGCGCGCGCGCGATGATCGAGCAGATCCGCTCGGGCACCGCGTGGCCGGGCCCGCGCCATACGATTTTTCTGCCGGGCGGCGAGGACGCGCTGCGCGCGCTTGCGCCCCGGGCGCGCATCGTCTGCAACTGCAAGCAGGTCACGCAAACGCAGATCGAAGAGGCCGTCGCGGCACAGGCGAGTCTCGACGATTTGAAATCGACGCTCGGGTGCGGTACTGTCTGCGGCTCCTGTGTCCCTGAAATCAAGAGACTGATGAACGCCACAGCTGTTGCATGAGCTTATCGATGCTGCGCATCCTGCTCGTCACCGATACCGAGAAACCCATCGGCGAAATGCGCGAGGCCCTCGCACGCCTCGGCTATGAAATGCTTGCCGAGGCGGCTACGCCCCAGGCCTTGCCGAAAGTAGTCGAGCGCGAGCGGCCCGACGTCATCATCATCGATACGGAATCGCCTTCGCGCGACACGCTCGAAAACCTGGCCGTCATGAACGAAGCCGCCCCGCGGCCCGTGCTGATGTTCAGCCACGACGCGAATCAGCAGTTGATCCGCGAGGCCGTGGATGCGGGCGTGACCGCCTATTTGGCAGAAGGGCTGGCGCCCGAGCGGCTGGCGCCGATTCTCGAAGTGGCGCTCGCGCGCTTCGCGCACGAGGAAAAGCTGCGGCAGCGCCTGGCGAAGGTGGAAGGCGAGCTTGCCGAGCGCAAGACGATCGACCGCGCCAAACGGCTTCTGATGGAGCGCGGCAAGATGTCCGAGCACGACGCCTACGCCACGCTGCGCAAACGCGCGATGGACGCGGGCGTACGGCTCGCCGAGATCGCCCGCCGGCTCGTCGAGGCGGCCGACTCATCGAGGTAGAGATGGATACCGATACGCTTGCCCACGCCGAGCCGTCGCCCGTGCTCGAAAAGACGCACCTTCGGCTCGGGTTCGTCGCCCTTTCCGACGCCGCGCCGCTCATGGCTGCCAAAGTACTCGAATTCGGGCACCGGCACGGGCTCACGCTCGAACTATGCCGGCAACCCTCCTGGGCCGCCGTACGCGACAAGTTGCTATCGGGCGAACTCGATGCAGCCCACGCGCTTTACGGGCTCGTCTATGGCGTGCAGCTCGGCATCGGCGGGCCGCAGGCCGACATGGCCGTGCTGATGGTGCTCAACCGGAACGGCCAGGCCATTACGCTCTCGACCCCGCTTGCCCGGGCGCTCGACATGACCGGCGGCGATCTGAAAGCCGCGCTCGCCAAGCTCGGACGCACGCCCGTCTTTGCGCAGACGTTTCCCACCGGCACGCATGCGATGTGGCTCTACTATTGGCTCGCGGCCCAGGGCGTGCATCCGCTCAAGGACATCGAGAGCGTGGTGATTCCGCCGCCGCGGATGGTCGATGCGCTGGCGCGCCAGACGCTCGACGGTTTCTGCGCGGGCGAACCCTGGCATGCGCTGGCCGAAGCGAGCGGCGCGGGCGAAACCGTTGCCGCGACGAGCGAGATCTGGCCTGGGCACCCGGAAAAGGTGCTGGCCTGCCGGCGCGACTTCGTCTCGCGCTATCCGGCCACGGCGCGCGCGCTGATTCGCACGATGCTGGAAGCGTGCCGATGGGTGGACACGCCGTCGCATCGAGAAGAAATTGCACCGTGGCTTGCCGAAGCCGACGCGCTCGACGTGCCGCGCGAACTCATCGTACCTCGGCTTGTGGGGCGCGAAGGAGGCCGCCGCTTCGGCAAGCCTCCCCTGCCCGTCGCGTTCTTCGAGGGCGGCGCCGTCAACTATCCGCGCATTTCCGATGGGCGGTGGTTTATTGCGCAATACCGGCGCTGGGGTTTGCTCAAGGGCGAGCCCACCACGGCCGAGCAGGACGCGGCCGTGGCCGCCGCCATCAACCAGACGGCGCTTTATCGCGAAGCCGCCGCGCTGGCCGATGTACCGATTCCGGAAGAGACGCGCACGGATGTATTGTGCGACGGCATGACGTGGCGGTAAGCAGTTGCCGCCTCGCTGCCGCCGTTTCGGCCCGCGCCTTCCCGATACATCGTCGGCCCGCTTGATGACGGGCCTTTTGCACCGTCAATCGAAGTCGAACATATCGAACAGCGAACGCTTCCTGCGGTGCCCGTAGTTCCCTGAACGATAGTCGTCGTCGTGCTTGCGCCCGTGGTCATAGCGGCGTTCGTCGCGACGGCGGTAATCGTCGTCGCGGGAGTGCCGCGCCACGGATGCGTCCGGCGCATCGTCCTCGAGTGCTATCAGCTTGTCCAGCTCGCCGCGATCGAGCCAAATGCCGCGGCACGTCGGGCAATAGTCGATTTCGATCGAACGGCGCTCGGCCATCAACAGATCGGACGTCTTGCAAACGGGACACTTCATTTCGCTGCCTCCTATCAATACCGTGGATCGTGCAGTCAGACTACCGGGCCGCCGCAACCTGAAAAACCTGCAATTCACGAAGGCTTGGTTCGGTTTTTACGAACTTTGTCTTTCAGACCGACTGCCGTGCTTCGACCAGGCTCGACGCGCCAGCATGTTCATGCCTTCGACGAACGCGGAGAATGCCATCGCCGCATAGATGTAGCCCTTGGGCACATGCGTGCCGAAGCCATCCGCGATCAACGTCATGCCGATGACCAGCAGGAAACTGAGCGCGAGCATGACGATGGTGGGGTTGCCGTCGATGAAGCGCGTGAGCGGCTTGGCGGCGAACAGCATCGCCGTCACGGCGGCAATCACGGCGATCACCATGATGGGCATGTGCTCAGTCATACCGACCGCGGTGATGATGCTGTCGACCGAGAACACGAGGTCGAGCATCAATATCTGGCCAATCGCCGCCCACGCCGTCAGCTGTGCGGCCGTGCCCGCCGCTCCGGACGTTGCGCCTTCCGGCGAGACATGGTGATGGATCTCGCGCGTCGCCTTCCAGACGAGGAACAGGCCGCCGCCGATCAGAATCAGATCGCGCCACGAAAAGTTCTGACCGAAGAGAGAGAAGACGGGCTGTGTGAGTTGCGTGATCCATGCGATCGTGCCAAGCAAGCCAAGGCGCAGCACGAGCGCCAGCAGAATACCGATGCGTTGCGTACGCGCGCGCTGCGCCTCGGGCAGTTTCTTGCTCAAGATCGCGATGAACATCAGATTATCGATTCCAAGCACGATCTCCATGACAACGAGCGTAACGAGGGCGGCCCAGGCAGCGGGATCGGTAGCGAGAGCGAGCAGATAGTCCATGATTGGGGGGGCTGGCGTCAGCCCGGCGATGTCCGATTGATTCGGTCATGTTCGCTGAATCTGCGATTCGGAAAAATCAGTGATAATCGAAGCGATTGATCGGTTTTTCCGAAGTCAGGACGAACGGCATGCTCAACTATCGCCACCTCTACTATTTCTGGATGGTCGTGAAGGAAGGCGGCTTTGCGCGCGCCGCGGACCGGCTGGACATGGCGGTTCAGACCATCAGCGCGCAAGTGCGCGAACTGGAGCGGACCATCGGGCGCCAGTTGCTGAAACCGGCCGGCCGTGGCGTGGCGATGACGGAAGCGGGCGAAACCGCGTTCAGTCACGCCGAGCAGATCTTTCATCTCGGCGAAGCTTTGCTCGAGGAAGTACGCAACGCCGAAGGCGAACACGCGACGCGCCTTGCGATTGGGCTCTCGGACGGTATTTCGAAACTGGCTGCCCACGCGCTGCTTGCACCGGTGCTCGATACGCCCTCGCTGCGGCTGCTCTGCCACGAAGGCGAACACGGCGAGTTGTTGTCGGAACTCGCGCTGCACCGGCTCGACCTGGTGCTCGCCTGCCGGCCCGCGCCTCATGATGCGGACTTGCGCGTAATCAGCGAGCGGCTCGTCGGCTCGCCGGTGGACTGGTACGGGCCAGCGGCACTGGTCACGAAGCTCGCGCGCATGCGTTTTCCGGACTGCCTTGCCGAAGTGCCCGTGCTGTTGCCCACTGCGCACGGTGCGCTGCGGGCGCGGATCGACAGGTGGTTCGAAGTGGCGAGGGTCCGGCCGCGCGTTGCCGGGGAATTCGAGGACAGCGCGTTAATGGCCGTGTTCGCCGCCCGCGGGCTCGGCGTGTTTCCGCTTGCCGAACTGGGGGCCGAGCATGTTTCGCTGCTACGGGGCCTGCGCTGGCTCGGGCGCGCGGAAGGCGTGGTGGAGGAAATCCATGCGATCCGCTCGCGGCGTGGGCAACATCATGCATTGGCGTCGCAGGTTGTGGCTGCGGCGCGGGGATGATCGAGTCGGGGCGATTACGAATGCCGGCGCTGATGCGCAAGCATGTAGGCGCGCAGCAGCTTGTTGATGCGCGTCTGGTATCCCTGGCCCTGCTCTTTGAACCAGTTCAGGACGTCCACGTCCAGCCGCATCGTCACCGCCTGCTTCGGGGGCACGTGCAGTTCCGCGCGTGCGAAGAACTCGTCGTCCAATTCAGGGATGTCGCTCGTGTCGATCTGGTCATCCTTGAGCTTTTCGAGACGTTTCCAGTCAGTCTTTGACGCTTTGCTCATATCGTTTCGCCTCATGTTTGGTCGCGCGGCGAGCGGAGATCACCCGAATCGCCGGCCCGCTACGCTCCACATAGATCACCACGGCCATCGTCACTCTCATCCAACCCAGTGCGATCCAGCGCTCCTCTCCGTAGTCCTCCCGGCTGTCCAGTGCCGTGAGCACTGGATGGTTGAACACGTCGATTGCATCGTTAAAGTCGATTCCGTGCTTACGGATGTTGGCGCGATTCTTCTCTTCGTCCCATTCAAAGTACACAGATCACCCGTCGCTCTCTTGTATTGACGTTTGTATTGACATGATACACTGCTTGGGGTGCGATTGTTTTGTCCCTGTTTTGTCTCGAGCCGCGATCTCATTTCAACCTCGCGCTCTGCTCTCGCGTCCGGCAAAAAAGAACGACCGCCCTCCACGTTCCGCTGTATCTGAATGGCTCTCCCCCGTCCGGGGATCGTAGCGCGTTCAACGGTCGTAGCGCCCCGCGCGTCAGCGTACGACCCAGCCTTTAATATACGACAGTCTCCTTAGGAGAGATGCTCAGCTCCTCGCACGCTTATGCGGAGCTTCTGAGACGTGATTTAATACAATTAATTTCTTCAACTTGCGATCAGTCATCTCACCCGCATCAGTCGTAGCGTTAGCTCAACAAAAATATCTCTCCAAGAGTTTCGCGGATAGAAAAGCAGTCGTCTCCCCCGTTTTCTATGACAACCTCCCGGCCACCATCTCAATGAAATCTCTCAGACACTTCTTCAGGAAACTTAATAACCAAACCATGCTCGTCAATCGAATACATCGACGCTGCGACTTTAATTCCACAGATCTTTATCTTGCACCTCAAAATAGATTAAGCCCAACCCCTCTACGCTATCCCGGGATATGGATACATACCGAGGCAGATCTTGACCAACCCACAATGCAACACCATAAAGACCATCACCCTCGAAATCCGTATCAACTCTAATTTTTGCCACCTTCATCACGATATCCATCAAGAATGGGACCAGGCGTTCCCGGCCAATCGCTTGCTGGCCTCCGCTACGCTCGACCGCTTGCGCCACAACGCCTACTGCCTCGTGCTCGACGGACACTCATACCGCAGCCCAAGGCACCTGCCGGAGCATCACTTGAACCTTGCAAACGCTGGATAAACGGCACATTCTTGAACCATAAAGATGCTCGATTCTGCCCACTTCTGCTGGCGCCTATATGCCGGAAATACCCGGCTCCTTTATGCCGGAAGGTGACAAGCGCAATGTCAGACGCCCCGCCTTGTCGTAGCCGAGCGCGCTTGCTGAGCGGCGATCCCGAGCACCGTGCCCTTGTCGGCCGGCGCGCGCTCGGCCTTGCATTCTTGCGTCTGGCTGCGCCTCGGACGGTGGATCGACGGTACCTAGGTCGCCCCGGTGTGCGCGTCGGTATTGTGTCGAATATGGTAAGTTCAGCATCGCCGCTTGAATGCACGAAAGGCCGCGTTAGCGCCGTCCGTGCATCAGCAAGGACGTTGGATTAGCACCTATTGGCAGCCTCGAGGTTCAATCAGATGCTATCGAATATCGCCCCAACTACCCTTTGATATTTATCCGCTTTCGGTTGTCGCATTTTTCCAAATATCTAACAAAACCAGCCCTATCATCACGTAGCAAAATATAGGCGATGGAGCACGTTAAAAGAAACATTAGACTATGTCTCACATACGCTTCATTACTCGGCTCCTCCAGCACATCAAAATCTTGACCGACATCAATCGCCTTTTCCGCTCTTACCAGAGCCTCACCAAATCTCAGAAGTCGATCCGAATCGTCATCAATAACAATCTCCACATCACCCAAGCTTAGGCCCGCTGCGTCGAGAGTCTTTTGACAATAAACCAACTCAGCATCATAGAGATCGTCACACAAACGCCTTTTCGCACACTGAATCATGTCCGAAGTCATATCAAAATACTTCGGCGAGCGAAAAATTCCTCAATATATTCAATATTATCCACCATCAATCAACACCTTTCATGATATCAAGCAAAATTTCACCTACATTTCAAAATAGAGCAACTATCTCATACCGCCAAGGTATCAACGCTGTGAGATTACCGGAATTGCGCACACCAGCACCGCCCATTCGTTGATGGATATTTTCTCGACGCTATTCTATTGACATATTCTTAACGCCGCGGCGCACATTCCTCAACACCTCGGCCTGCATGTACGGCCCCTGACCATTAGCCATTCCTTGTAGGTTATTGGTCGATTAGAAATACGCATTTGTGCGTGCTTCGTTTTTCCAGTATGTCTATACTTCGTGGTCCCACAAGCTCAGCCTGATGGATCAATCCACGTAGTCGGACACAACACGTATTCGTACGGGTTGCCCTCATCGGCAATGCAATCGAATTCTGTTAATCGCCCGCATCCACGTCACAGTACGACACCTGTTGCAAGGAAACCTCATCTATCCTGTTGACTGACGGCGGATAGCAAGGGCACATGGATACGGTCAACACACTACACCAAGATAAGCCATCGTGACTGGCATCAATTTCCATCAAAAATATCGCAGCTCAAAATTGGCTTCGATTCATCGATCGATTTAAATTTTCTCCTGAAGTTAAAAAACGGAACAGGGACGAAATCACCACTATTCTCATCAACTGTTCTTACCACATACAGATCGAGCTGAATGGCATTCCCCTCTCCAACGAGTTGCAGCCGCGGCCAGCACCCTATATTTTCCGTATCCCAATTAATCAATGCCGTCCCTGGTATCACCGACACCTCACCAACAACCCCGGAAAATATATAGTCACCACTACATATTGGGCTAACCTCCATCGGGAAAAAAAGTGGCAAGCCCCCCTCATGAGAAGTTATCATATAAACCCACGGTGTAATACCCCAACAAAGGGCCATCAAACCATCATTGAACATTTCGTTCGCAATCTCCGTGGATGTAAAGACATCCACTAAATTATGCTGCCCCGCACCCAGCCTCTCAATTATAAACCCATTAAATAATCCCTCATCAGCCAACACAAATCCGAAATGATTATAGCTTTCGCATATATACGCATTTTTCGCCGGAAGCAGACAAGTACCTCTATTCTCGCAAAAAATCAAATAAACAATCATCAAATTCGATTGTCTAACGAGAGCCTTTTGCTCGGCCGTGAGACCCCGACCTTCCCCGATCAGTGGAACATTAATAAACGAAATAACGTTCAACTCAAAATCTGCAGCCCCTCCTCGAAGAAAACCCAAGTCGACCTTCAGATGATCGATCACGACCTTTTCTGTCCCACTAAGGCTTAAGTTAAATTTTTCGTGACTAGAACGTTCGAGTCGGTAATTATTAACGCTACTCTCACTTAAATCCGAGACGCGCTCAGCCACAACGACCGTACGGCCGCCGTGTTGATTACCTAAAACTGACCTAAAAACCGGAATGAGTTCCAGCCCATGTTGACCATCGATCGACAGATTCGCGTCGATCAATGGAAGCGTGTTCCGCAGCACCTCGAATACTTGTTGACTCATCTAACATCCACCCTTTTTTGCATTACCCCATTTCTTCGTTTGCTCCCAAGCTTCGGCCGGAGAGACGTTCTTCGCCAGAAGGCGCCCCTTTGTTCCATCCTCATTAATAATATGCAAATCACCTCGAATATTCTTGAGATCCGGATTTGAATAGTGTTTTTCTAGACTCTCCATCCAACTCTGAGAGTTAAGATTTGTCTTTCCAAGCTGACTAGGCTTCACCAGAGGTTTTGTATCCACCCCGAGATTGTTGTAGCCGTGCATCGCACTGTGCTCCACACCGCTCCATTGAGCGTCGTTCCAATACATCGCTGGGACACCCGTTTGCGAATTGAATGGTGCGATACCGAAGTGAGACGCCATCTGCCACGGGACCATGTGATGGCCTTGCAATACGGGGTTAGACAGCGGCATCCACCCGAGCGGATCGGTCCAGTTGAGAGGACTAGGTGCATAACGATAGAGATTCAGCCCGCCCATCAACCCAATCGGATCCTGATTGATAAACCGCCCCACATCCGGATCGTAATACCGAAACGTGTTGTAATGCAGCCCGGTACTATCATCGGCATACTGCCCGGCATACCGCAGCGGCTGCTCGATCTTCGGCATATACAGCCGGTCCTCGCCCCGGTCGACCTTCCCCCACGCCGCGTACCGCCCCGCCCACGCAAGCTCTCCCGCTTCGTCCGTCACCTCCAGCGGCGCACCCACGAGATCCGTCTGGAAATGGTACACACGCGCCGTGCGCTTCGCCTTCTCGATCGCCGCAGCCGCCATCCCCTCGGCAATCGCCGCATCCACTCTCGCGATCGGCAGGTAGTCCGCCTCCGGACTATAGATGTAGCTGCTCGCCCCCGTCTCCCGCACCTCCTGCGCCAGACGCAACCCCTGCCATACGAACCGCTTGTTCACCGGCGCATGCGTATGCCCATGCCAATCCCGCTCCATCTCCGTCTTCGCCGTACGCCGTCCAAGCGGGTCGTACTCGAATCGCGCTTCCGTGACCCCGCGCGGCGTTTCCGTCCGCACCGCAATCAACCGGTCCTGCCCATCGTACGTGAACCGCTGGACCTGATTCGCACCCTTGCGCTTGACCGACAGATTCCCCCACGCATCGTATTCGAACCGCAGGTCTTGCCACATCAAAAGACGATTGCCCTCCACCGCGCCCCGGCTCTTGCGCTGCACTTCGTCCAGCAGATTACCCGCGGCGTCCCAGGCGAACTCCTCAACGCTGCCCTCCACGTTCCGCTCGCTCACCCGCACCTGCCGCAGCAATTGCCCCACGGCGTCGTACCGGTACCGCGTCGTGCCCCGGATGCTGTCGGTTTGCTCCGCCAGTTCGCCCGCCCGATCGTAGCGATAGCTGCGCCAGAACCGCCCCTGCGCAGGCCCGAGCGCTTCTCCAGCCGCCGCCGAAGACTGCCATTGCCGGCGCCCCAGCACGTCGTACCCCATGCGCAACGTCAGCCGCCCCTGTGTACGCATCACCTCGCGGTGCAAATCATCGCGCTCGAAATCGCTCACGACGTGCTCGCCCACCCGAATCTGATGCACGTGGCCCGAGCCATACCGCAACATGTCGATCGGCTCGCCATGCGGCAACGCAAGCGTGGCAATGTTGTCCAGTTCATCGAGCGTATAGCGAACCGTCCCGTTCACGCCGTGCTCGGCAACCAGGCGCCCTGCCTTGTCGTATTCGAACCGTACTTCCTGAGCCGCAATCCCGAGCGACGTGCCCTTGTCCGTCGGCACACGCTCGGCCGCCAACAGCCGGTCGCCCGCATCGTACTCATACGCGGTAACTTCCGTATCGGTATGCTGCGCCAGCAAACGCCCCGTCTTGTCGCGCTCGAAACGCGTCATGCGGACCGGCACCTCAGCCTGCGGCTTGGCCCGGCTCGTCGCATTCGCGGCGGCCCGCCTGTCCCACACCCCTACCGTCTCGATGGCAAGCAGTTCGCCCGCCTCGCCATACGCGAACCGCCGTACGATGCCATCAGGACGCGTCTCGCGGCTGATACGCCCACCTGCGTCGTAGTCGAACCCGTAGCGCCCGCCAGCGTCGTTGGCCAACTCGCTGAGCCGCCCCTCCGGGTCGTAGCGATAATGCAGCGTCCTTTCCGCCGCGTCGATCGCCTCGAGCACCCGCCCGCTCTGGTCACGCAGCCATCGACGTATCCGTCCGCCCATATCCACATGTCGAACAGGCAGCCCCGCTGCGTCATATTCGAAGGCCTCTTCGCTGCCATCCGGCAACGCAATGCGCACCGGTTCTCCGGTCAGCCGGCGCTCGAACCCCGTACGCTCTCCCTGCGGATTGAGAAATGCCACAAGCCGGCCATACGAATCATATTCGTAGCGCGACGTTTTACCCGAGCAATCGGTATAGGCCGTCAATTGCCCCAGCGCATTCCATTGCAGTGTCTTGCGCCCTCCACGCGCGTCGATTTGCGCAACCGGCAGAGCCGTCAACGCCTCGGGGTATTCGTAGCGCGTTTCGCGGCCGAGCGGATCGCGCGTGCGCAGCAGGCGCCCCTGCCGGTCGTATTCGGCGTGCCAGCGGCTGCCGTCGGGCAATTCGATCTCCGTCGGACGCATGCTGTTGCCGTCGTATCGCGTACGCGTGGTACGACCGAGCGGGTCCGTCTCTTCCACGATGCGGCCCGCTTCGTCGTACACGAGCTTGACCTCGCGCCCGCCCGGCAAATGGAACGCCGTGGGCATGCCGGCCTCGTTGTTCTCGATGACGTATCGCCCACCATCGAGATCGATGCACTCCACGATCTGAAACTGCTCGTCGTAATGCCACCGCGCCCGGCGGCCGTCGTCGTGCTCGATCCAGCTCTCGCGGTTACCCGTGTCGTAGCCGAAACGCCAGCGTTCGCCCTCGCTCGTCGACGTGGCCACCACGCGCGGTTGCCCGTCGACTTCGGCCCACTCGTATCGGCACGTGAAGCCGAGCGCATTGACGTGGCTCGTCATCAGCCCGCTCTCGTACGAGAAAGCGCGAACGGTCGCACCGTTGGCATCGGTCACCGAAGCCAGTTGTCCGTGCTCGTCATACCCATACGACACCAGTGAAACACGATCTCGTTCGCCGATCCAAGCGATCGACGCAAGCCGGCCGTGCCCGGCTTCGTAATCAAGCGCCAACTGCACGCCGCCGCTCGTCAGAATCGTACGCACGCGCCCCTGGCTGTCACGCTCGAATTGTTGCCACTGCCCCGCTTGGTCTTCGATACGGCGCACCCACGCAATTCGATCCGACGTGCGGTCCACACGTCCGAAGTCGTAATAGGTCTCGCCGAGATCGTAGAGGATGTAGCGCCCATCCGGCGTGCACGTGAGGTAACGTTGATCAGCCTCGCTAAAAGCGGTATGGCCTCGCTCGATCAGCGGAAATCCACTTTCGCGCCCCTGTGCATCGGTGTACCAAAGCCGGCCGTCGCGCGGCTGCAAACGCAATTCCCACGGCAGCACCCACCCTCGGCCCAGCGTGCCTTCGGCCGTCAGGTTGCTCGCGTAAAAGCGCGAGCAGACAACCGGTAACGGGCTCGGCACCACGAAATCGGTCTCGTCGTCGGCGAGCAGGATCTTGCGGCCCGTCGTGACATCCACGGGGTGCCCGAAAAGCCCGCCCATCGCGCGGCTGATGATCGGCCCCGCAACATAGCGTCCGACCACCTCGCCAATCACGTAGCCACCGATAAACTTGGCTGCGCAAGGCAACACGCAGCGCGACAACCCGCCGGCCGCTTTCACGAGCCCCGCCAATCCGCCGACCAACCCCGCCAGGGCGAACGCCCAGTCCACGGCGGTACGCAGCCAGGGCGGCACTTCGTCGTCGTAAGGCAGGTAGGTGGAGGTGCCGCCCGCGATGAAGGTGTTGTGCGAGCCGTCCTCGATCGAGGCGCCACACGTGATCTTGTCGCCTTTGCGGGCCGCGGGCTTACCATTGATGAAGACGCCCGACGAGCCCTGCGCCACGAGCGGCAGCGGGCTGTGCTTGCTGCAGGTTACCCCGCTGGCCGTCGCATAGGCTGCGGACTTTCCGTTGATGAATACGTTGGAGGAGCCGGAAATAATCGCGCCGGTCGTCGACGTGAACATCTTGCCTATCGACTCCCCCAAGCTCAGGAGCCCACTCGCTCCCACGCCGGCAGCAAGCCCCGCGAGCAATGCCACACCGAACCCGCACGTAAACGTGGCAAATGCAACCGCAGCGATCAGCGCAATACCGAGCGCCGCGCCGATCAGGAAACCGGTCAGTGCACTCGTGTGTTCGATCGGATCGGTAACGCGCGCTGCCTCGAACATATCCGTTCCCTTCCGCTTGGCGATCAGCTTGCGTCGGCAGCCTCGTCGCCGCTACCGCCCACGCTTTCGTATCCCTCGAGCCAAGTGCGCCAGAACGACTCGAACGCGTCGTCTAACGCACCGGGACTGGATGCGGTAAAGATCAAGGCGCGCCGCGGCGCGACGAGAAATACCGCTTGCCGCTGATGGACCGCGCGCTGACCGTTGCGGTAGCTCGCATCGATCCGCTCGCCGCTTAACGCGCCCTCGCCGGCACCCAATTGCTCCGGCTGCCGGTCCAGCAACTTGTGTCCCGCCAGTCGCGCCTTCAACAGGGCGAGTTGCCGGTCGACATAGGCGTCGAGCAATTCACCGTCTTTGAGCCAGTCGCGAGCGACGCTGAGGTTCGAATGCGTCGTCGTATCCTGAGGCACGAACAGGTTCGTCGTCCGGTCTTCATAGCCGGGCGGCAAGGGAATGCTTCCTTCGTGGAAGCGAATGCGAGCAGAGGTATCTGTCATATCGGCAGCGGAAACAGCGCAAGTAAAATGAAGACCGTCAGCTTTCCGGGTTGATGTCGGTACGCGTGGCCTGCACGACGATGTTCTTGTCATCGAGGTAGATCACGGACGCGCCCTTGCGCAACTCGATGCCATCGGCCGTCATGTGTATCGACGTCCCGCCTTCCCCGCCCACCTTGATCCACAACTCCTTCGCTTCGATCGTGTGAACGCCTGCGGGTGTCTGCTGAGTCGTATTGCCCTGCGTCACCGCATCATGCAGATTGCCGGTCGACACCTTCGTGAAGTGATGCCCCTTGGCCACCGCGATCGAGCGGTCGCCCTTCAGCACCTGCGTCGTCTGCGCGTTCTGCACGACGGTATTCATGTCGTGCTGCGCATGCAGAAACATTTCCTCTGCACCCGCCACATCCGAGAACCGCAGTTCGTTGAAGCCCTGCCCCTTGTGCGTCTGGCTGCGGATACCCATCGTCTGCCCGCTCGTGCCGTGATACGGGTTCGCCGCACCGCCGTTGAATACGCGGCCCACGACGACCGGGTTGTCGGGGTCTCCATCGTTGTAAGCCACGATGACCTCCTGCCCGATGCGCGGAATCGCCGAGCCGCCCCAGCCGCTGCCGGCCCACGGCTGCGACACGCGGATCCACATCGAATCGGTGCCGTCATACTTGCCGCGTCGGTCCCACAGGAAATGCAGCTTCACGCGGCTACCGTCGGTGTAGATCTCCTCGCCTTTGGGCCCGACCACGATCGCGGCCTGCGTGCCCTGCATATGCGGCTTCGGCGTGCGCCGCGGCGATCGATACGGCACCTCCTCCGGCAAGCAGGTGAACGTGTTCCGATAGGGCGTTTCGGCGCCGTGCCGCGTGTAGTCGTTCACGGCCTCATGGCGAACGTGCAGCACGATGTAGGGCTTGCCGTCGTACGCCGTATTCGGATGGTTCTCGAGCGTGAAGCGCCCGATCGTCGTCATCGCGCTTGCATAGCCGCTGCCGTTGAAGCGCCGCGCCAGCGCCTCCTCGGCTTCCATCGCGTAGCGCGCATAGCGCTTGCCGTCGTCGTGCGTGTCGTACAGCGAGTGGTATTCGTAGCGCTCCGTCGTGCCGATGTTCTTGTTCTTGAGCCGGCTCGTGGGCGCTTCCACGTACATCAACGTGGACGAAGGCCGGTTGTAGTTGAAATCGCGGAAGGCAATCTTGCCGACGCGAAACTCGAACGCCTCGTCCCAGCGCGCGATGCCGTTGTGCTCGCTCGCCGCGCTGTCCGCGTGGTACGCAATGCTCCTCTGGTTCGGCATCTCGACGAACGTCGCGTTCGTGTCGCCCACCACGAGCACGTGCTTGTCCTTCTCGTAGCGGAACGTCCAGAAAAGACCCTCCTGCTCCATCAGCCGCGCGCAGAAGTTGTAGTAGGACTCCTGGTACATCACGACGTACTCGATCGGCTTGCGCGTCATGCGTACGTCGAACTGGTAATCGCGAAAGCCCAGCTCGACGAATATCGTCGAGAGGATCTGCTGCACCGTCTGATTCTGGAAGATCCGGCAATCCGTTGAGCGCGTGAGAAACCAGAACCACGGCACCACGCTCATTTCGTAGCGTGTCACCTTGCCCGAGCTGCCCACGCGCGCAAACGAGGCCACATAGCCGTCGAAGTAGCGCGTGTTCGTGTCGGGCCGCGCCACGATCATCGCCTCGCTCAAGCCCGCCCGCTCGGGATGCAGGCCGAGCTTCACGCGCTGCCCCACGAGACTTTCCGGATCGATGTCGCTTTGGTGAGAAAGCAGATCCAGATGGATTTCACTCAGTTGGCTGACGTATTCGTCGACGATCGCCGCATTCACGAGCAAAACGTCCTGCCCCAATGGCGATTCGAGCGTGACATAGCGATTGCTTTGCGTCAGCTGTGCCGCGCCGCTTGCCGATACGCTATTGATCGCATCGGCTACCGATTCCGGCGTTTTGCCCAATAAAGACAAACCTGTCTGAGCGAGTTGAACCGCGCGTGCCGCGCCGCCGATCAGCCCCGCGCCCGGCAGGCCGGCGAGCGAGCCGATCTGGCTGGCGATGCCGGCCACCGAGCCGATGCCATTGAGCGCGCCGGCATTGACGGGACTGCCGCCGCTGCCATTCTCATTCGATGCAAAGATCATGATGTCCCCGGTGCGTGCGCGGGATAATCAATTGGCGAATGCTGTAAACGGCAAACGCGCGTTTTACCGCATCGTCGACTGGGATGGCGGCAATATACCAAAACTGAGAGCCAATGAATCCTTTCGGAGTGTAAAGCCTCGAAATCTCATGAAACTCGCCTACGGAAAAACATCAATAAAGACATTTATTACCGCCCCTTTCCATAAGGCACGGTAAAAACAACCATTGGGGCGCATGCACTGCTTCGCTGAGGCGGATGATCTTTCGCCACGCAATCGGGAGGCGTTGTTGGCAAAGCGGACAATCGCACCCCGGTGACGGCTCTTCGGAGCCGCCTTCGACATCGCCGCTTCGCCGCCGCGGTGGCGTGAAACTTCGCAGCGTCCCCGCTGCCGCACCGGAATCAATCACAAGTGCCTGCCCGCATCCCCTCTTCATCGATCAATGCCGCCCATGTTGCCACGCAAGGAGCGGACTCGCCCTCGCCCACTCGCGACGCCACGCCGTTTCCATCGCCTGTGCGCTCGCTCGGGGAGCATCTGCAGGCGTTGTCGCGACGGCAGGATGCTTCATCGAGCGCCGATGCGCCGCGCGTCGACATCCAGAATCTGCGCGCGGGCCTCGATGTTCGCCCCGAAGCCGCGGCGCCTCGGCCGCATGGAGGCCCTCAGGTCCAGCAGTCGCAATGGGTGCGCGAAGCCATCGCGACCATGAGCGCCGAGGGAGCCGATGTCAGGAAAAAACGCTGGCTCAAGAAGTCCGCGTCGACGCAGTACCTCTATGCCAAAAGCCTGACGCGGGCGCAGCGTACCGAACTCGAGCAGGCGCTGGAGCGCGAATTTCGGCATTCGCCGGACCCTGCCTCCCAGCACCGTGCGCTTGGAATGTGGCTTTCCGTTCAACAGGCCCGCTTGCGCAAGCACGACCCGGAGCACCAGCGCGACCACAACGCCAGGCAAGCGCGCGACGTAGCGGAATCGATCCCATTCGTCGTCTCGATTCCGTTTTTGCCGATCACGATGCGCGATCGTCGCCGGAGCTATTACAGCTCGCCGCTGCGTCCGGAATATCACGTCGCCTTCGACAACTTCATGCGTATCATCGGCGATCAGTCTCTCGAGCAAAGCGTCCGCGATGCCGTAGCCGAACGGCTCGAGTATCACTGGCACAGCGAAAAAACGATTGCACCTGTACAAGAGCAGGAACTGGAGCAGCATGGTGCGGCGGGCTTGGCCGCCAGAGGCTACCGTGCCAGCACGGATCCGGCTACCGTCAGACTGTCCGCCGGGGAGCGCCGGTTCGTGATCCGGACAGGTGGACGCACCACGACACCCCACGTACTGATGAGTGCATTGCGGGCCCAGATACAGGATCTCGCCGAGATGCTCGGTATGGAGCGAGATCCGTCCGCCCGCCGGCTGGTGTCGGATCGGATGAATCGAATCGAAGCATTGCTTGCCGAGACGCAGAACCGCATAGCGGGACAAACAGGGGTAGCTCCCTGGGCAGCCCGAACCGGCACCGCCCTCCGGAGCGCCGATGCGGGCCTGCCGAACGGGGAAGTCCGAGCCGCCGCGGAGGCCTGGGCGGCCAGCCGTCCCGAGCTTGTCGGCCAAGCGCCCATTCGCGTTGCACAGGCTTGGGAGGAAGAACTGAGCGAACTGGACGAGCAAGGAAAGCTGACGCAAAACGAGCATCGGATTCTGGTCGAGGCGTTGATGATCAACATGAACCCGACCCTGGCGCGCAGACGTGCAACACCTCCAGCAGATACCGCTGCGCTGCCCGGCGCACTCGAGCGCTGGCGGCAGATCGTGCAACAACAGCAGAGCGGGCATATTCCACAAAGCGGCTCGCGACCGGACTGACCAACGACGTCGAAACCGGCGCCGACGATTGCGCCACCGGCACGCAATGCAATCGTCAAAACAACGCTGGGTCTTCATCTTCTGTCGAGCGTGGCATTCAATCGTGCTCGTGCCGGCAGGCCCCGGCAGGCCCCGGCAGGCAGCTTATGCGGCTGCCATGGCCCATTGCACGAACACGTGACCGGCTTCACGCAACATCGCTTCGCGCCGGTCCATATCGACCGCGGGCACGTCGCATACGCCGCCTCAGGAAGCGGCGCACGGGACGGCGGGCGCACGATCGCTTAGTCCTTCGGTTCTCCCCCGCACTCACGCGTCGATATGTCACATTGCGATATAATGCCGCCCTTTCGCGGCGATGCACGCCGTGCGCTGTCGTTTCCTCGTTAGATCAGACATGACCGTGTTTCGCCTCGCCTTCGTCCGCTGGCTGCTCAGCTTTACCCCTGCCGCCGTCAACATCCCATGGCGCGAGCGCGCCCGCTCCTGCGTCGGCGCGCTCATTGGCATCGGTATCACGGGGGCCTCGATGCACTGGCTCCTCGGTGCGGATACCCGCGTTCCTCTGCTCGTGGCCCCGATGGGCGCATCTGCCGTCCTGCTCTTTGCGGTGCCTGCAAGCCCGCTTGCGCAACCGTGGTCGCTGATCGGCGGCAATATCGTCTCTGCCACGCTCGGCGTGATCGCAAGCCAGTGCTTCGGCGATCCGGTCGTGGCGGCCGCGTTCGCCGTCGCGGCCGCCACGTGCGCCATGTTCGCGCTGCGCTGCGTGCACCCGCCGTCGGGCGCCGTCGCATTGACCGCCGTACTCGGCGGCCCGAGCGTTCACGCGCTCGGCTTTCGATTCGTGGCAGAACCCATCGCGCTTCAATCGTTCGTACTCCTGAGCGCCGCTATCGTCTACCACACCGTCACCGGGCATCGCTATCCGCACACCAAGCGCGGCAACGCGGAGGCAAACCGGCAACATGACGCCGGCGCCACCGGCATCACGCGCGCCGACATCGAAGCGCTCGTGCGGCAACGGGGCGAGCTCATCGACGTGGCCGCCGACGATCTGCAAACACTGCTGCACGAGGCGCAATTGCTCGCCTATGCCCGCAGTTTCAGCGACATGACCTGCGCGGACATCATGTCGCGCGAGGTGGTATCGGTAGCACCCGATACCACCGCCGCCGCGGCATGGCGCCAGCTCGAACGTCACCGGATCAAGGCGCTCCCCGTGGTGGACGAAGCGCGCCGCGTCGTCGGTATCGTCACGCGTACCGACTTTGTCGGCCGCACCGCGTTCGGTCTGCGGCGTATGCGCGCATCGCGCTTCTCCTTCAAGCGCGATGGGGCCACCTCGCGCCGTGTCGATGAAATCATGACGCCGGCCGTATGCACGGTCGACGCATCTGTTCCCGTGGGCAAGCTGATCCCGCTTTTCGCGCATTACGGCCACCATCACATTCCCGTGCTCGATCGGTCGAAGCGGCTTGCCGGCATGATCACGCAATCGGATCTCATCGGCGGCCTGCATCGTCAGACGCTGGCGGGACAGTTGCGCTCCGCTTAAGAGCGACTACAATGTCCCGCATCCCTCCCCAAGACGGCCACGCCAAGGCGAAAATATCACATTGTGATATAATTTCGCCCTTTGCTTCCCTCGTGGCCGACCATGAAAAACTCCCATTCGCGGGCACTCGCCAAAAGCGATTTCGAGCAGCTTTCGCAGTTTCGCTATCAGATGCGTCGCTTCGAGCGCTTTTCCGAACGCGCCGCGCACAGCGAAGGCATCACGCCGCTGCAGTACCTGCTGCTGCTCCACGTGAAGGGCTATCCGGGCCGCGAGTGGGCGACGATCGGCGAGCTGGCAGAGCGATTGCAGGCGCAGCATCACGGCGTGGTTGCGCTCGTGTCGCGTTGCGAAGCGATCGGGCTCGTGAAACGCAGGCCGAGCGAAATCGACCGGCGCCAGGTCGAAGTTCATCTGCTCAAGTCCGGCGAGACGATCCTGGCACGCCTCGCCGCGCTGCATCGCGCCGAATTGAAATCATTACAGGGCACCTTCAGTGTGCCGCAAATCGATCTCTGAAACAGGTATCAGAATGAGCATGGACAGTCACAAGCGGGATTTTTCGATCAACGCGCGCCTGCCTCGCATTTGCGCACTCGCTGCCGCGATCGGCATGCTCGGCACGATTGCGGCCTACGTCCTGCTCAATCTGATTCACCTTTTCACGAATCTCTTCTTTTACGGCGCCTTCTCGTTCGCGGACCGCTCGCCCGCGCACAATGCGCTCGGGCCCTGGGTCGTGCTCGTACCCGCCGCCGGCGGCCTCGTCGTCGGGCTCGTCGCGCGATTTGGCTCCGAGAAAATCCGCGGCCATGGCATCCCCGAAGCCATCGAAGCGATCCTCTTCGGCAAGAGCCGCATGTCGCCCAAAGTCGCCGTGCTGAAGCCGCTCTCTTCCGGCATCGTGATCGGTAGCGGCGGCCCGTTCGGCGCGGAGGGCCCGATCATCATGACGGGCGGCGCACTCGGCTCGCTGCTCGCACAGTGCTTCAAGGTCACGGCAGCCGAGCGCAAGACCCTGCTCGTCGCGGGTGCGACAGCCGGCATGACGGCCGTATTCGGTACGCCTGTTGCAGCCGTTCTGCTCGCGGTGGAATTGCTGCTCTTCGAATGGCGCCCGCGCAGCTTTCTGCCGGTGGCACTCGCTTGCGCCGTCGCCGGCTTCATGCGCGCGGCATGGCTCGGCGCGCAACCCCTTTTTCCGCTCCAGACGGCCACCCCCGAGGCCGTATCGTTGCTCTCGTGCGCGATCCTCGGACTCGCATCGGGTGCGCTGGCCTGCGGGCTCTCGGTCGCGCTTTATAAAACCGAGGATCTGTTCGGCAAGCTGCCGCTGCATTGGATGTGGTGGCCGGCAATCGGTGGGCTCGCCGTCGGTCTTGGCGGCCTCATCGAGCCGCGCGTGCTCGGCGTCGGCTATGACGTGATCGGCGATCTCCTCCATCAGCAGCTTGCACTGAAAGTGGCTATGGCGATTCTCGTCGTCAAGGCGATCGTATGGGTCATCGCCCTTGGCTCGGGCACGTCGGGCGGCGTGCTCGCGCCGCTGCTCATGCTGGGCGCCGGACTCGGCATCGTGCTCGGTCACGCCCTGCCCGGCGGCGAACCGACGCTGTGGCCGCTCGTCGCGATGGCAGCCACGCTCGGTGCGACGCTCGGCGCGCCGCTCACGGCCATCGTCTTTGCATTCGGCCTCACTCACGACAGCAATGCCCTGCTGCCGCTTTTGACTGCCACGCTCGTGGCGCACGGCTTTGCAACCGTCGTCATGCGCCGCTCGATCATGACCGAGAAGATCGCGCGGCGCGGTTATCACATCTACCGCGAGTACGGCGTGGACCCGCTCGAGCGCCACTACGTGGATGAAGTCATGACACGCACGGTCGAGACGATCGATGCATCCGTCACGGCGCGTGAAGCCCTGGCCACCTTTTTCGGCGCGAGCCAGACGCATCGCGCCTACCCCGTCGTACGCAACGACGTGCTGATCGGCATTGCCGATCGCGCGACACTTGCGGCCCTTGGTGCGGGCGAACGGCCGGAGCGCTTCGATCTGCCGCTCGGCGAAGCGCTCGCGGGCTCGCTACCGTGCGTTGCGCTTCCGAACGAAACGTGCAGGCTCGTTGCCACGCGCCTCGCGATACACGGGCTCGAGCGGATGCCTGTGGTCACCGCGCTCGATGCGCCGCATCTCGTAGGGATCGTCTCCCGCAGCGATCTCGTGAAACCGGCCCGCGCCCATTTCGAGGAAGAACACAAAAAGGAGCGGTTTCGGCGGTTGACGCCGTTGCGCCCTGCGAAAAGGCGAAATCAAGCCTGAGCGTAATAAAACAGCGGTTTGAAACAGTGGCCATGCCCGGTGCCAATCCGGGCATGGAAAACCCTGTTTGTCGGCGAAAACCGCGCCGGCTGGGCATCGGCAAAAAACCATCAAGGAAAGTCCTACTGCCGCATAAGCGCTGCAAGCTTACAATTCTTCAGACGAGAAGCGATTTTCACCGAATAACGGGGCGAGGAGACATCGGCATATACCGTTCGATTGTCTGCAAAAGGCTCGGCGTCTTGTTCGGCACCGCACGTTCGCGGGCCCGCCGTAGTATGACAATAAGCCTGTGCTGATAAACGACGCACCGAGGAAATTCATCGGCAGCGTCGGCTATAAACGGTTATCGTGCCGAATAACGATCGGCGAAACGGGGTACCGGCTGGGTGCTCGTCGCGATTCCGTTTTCCTGTGATGGAGCAGTGCGCAGGAAAACGGAAAATCGGGCCTCAGCCGGTTTCGCTACAGATTGCGGGGAGACACAACAATGAACCTCATTGAAATGGCCACGCGCGCCGGCCTGCAAGTGCTGCTCGACGCACGCATCGGCAATCAGACCTATCACAGCGTAAGCGGCTCGCTGGCCGCACTCGAGCGTTTTGCCGACGCCGTTCGCGCAACAGCTCGCACGGAATCGGTCCCACACGTCAGATCGGCGCACGGCGCGAAACGGAGCAGGAAGCTGCGCATGCGCCGCCGCGGCGCCCTGCGCGCGAAGCCGCTACGTTCGCTGGCCGGGCGGTGCAGTACAAAAACGGCACGCCGTGCGCGCCCGTCGCGAATCGCGCGCACCGTGGCTGTCCGCTGACCACCCACCCTGCGCGCAGGCTCAGGCGGGCATAGGCCCCCGCTGCGTTTCAGCGTCCTGCCGCTTCGCCCGCGAGTACGACCGCGCGGCGCTTCGCCGCATGTCCAATCCAGAGCAATACGAGCCAAACGGGCACGAGCCAGGCCGATACGGACAATCCGGGCGTCATCGCCAGAATGGCGAGCACCATCGCCATGAAGGCCAGACAGATCCAGTTCGTCAACGGAAAGCCGATGGAAGCGAATACGAGCGTTTGCCCGGCCTGCGTCATCGCCTTGCGCGCCTTCATATGAGTCAGGCTGATCAACGCCCAATTGATGACGAGGGCGGCAACGACGAGCGCCATCAACATGTCGAGCGCTTTCGCCGGCATGACGTAATCGATGATGACGCATGCGAACGTCGCAAGTGCCGATACGCCGATGGCGACATACGGTACGCCTCGCCGGTCGAGTTTCATCAGCACGCGCGGCGCGTTGCCCTGCTCGGCGAGGCCGTAGAGCATACGGCTGTTGGCATAGACCGAACTGTTGTAGACCGATAATGCGGCCGTCAGCACGACGAGGTTGAGCACGTTCGCGGTCAATCCGGCCCCGAGCTGCGAAAAGATCATCACGAACGGGCTGCCGCCCTGCGCCACTTCGTTCCAGGGATGCAGCGCGAGCAACACGACGAGCGAGCCGATATAAAAAATCAGAATGCGATAGATGACCTGGTTGACCGCCTTTGGAATCGAGCGGCGCGGATCGTCCGCTTCCGCAGCGGTCATGCCGATCAATTCGAGGCCGCCGAACGAGAACATAATGACGGCGAGCGTCATGAAAAGGCCGTGGAATCCGTTCGGAAAGAAACCGCCCCATCGCCACAGGTTCGAAATCGACGCCTGCGGCCCGCCGCGGCCGCTCTCGAGCAGATAGGCACCGAATACGATCATGGCGATCACGGCAACGACCTTGATGATCGCAAACCAGAACTCGGTCTCGCCGTATGCCTTGACGTTGACCAGGTTGATGGCGTTAATCGCGATGAAGCAAACGAGTGCGGATACCCAGGTCGGCACGGAAGGCCACCAGAAATGCACATAAGTGCCCACTGCCGTCAGTTCCGCCATGCTCACGAGCACATACAGCACCCAATAGTTCCAGCCGGAAAGAAAGCCCGCGAAATCGCCCCAGTATTTATGGGCGAAATGACTGAACGAGCCGGCAACCGGCTCTTGCGCCACCATTTCGCCGAGCTGGCGCATGATCATGAACGCAACGAGGCCGCCGATCGCATAACCGAGGATCATCGAGGGCCCTGCGGCCTTCAATACGCCCGCCGAGCCGAGGAAAAGCCCCGTGCCGATCGCACCGCCGAGCGCGATCAATTGAATATGGCGGTTTTTCAGCCCGCGCTGTAAACCTTCGAGCTCGATTGGACTCGTCAAAACAACCTCCTGGGTCGCGGTGGCACCGCTGCCGATTATCTCCGGATCGCTCGTGGCTACCGCGAGAAAAATCGGCAATTATACCGGTGCCTCACCGCATGCCCGGAGCGGGCTATGTTCCCTCTTGCTCGTCATCGCCGCCATTGCGCAGCAACAGCAGCGGCACCGACGTATCGCGCAGCAGCGATTCCGCAACGCTGCCCGCAAGCAGCCTTCTCAGTCCGCTACGGCCATGCGAATACATGACGACGAGGTCGGCATCGAATTCGTCGATTGCGCGCTCGAGCACGCTGGAGAGGCTCTCGCCGTAAGAATCCATGGCGCGCACGCTGCCTTGCACGCCCGCGAGCTCGAAACGCTCGCGCGCTTCATCGAGCACCGCTGTAGCCGTTTTGCTCGAGGTATCGGTCACGAGTGGCTCCTCGGCAAAGCCGCCCGTCACATCGACCAGTTGAGCGGGATGCACGAGCACGAAAACGGCTTGAATGCCGGCGCCCACTATTTTCGCCAGCTTCACCGCCTCGCCGAGCGCGCGCATTGCGCCTTCGCTACCATCGACTGGCACCATGATCCGGTTGTACATTGCGTCCTCCGTTCAATGCCCCGCTGGCCGATATGGCTGCGTTTCGACGCGCACTGCAGTCAGGTGTCGCCGCAAAATCCGTGCTTCAGGCGTTGGTCAGGCACCGGCCGAGTGCCCGCCGCCCGCGTCGCTCCCGAGAATGCGCTCCGACAACTTCTGATCGTAGCTCGAATGCACGTGCATGCGCTTTTTATCGGGAAACGCATACGTGTAGGCCTTGCGCAAAGCAAGCGCGGCCTCGTGAAAGCCCGACAAGATGAGCTTTTGCTTGTTCGGATAGACGGCGATATCGCCGACCGCAAAAATGCCGGGCCGCGACGATTCGTAATTCGAAGTATCGACAGCGACCCGTCCACCCAGCGTTTCGAGCCCCCAATGCGCGATGGGCCCTAATTCGGCCACGAGTCCATAAAGCGCGATGACGTGATCGCCAGCCAGCGTGGCCGTGCCGCCGATCTGCTTGACGTCGACCGACTCGAGTATGCCGCCGGGCGCATGCAGGGCAGCGAGCGTGCCGATCACGATGTCGATTTCGCCGGCAGCGGCCGCGCGTTTCACTTCCTCGACCGTTGCATCGGCCGCGCGAAACGTCTCGCGCCTGTGTACGAGCGTGATATGTGCCGCAACCCCACGCAGCGCGAGCGCCCAATCGAGCGCGGAGTCGCCGCCGCCCGCAACGATGACGCGCCGCCCCGCGAATGCGGCGGTTTGCCGCACTGCGTAGTGCACATGCCGCCCTTCGAGCGCGCGCGCCTCTTCGAGAGCGATTCGTTGCGGCACGAACGCTCCATTGCCCGCCGAAAGCACAATAGCCGCGGCTTCGAATACAAGCCCCTGCTCCGTCGTAACGACCCAGCGCTTGTCGCTGCCACGCTGCTCGACCCGCATCACGCGTTGGCTCAAATGAATTGGCGGCGCAAACGGCTTGCATTGTTCGACGAGCCGTTCGATCAGCTCGCCCGCAGTGCAAACGGGTATTGCAGGAATATCGAAGATCGGTTTTTCTGGGTAGAGCTCGGTGCACTGCCCGCCCACCTGATCGAGCGCATCGACGAGATGACAGGACAGCCCGATTACGCCGGCTTGAAAAGCGGCAAAGAGTCCCACTGGGCCGGCACCGACGATGAGGATGTCGGTACGTATCGGATCGTGTCCTGCAGATGTGTCGCTCACTCTCTTATCCCCGATCAAGCCATGCGCGAGGTGCGCATTACGCAATCGAGTATAGAGGCATGGGCTCCATGGAAATGCAGTGGCCCGCTGGGCAGTAGGGGGAAACCAGACAAAAAAAGCGCCGCAAAAAACGCGGCGCTTTCGGAGCGATCAGATGATCGCGTGTGCTTTAGAAGCGGTGACGCAGGCCAACCGTTGCTGCCGTTTGGTTGATGCCGTTCGAAGCGGCCGTGTCCGCGCCTTGGTAGATCGCAGCCTTGTCGCCCGAAGCGCGCTGGTACACGACTTGAGCGTAGACATCCGTACGCTTCGAGAGCGAGTAGTCAGCTTGCGCGCCGATCTGGTTGAAGTGAGCACGCGTTGCCGAGCCGCCGAGCAGCGCAGCACCCTTCTCTTGCGTGTACGTGTAAGCCACGCCCAGACCCAGTGCCGGCGTCAGGTTGTACTTCGCGTTCACTTCGTAGTTGTTCAGCGTGACCGAGCCCGAAGCAAGCGTGAAGTTGTCGAGGCGCGTTTGCGTCCACACGGCGCCAACTTGCGCCGGACCGAATGCATAGCTCGCACCTGCACCGTAGCTACGCGCACGGTAATTGCCGGCGTTGAGCACTGCGAAACCAGTATCCGTTGCGCCCGAGGTCGTCGCGAACGGGTTGTTCCGCTGAGCGTACGACGCTGCCACGCGCAGGCCTTGGAACTCGTATGCAGCACCGAGGCTGTACTCGCGGTTGTTCGCGAAGTTCGTGTTGTTCGAGAAGCCGTACGTGCCGCCGAACGTGAAGCCAGCGTAGTTCGCGCTCGTGAACTTGACCGCGTTGTTCACGGCCGAGCCTTCGGTCGTGCTCAGGTTGTCGGCGTTCAGGACGTGCGCGAACTGCGTGCCGCCCCAGCTGCCCGTTGCGCTGAGCGGAGCCAGGAAGTCTTGTGCGGAGTCGTACTGGCGGCCCAGCGTAACCGTGCCGTAGTTGCTCGACAGACCGACGAACGACTGACGGTTGAACATGCCGCCGTTGTTGCCGAAGCGGCCGCTGTTCACGTTAAAACCGCTTTCGAGGGTGAAGATCGCCTTCAGGCCATTGCCGAGGTCTTCCGAACCCTTCAGGCCGAAGCGGCTTTGGCTCACTGCGCCGCTCGACTGCTGCCAGCGCGAGTTACCGGCAACATTGCTCGTGTAGGTGATGCCTGCGTCAACCAGGCCGTACAGCGTAACGCTGCTTTGTGCGTGCGCGGCAACCGCGAACGACGAGGAAACCGCTGCAACGATGAGGGTCTTTTTCATCTTGATCTCTTTGTAATGAAAGCTGGCCGGTCACAGCAATCCAAGCAATCCAGCCAGTCGGGCCTAACTACCGAAGGACGGCCAGCCTCGCCGCTCGAAGGCGCCGGAGATACTTCATCCGCATGAGCCCGTCCTACGAGGAGGCGAGTCTACGTGTTACCCCTAGGGGTCGGTAGTCAGGAATGGAAATTGACAATTTCGTGACGAGAAACAATTTGTAAGGAGAACTAGGGAAACCCCTTGTTTTTACAGGTAAATTGGCGGTTTAGCGGCACAACCGCCCCCCCTTGCCGCCAGCCCCCGAAAGTTGTAATTCAGCAACATCTTAAGAAATCGTTCGACGTGGGCGGAACGTTTGCAGGTGCCCTTAGCCGCCTCGCCGACGTCCGCGTTGGCGGATCGTGCCGATACTCTCGCGTGCCGAAAGCACCGCCTGCACCTATGCTCGTCCTCGCGACCTGCCGTGTGGGCGGCAATGCCGGCGGGCGCACGCTGGCCAGGGCCAGTCGTGCAGCCCCAGTTGGCAGCAACGGAGAAGAAGGCGATGAACGCACGTATCTGGGTTTCGGCGGTACTGCTCGTGGCCAGCGGCATGAGCTGGGCGCAGCGTCCGCTCGTATATCCGCTGCGCAGCCAGAGCGCCGGCACGCAAAGCGTCGACAACGCTTACTGTTACTGGCAGGCGAACGAGCAAACCCACGTCGATGTTGCGCGCGAGCCACAAAAACCGTTGCGCACGGAGCCGATCGCGTTCGCGCCCGACACGGGCCATGGCGCGTCGGCACCGCCGCTACCGGCACCGGCAGGTCCGGTTCGCGCGGCAAGCAGCCCGACATCAGCGAGCGCGCCGGCTGCCACAGCCGGGATTGCCGGAGCGTCCGCAACGGCTGCTGCCCCCAAGGCAGCGACCGCCCCCAACACAGCGGGTACCCGCGAAGCGAATGCGGCAAGCGGCATAAGGGCCGCGTCGAACACGGCCGCTACCGCGGATGCAGGTAGCCTGGGCGCCTCGGGCGGCAGCGTCGGCTTGCCGCCGCTGCCACCCTTGCCGCCGCCGGAACCGCCGATGACGCGTTATTGGCACGCCTACGGCGACTGCATGCAAAGCCGCGGCTACGGCGTGCGCTGACGCCCGTCCACGCGCCGGCTCGCGTCGCGCATCTCTCCGAGCCACGCCCTCACCCTGGCGAGATCGGCAACGCCGCGTATTGCCGTGGCCGCCCCGTCGGGTGCCACCAACAGCGTTCGCGGCATATCGCCGATCCAGCGTGGGTCAATGCTTGCGCGCAGATATTCGTCGGGCTCCGAAGACACGGCCCAGCTCTCCACGCGCGCGAGGCCGGCATCGGCAAGCCTGGCTTCGCTCGCCGCGCGCGGCGCCGCGTCGAACCGCACGAGGACGAGATCGAGGTCGGGATGCTTGCGCATCAGTTCGCCCCATCTCGGTAGTTCCGCGAGACAAGGGCCGCAGCTCATCGCCCAAATATGAACGACAAGCGGCCTGCCGGCATGCCGCGCACGGATATCGGCAAAGCTTTGCGTGGTGAACTCGCGCATGGGCGCGGCGTGCGGCATGACGGATGCGCCCATCAGCACGATCGCCGCAGCCACCCTTAACAAAAACGTCGATTGGAGATTCATGGGTTCAGCTCGATCAATCGATAGCCGTGCTCGCGGGTGAGCCACGACAGATAGACGTGCTGCTCGTCGGCAACGAGCAGCGGACGGTCGGCCAGGCCTTGTGCCGTTTCGATCGTGCGGTCGGCCGACCACGTCACGCCGCCGTCGCGCGAATGGCGCACTCGCGCGAGAATCCGCTTACCGTCGAACTCTTTCCAGGCGAGCCATACCGATGCGCCACGGGCCAGCAACGAAGGGCGCCCCGCTTGCCGCTCGGTATCGCCTACCGCCTGCGGTGCGGAAAAAGTCCGGCCCTCGTCGCTCGAGCGCGCGTAGTACAGGCCCTGACGCGCCTCGCCGGCCGTGAACCACGCCGCGTGCCATACGCCGTCGGAGGAGATCGCGAGCGCCGGGCCGTGGTGCGGACATCCGTCGATGTGCCAGCGGTCGAGCGCGACGCGGTGCGTCTGCCCCGGCATCCCCCGATCGTCGAACGCGAGTACCGCATGGTCGCGCTCGTTCTCGCCGTAGATCTTGCGAAAGAGCAAGACAGGACGGTGTGCCGCATCGAACGCCAGATCGAGCCGGCAGCATTCGCAGGTGCGGTCTTCGGCTATCGCTTCGCCGTGCATGGTCGCGCCCGCGTCGTCGGACCACGCATAAGCGATCGCCGCGCCGGGCTGGGCCGTGCCACGCTTGCGCGCCTGCGCAGCCGTGCGCTTGTCGATCCACGCGGCGAAGAGCCGGTTCGTGCCATCGAACGCGATGACCGGGAAGCGCTGGCTCGCGGCATCGCGCGAAATCGACTGCGGCGCAGTAAAGCGCGTGCCGTCGGGCGAGCGCGCAATCAAGACCTGCGCATTCCAATCGTCATCCTTGAACACGCCGTAGGCGACAACGACCTGCCCGTGCGCATTCACCACAATCTGCGGGTGCGACTCCGCGCCCGCGTCGAGCCGTGCGCCATGCTGGCCGATGACCACAGGCACGGCGAAATGCCGGCCACCGTCCTTCGACGAGGCGACCGAGACGGCGCCATTGCCGGCCCAGGCGAGCCAAAGCACGCCGCGCGCATCGAAAAACGGTGTCGCCACGGTCGCGCATTGCAGCGAGAGATCCGTGCATCGATCCGCCGGCGCGGTACCGTGCTGCGCATCGTGCATGGCCGGCATGCCGGGCATCGCATGCGAGGAACTGGACGGCTGGGCTTCGTCCGGCGCGTGCGCGCGAGCTTCGAATCCCGAGGCGGCCAGCGCGAAGCCGAGCAGCATCGCCGCAAGGCCATGGCGTATGCGCCGCGAGCGTCGCAGCGATACGGGCACCATCGTCTCGAGATAAAACGTACCGCTCGATCGCGGGAAGATCTCCATGGGGTTTCTCCGTTTCAAATCTTGAGCTTCCCTTCGACGAAGAAGGTCCGCCCCGGGTACGGGTGATAAACGAAGTAGCGTGCGTCGAAGATGTTGTCGACACCAATGCCGAGTTCGCTCCATTTGGTCGGCTTGAAGGTGTATTTCGCGTCGGCCACCGTATAAGTGCTCGTGCCGCCGAACACGTCCGGATTCGAATCGGTGTTCGTCAGCGTGTTGTATTGGCGGCCTGAATAACGGACGGCCAGCGACATGGCCGAGCGATCGTCGAGGCGATAGGTGGTGGCCACGTTGATGCGCCAAAGCGGAATGCGATAAAAATATTTGCCGACCGAAGCAGGGTTTTGCGCATTGGCGACGATCTTCGATTGCGTATAAGCCACGCTCGCGAGCAGATCGAGCCCGCGAACGACCACGTCCGCGCCTTCGTAGCTGAGCTCGACGCCGCGCGAGCGCACCTTGCCGATATTCTGGAAGTTTGTGACGTTGGGAATGACGGTGGTGTCGGTTTGGCTGAAGATCGTATTCTTCACGTCGTCCTGAAAGAGCGAGAGACGAACGACGCCTGACGCGCGTGCCCATTCGGCCGCGAGTTCTTTCGAAAGATCGTCTTCGGGCTGCAGGTTCGGATTGTTGTTGACGATCGACGAGCCGTTGATCTGACCTTGAAAGAGCTCGCTCACGGTCGGAAAACGGTAGGCGCGCGCCACCGATGCGCGTAGCGTCAAATCCTGCGTGACGTCGAACGAAAGCGACAGCTTCGGCGAGAAGTGATGCTGGCTCGCGTCGGCATAAGATAACGTCGACGCGCCGAGCGACTGATGGCCGCCGTAGGCCTGCCAATCCTCGAAGCGCAGACCCGACACGAATGTCCAGCGCGGCGCGAAACGCCACGCGTCCTGGGCATAAAGCGCCTGCGTCTGCGTCTTGCCGGCGAATGCGTTGGCAAAGCTTGCGTCAGCGCCGTCGCGCCAGTTCAGCGTGTTGTAGGTGCGATTGTCGAGAAAATAGTTGTCGTAGTGATAGCCGAACGTGAGGCGGTGATCGGTCAGCCCCGCCTCGTGCGAAGCCGGCGTATAGGTGGTTTTCAGATCGAGGGTCTTCCAGCCCGTGCCGTCGCCATAGGTCACGACGCCCGCACCGTTGCCGGGCGCACCCGAGTTCGCCGTGCGCACGACGTTGCTGCCCACGTCGTAGTAAGACGCGATCGCCTCGCCATTCCATCCCGATGCGTTGCGCGTACGCAAGCCCACGCCATAGAGCCAGTTCTCGCTGCTGCCGAGGCTCGGCGCAAGCGCCGCGGCTGGAATCGTGTATTCATATCCGCCGATGGACACCTTGCCGCTATAAACCGGATTGCCGTTCGCATCGACGAGAAAGCTCGACGTCTCGCTGTTGTACTTGCGATGCCAGTAGCCGAGCGTGAAGCTGCCTTGCAGAGTGGGCGTGAAGTCGTACTGCGCTTTGAACTTGAACTGGTCCTGGATCGAGTGCTGAATGCCTTCACCGTTGACGCCGAGCACGGCTGTGCGCGCCCCTGTCTGGTTGTTGTAAAAGTAGGCACCGCTGACAGGCGTGTCCCCTGCTTTCGCGGGCGTGGTCGACTGTGAAAGCGTGGCGAACTGCATCGGCTGCGCTGTGTTTTCCAGATGATTGACGCCCAGGCGGTAGGAGAACCGGCCGATCTTGTCGCCGATCGTCGCGCTCGTCTGCGTGCCGTTGAAGCTGCGGTTGACCCCGAAAAGATCGAAATGCTGCGTGAACGCCTTGACGTCCGCGTCCGCTTCGAACTTCTTCGGCATGCGTGTGGTGATCGCGATCGTCGCGCCGAGCGAGTTGCCCGGATAAAGCGCCGAATACGGACCGTAGATGACGTCGACACGCTCGATCTCGCCAGGAAAGACCATCGACCAGCGCGGTGCGAACGAATAGCTGTTGCCGAGCAGATTGCTGAGCAACAGGCCATCGGCATAGACGAGGCCGCGCGCGCTTTGCACGTTGCTCGTGCCGCGCACGGCGATGATCGAGTTCGGATCGCCGATATAGCGCTTGCGCACGGCCAGATTCGGCATGTACTTCAGCGCATCCTCGGTATTCACGACATTCCAGTTGCGAAGCGCGTCGCGCGTCACGCTTTGTACGGAAGCAGGCAGATCCGGATCGAGTGCCGGTGCTTGATTCGAGGGTGAGCCGCCGGTGCCGGCTGTACCGTCCGCGGTGACGGTAACCGTTGGCAGCGTGGTGGAGCCGGCTGTGGTGTCGGACGCGGTATCCGCGTACGCCAGCGGCGACAAAAGAGAAAAAGGCAGAAGCCCGAGCACGGCATGCCAGGCATTGTTTTGCGTACGAGCGCGAACGCGCCCGCTACGCCGAGCGAAGTCGAACATAGCGACGATCGATTCCCGAAAACGATGGACGAGCGACCGCGCGCGCTTCATGAAGCGCGTCGAAAAAAGCGGTCTCTGACGGGCGAACTCAGGAAACGACGGGAGGCGCTCGTGGCCGCCCGCTCGGGAATGCGCCGAGCGGTGTGAAGTGCGTGGAAAGAACAGGCGCGGCCGCGATGACCACGAGCACGAGATAAGCCAGCGTCACGGCCGCGACAGGTGCGATAGCCGCATGCGTGCACAAGAGATCGCAGTAGCCGCAAGCAGCGAGCGCCGGCTTCGATACCGAGGCGTGCCCGAGCTCGCCCGGGCCCGGCAACTGCGCGGCCGAACATTCGGCGGCGGCAATCGCAGAAGGTCCGCTGCGCTGTGCGGCAACGACGAGTTGACTCGCAATCGGCACGAAAACGATGAGCCACATGGCGATCAAGCCAAGCCATGCGGTCATGCGCGTGCGCGATCGAGGATTCATTTAGACGTGCGAAATATAAAACCGTAAAAGTCTAACATTCGTGCATGCGTCTTTCCAGTTCGGCAATACGAGGGCGAGGCAGTCTGTCGCGCACCCTCGGGAACAGCCCGCCAAAGCCGTTTCAGGCCGCGGCACCGGTGCGGCAACAGACTTTACACACTGTTACCCGGCGCTCGCGTACAGCCCGATTTGCTTTCCCTATACTCCGATCGCAACCGATCAACACGCGTTCCGCGAACGCCAATTCGATGTAGAGAAATCAAATGAAACGCCTCACGCCTACGAAGACCACCCTTCTCGTGTCGCTTGTCGCCAGCACGAGCCTGTCATTGACCGCTTGCGTTGCACCGGGGCCGTACGGCGGCTACGGCACGCAGCCGGCCTATGGCCAGCCTGCCTATGCACAACCGGCCTATACACAGCCCGCTTACACGCAACCCGAGTACGCGCAACCCGCTTATACCCAGCCCGGCTATCAGCAGCAAGGCGGCTATGGCGTGCAATACGGCACGATCACGGCAATCAGGCCGATCGGCGGGGCGACGAGTCCTTCCGGCGTAGCCGGTACGCTCGTGGGCGCCGTGGTCGGCGGGGTACTCGGCAACCAGATCGGCGGCGGACATGGGCGCGATGCGGCTACCGTCATCGGTGCGCTCGGTGGCGCCGTTGCGGGTAATCAGATCGGGCAGCGGATGGGTCAGCCTTCCGGCTATCGTGTGGATATTCAACTGAGCGACGGCTCGATGCGCTCGTTCGACATGCAAACGCCGGGCGATCTGCGCCCTGGCGATCGCGTGCGCGTGGACGGCAGCCAGATCTCGCGCTATTGAGCAAGCGATTACGCTGACGCTGGCACTGCCGCTTGCGAAGGTCATCGGAGAAGAAGCCGGAGCTGAAACGCTCCGGCTGGCGCAAAGCGCTCCATGAGTGCCAGCGAATTCAATGAAAATTTCGGCTCGCCGCCGGCAGTTCGCCCAACAGATACGATAAATCCACGAGCCGGTGCGCCACGAGATGCCGGACCTCGCCTTCGCATTGCCAGACGCCGAACACGGCCAGCAACGACGCGCCGAGCGCTTCTTTACGCTGTCTTTCGAGTACCTTCGGCCAAAGGATGACGTTGACGTTTCCCGTTTCGTCCTCGATCGTGACGAAGATGACGCCCTTGGCCGTATCGGGCCGCTGACGCACCGTCACGATGCCGCACCCACGGGCCAGCCGCCCATTCGGAAAAGTCTGCAGCATGGCGGCCGGCATCAGTCTTTTTTTCGACAGTTGCGGCCGCAGCAAGGCGAGCGGATGACGCCCGAGCGTCAGCCCCATCGCTCGATAGTCTCCGACGATATCCTGCCCTTCAGTGGGCCGGCCAAGCGCCGGCGTTTCGTCTTCCATCGCAGCCTGCGCCAGCATGTCTTTTTCGGGTACGGACGCCACGGCCTGCCATAGCGCCTCGCGGCGGTTACCGGCCAGCGAGACGAGTGCATTGGCTGCGGCAAGCGCCTGAAGATCGTGCCGATCGAGCTGCGCGCGCCGCGCCATGTCGCGCACGCCTTCGAACGCACGCACGTGGCGCGCCGCCTCGATCCGCTCGGCCGCGCCGTCGCGCATGCCTTTGATCAGCGACAGCCCCAGACGCACAGCCGGCCTCGGCGCATGCGCTCCGCGTTCGAGCGAGGAATCCCAGCCGCTCACCGTGACGTCGACGGGTAACACGGCAACGCCATGCCGCTGCGCATCCTGCACGAGTTGCGAGGGAGAATAAAATCCCATTGGCTGACTGTTGAGCATCGCGGCGAGAAAAGCCTCGGGCTCATGGCGTTTGAGCCAGCTGCTCGCATAGACGAGCAGCGCAAAGCTCGCCGCGTGGCTTTCCGGGAAACCGTATTCGCCGAAGCCTTTGATCTGCTCGAAGATGCTGTCGGCAAAAGCCTTGTCATAACCACGCTCCGTCATGCCCCCGACAATACGGTCGTAATACTTTTCGAGCCCGCCCTTGCGTTTCCAAGCCGCCATCGCGCGCCGCAGCTGATCGGCCTCGCCCGCCGAAAAACCGGCCGCCAGCATCGCCACCTGCATTACCTGCTCCTGGAAGATCGGCACGCCGAGCGTACGCGCCAGCGCGATCTCGAGCGGTTTGCCCGGAAAGGTGACGGGTTCGAGCCCCTGGCGCCGACGCAGATAAGGATGAACGGCACCGCCTTGAATCGGCCCGGGGCGCACGATCGCCACCTCGATGACGAGATCGTAGAACGTGCGTGGCTTGAGCCGAGGCAGCATCGACATCTGCGCGCGCGACTCTATCTGGAAGACGCCCACCGTGTCGGCACGGGAGATCATTTCGTAGGTCGCCTCATCTTCCGGCGGGATGTCCTGCATTTCGAAGCGCCCGCCTCGCAGCTCGGAAACGAAATCGAGCGTGCGCCGAATCGCCGAGAGCATGCCGAGCGCCAGCACGTCGACCTTCAGCAATCCCAGCGATTCGAGATCGTCCTTGTCCCACTCGATGACCGAACGGTCCGCCATCGCGGCATTTTCGATCGGCACGAGCCGCGAAAGCTTGCCGCGGCTGATGACGAAACCGCCCGAATGCTGCGACAAATGCCGGGGAAAGCCGAGCAATTGCACGGCAAGCCCGGCCCATGCCTGAATCAGCGGCGCTTCGGGATCGAGGCCGCATTCCTCGAAGCGCTTGAGCAGATCCGATTTGCCATCGAACCATTGGTGCGCCTTCGCAACCAGATCGACGATCTGCGGATCGACGCCGAGCGCCTTGCCCGTTTCGCGCAACGCACCTCGCGTTCGATAAGTGGCCACCGCGGCGGCGATGGCCGCGCGATCGCGCCCGTACTTCGAGTAGATGTACTGGACCACTTCCTCCCGGCGCTGATGCTCGAAATCGACGTCGATATCGGGCGGCTCGCCGCGCTCCTTGCTGATGAAGCGCTCGAACAGCATGTTGCCGCGCGCGGGATCCACCTCGGTAATGCCGAGGCAATAACAAACCGCCGAGTTGGCCGCCGAGCCGCGCCCCTGGCAGAGGATGTGCCGGCTGCGCGCGAAGCGGACGACGTCGTAGACCGTCAGGAAATACGGCTCGTAGCGAAGATCGCGAATCAGCTCGAGCTCGTGCTCCACCTGCGCCTGGACCTCATGCGGGATGCCCCGCGGAAAACGTCGATGCGCACCGATATAGGTTTCCTGGCGTAGATAGGCCTCCGGCGTCATGCCCTCGGGCACGAGTTCGTCGGGGTACTCGTAGCGCAATTCGTCGAGCGAGAAATGACAGCGCGCGAGAATATTCGTCGTCTCTTTGAGCGCGTGCTCGGGATAAAGATTGGCCAGCCGCAGGCGGGAACGCAAATGCTGCTCGGCATTGGGCGCCAGCTCGTAGCCGCATTCGTGCACGGGCCGGCCCACGCGAATGGCCGTCATCGTATCTTGCAGCGGCTTGCGCGAGCGTACGTGCATCACCACGTGCCCGAGCGCCACCACGGGCAAGCCGCACTGCGCGGCCACGTGCTCGATCGCGCCGCGATGGATGTCGTCCATGGCGCGCTGATGCAGAACCAGCCCGCACCACGCCCGGGCGGGAAAGGTCTCGTCGAGCCAATGCAGGCGCTCGCGCAGCAACGCTTCGCCGGCGGGAAAATCGGGCACGAGAATCGCGAGGCAATCAGGCATGCCGCGCAAATGCGCGTAATGTTTTTCGGGCCGCGCGAGATCGGCCGGCGTCAGACGGTATTGCCCTTTCGGCGCGCGCATGCGCGCCAGCGTAATGAGCTCGCAGAGATTGCCATAGCCTTCGCGCGTCTGTGCCAGCAAAATCAGCCCGAAAGCAGGAGAGCCATCGGCATTGACGAGCCTGAAATAAGCGCCGACGACAAGCGGCAACTGCGCCTCTTTCGCCGCGACATGCGCCCGTACGACACCGGCCAGCGAGCATTCATCCGTGATTGCGAGCCCTGCATAGCCGAGCTGCGCGGCGCGCTCCGCCAGTTCCTCCGCATGCGAGGCGCCATGCAGGAACGAGAAATTGGAAAAGCAGAACAGCTCGGCATACGCCGGCAGCGCAGTGAACATCGAACTCATCGCACGTCACCCGAATAGCCCGTGAAGGAACCAGCTCGGCTCCTTGTCCACGTCGCGGCTGCTGATGCGCTCGCGATAAATCCAGTAGCAACTGCGGTCTTGCGCTTGCGCGACGAAGTAATCGCGCGTGACCAGGCCGCCGTCGAACCATCCGGCTTCGATCCGTTCGCCGGGCGAAACGATCCTCAAAGGCGACCCATAGAACGGCCGGTGCTGACGCATCAGCAAACGCACCGGCTTTTCGAGCAGCCATGCCGGCCGCGGCATACCGGCGGGCACCGGCACGGCCTTCGCGACGTCGTGCATCGGCACCCAGCGGTTCGCGACTTCGGGGCGATAGTCGGCCGCGGGGGCGGCACGCAATACGCCTTCCTCGCCAAGCCGGGCCGCAAGCAGCTCGATCAGCCGGGCATGATCCTCTTTCGATCCGCCCGGCTCGGGAAAAAGCGAATCCGATACCGGCGCGGCCGCCGCCACGTTCGTCGCCTCGAGGCGCAAGGCAATCACCGACGCCGCCAGCTCGATGCGCGCGAGCCGCTCCTTGAGCAGGCGAATGAGGTGATCTTCGCGCCACGTCGGCTCGCCGAGCGCAATTTCGAGCGGCGTCGGCGCCAAGGCTTCCCGGCCGCGCTCGTGCTCGAGCAGGAACGTCGCGGCCGAGAGCGACAGATGCCGCGCCACGAGCCACCCGCACAACTGCGCGACGAGGCGGCGGGCGGCAAAGAGAATGCCCTCGGCATGTTCGATACGATCGGGCAATTCGATCCGTGCGGCAAACGAAGGCGGCAGCTCGAGCCAGTCGAAAAGCTCGGGTGCCGTGCCGAACGCACGGTCGAGCGATTCGAGAACACCGGCGCCGCAGCGGCGCTGCAGCCCCGCGCGCGGCAAGCGACGGATATCGGCGATCGTATTGCAGCCGAGCCCGCTCAGCCAGTCGGAAAACGGACGCAGCTCGGGCACCGCATCGAACGGCAAGACCGAAAGTGCGCGTGCGAGCGATTGCAGCTTCAGCAGGCGGCGCCTGCGATGCTGAACGAGCAGCCACGCGCCCTGCCCCGTGGGCCCCGCGCTGACGCACGCGCTCAGGCCCACCGCCCGCAGGACCAGCGACACCTGCCGGCACAGCCGCAGGATGCCGCCGAAAAGCCGCAGGCTGGCGCTGACCTCGAGCACCACGGTGGCCTCTTCGGCCAGCGCGACCTCAGGCGAAAACCGCATCAGCGCCATCGCCACCTCGCGCAAGGCTGCCTCCTCCCTGCCCGTATCGCGCTCGTAAATGAGCGCATCGGGCACGAGCGTCAGCACGCCGCCGCGGCGCATGCCGAGGCTCACCCCGGCCGCGCGTGCGGCGCCATCGGCCACCACGACCCTGTCTTTCTCGAGAACGACAGCGCCCTGTGCCGGCTCAGGCCACCAGTTCGGCCGGAAAACTTCCAGCTCGAGCCGGTGCAATTTGACGGCGAGAAATACGCGCATGGCGGCTGAACAAAACGGGACTGGGTTGCAAGGGAATCGACAAGGGCTCGGCGCGCGTGGGCCCTCGTCGCTTCACGATATCGATACTGATGCCGTCTTGCGCGGGACGCACGGCCAGCCTCAGCGGAGCCGGCGAAGCATCTTGTGCAACGGAGAGCGGTCGCACCATGACGAAGAGCGTTTCGGCCGATTGCGCGGCCAGATGCAGCCGCCGCAGGGAGGCCGCAGGCGTTTGCTGCGCCCAGAAAAGCAACGCCGCGCAGGTGCCCGCGCGCAGGATCTGCTCGACCGACCACAGGGCATCGGCCGTTCTCGGTGCCCGCACGTGCAGCAGCCCTTCCGGCGGCAGCCTCAGATAGGCGAAGGCCGGCGCATTGGGGACATGCGGCGGCGCAACGAGCGCGATCGGCCGCAACCGACGCCCGCCCACCGCAGCCACCGCGGCAAGTGCCGGCTGCAACAACCGGATTTCGCCCACGCCGGGCTGCGAAACGAGCAAATCGACGAGTGTGCCGAGTGGCCAGCCGCCGCCGGGCAACTCCGCCGAGAGCGCGGCGTAGCCCGTATCGACAGTGCGCTGGCTTCCCCGGGCCAGTTGAGAGGCTCGCCAAAGCGACGGATGGACGTCCTCCGGATGAAGAATTGCGGCAGCCATGAATTGCGATGATACCTGTATGGATGTACAGTATCGTACACGCATTCCACACCTTTCGAACAGGCACTTTTTTATTTACAGGGGTGCATCATGGCCGCGCAATCGATCAAACCCCATCCCATGCCGGAGATCGCAGGTTTCATCGCGCAGTTGAAGGCCGCCTTCGGCGTGGAAGCCATCGATACCGCCATTCGCCGGGGAAAAGCCGGCGAGCCCACCTTCCACGCGGAGGAAAACGGGCATAAGGTCGGCACGGCGGGCCCGGCCCATGAATTCACCTGGCGAGTGGACGGCGCAGTCAGAGCGCGCCATTATTGTCGGGGTTGCGACGGCTCCTGCGTCGGCACGGATACGCGCTGCGAGCAGGACCGAAACATGCATTCGAGCATTCACGACTAACGAAGCAGCCCGGGGTGAACGTGCCCGGCGCTGCGCCAGCCATACCGCAATGGAAATCGAACGATATAAAGGCTACGAAATCTGGGGGCATGCCATTGCTCAGGACTCGGGCTTTGCCGCCAGCGGCACGGTCATGCGCGGCCACGAGTTGATCCAGGGCTCCGGCATCCTCGCCATCTTCGAAACCGAGCAGGAAGCCTGCTCGGCCGGTGCCGAATGGGCCCGCGCATGGGTGGACTACCATCAATGAGCAAGGGGATTAACCCCCCATTCCCAGATATTTCTTTGCAGTAATTGATAAAAATCACGCCCTGATGCGCGCCTAGAATCGAGAATGCCGTTCCCGGCGTTACAAAACTCGAGCAGAGCTTTCCATTGCTGCTTTGCAGCATTCACTCTGCCAGGCCGTTCCCACGTATCAGGAGAAGCTTCATGTCCACGGGTCCATCCCGCATCAAGGATCCCCGTCTGCTCGACCGCGTCATGTCGGCCGAAGACGCAGCCCGATTCATTCAGCCCGGCATGACGGTCGCCATGAGCGGCTTCACCGGCTCCGGCTATCCCAAGGCCGTCCCGCGCGCACTCGCCTCTCGGATCGAAGCCGCCCACGCGAAGGGGGACGACTTTCGCGTGCGCGTGCTGACCGGCGCCTCGACGGCCCCCGAGCTTGACGGCGCGCTCGCCAAAGTCAACGGTATCGAGCTGCGCCTGCCTTACCAGTCCGATCCGATCTTGCGCGACCAGATCAATGCAGGCCGCATCGAATACCTCGATATCCATCTGAGCCATGTCGCGCAATATGCGTGGTTCGGGCTTTTCGGGCCGCTCGATGTCGCACTCGTCGAAGTCAGCGCCATTCGCGAGGACGGCCTGCTCGTGCCGTCCTCGTCGATCGGCAACAACAAGACCTGGCTCGAGCAGGCCAAAGCCGTCGTGCTCGAAGTCAACAGCTGGCAGCCCGAAGCGCTCGACGGCATGCACGACGTCTATTACGGCACGGCTTTGCCGCCCGATCGGCGCCCCATTCCGCTGCTGCATCCCGGCGACCGCATCGGCGAGCCCTACCTGCACTGCCCGCCCGAGAAAATCGTGGCGATCGTCGAAACGCATGCGCCCGACCGCAGCAGCGCGTTTTCGGCGCCGGATGCGCAATCGGAGCAGATAGCCGGCCATCTGCTCGAGTTTCTCGAGCACGAGGTGGCGCACGGGCGCCTGCCGCCGAAACTGCTGCCGCTGCAATCGGGCGTCGGCAACATTACGAACGCGGTGCTCGCGGGGCTCGGCCGCGGCAAGTTCAGCGGCTTGAGCGCCTATACCGAGGTGATTCAGGACGGCATGCTCGATCTCGTGGCCAACGGTACGCTCGAGATCGCGTCCGCCACGGCGCTTTCGCTGAGCCCCGATGCGACAGAACGTTTCGTGCGCGACATCGATCGCTATCGGCAGCACATCGTGCTGAGGCCGCAGGAAATCAGCAATCACCCCGAGCTCGTGCGACGGCTCGGCTGCATCGCGATGAACGGCATGATCGAAGCCGACATCTACGGCAACGTCAATTCGACGCATGTGATGGGCAGCCGGATCCAGAACGGCATCGGCGGCTCGGGCGACTTCGCGCGCAACGGCTACCTTTCGTGCTTCATGTCGACCAGCACCGCCAAGAACGGCTCGATCTCGCGCATCGTGCCGATGGTGAGCCATGTCGACCATACCGAGCACGACGTCTCGATCGTCGTTACCGAGCAGGGGCTTGCCGATCTGCGGGGCCTTTCACCGAAGCAGCGGGCGCGGCAAGTCATCGCGCGCTGCGCGCACCCCGCTTACCGGCCGATGCTCGAGGAATACTTCGAGCGCGCCTGCAGCAAGAGTTTCGGCAAACATACGCCGCACCTGCTCGACGAAGCACTGTCGTGGCATCAGCGGTACGTAACGCACGGTACGATGCGCCCGGACGCCAACAACTCGAACACCTGAGCGATGCGCCGCCGAACCGTGGGCTCCAGGATTTATTTTGCGGATTCGGCGGCGGTTTTCTGATAGCTTTGCCGTTCATTCGCCAGAACGGAGCCCGAGCCTGCATGAAGCAATTGCTATCGAAGCTGCTGGCCGGCACGGCATTCTCATTTGCCGTGCTGGCGCCGCACGCCGTCGTTCACGCCGCCACACCGCCCGGCATTTTCGTGATCGCCACGCAGTTGAGCGAGTTCACGACGCTCGACCCGAGCGAAGTCTACGAGCTCGTGCCATCCGAATACATTGCCAATACCTACGAACGGCTCGTGCGAGTCGATCTGCGCGACCCGTCCAAGTTCGAAGGCAAGATCGCGCAATCGTGGAGCGTCGGCACTGACGGCACCACTTATACGTTTACCCTTCGCCCGGGGCTCAAGTTTCATTCAGGCAATGGGGTGACGGCCGACGACGTCGCATGGTCGCTGCAGCGCACCGTGCTGCTGGGCAAGGGGCCCGCCAGCGTGCTCGCGGATCTCGGGCTGACGAAAGACAACGTCGCCCAACGCATCAGAAAAGTCGATGATCGGACGGTCGTGCTGCAGACGAGCCGAAAATACGCCCCCAGCTTCGTATTGAACGTGCTCAGCACGGGGCCCGCATCAGTGCTCGACAAAAAGCTGCTGCTTTCGCACGAGCAGAACGGCGATTTCGGCCACGCCTGGCTCAGAAACAACGATGCGGGCTCGGGGCCGTACAAGCTCGTCAAGTGGACGCCGAACGAATCGGTCGTACTGCAGCGGTTCGACGATTACCGCACGCCTTATCCGATGAAGCGCGTCGTGCTGCGGCACGTCCCCGAAGCGTCGGCGCAGCGCCTGTTGCTCGAGAACGGCGACGTGGACGCGGCACGCAATCTGAGCCCCGACAGCCTGGCTGCCCTTTCGAAAGCCGGCAAGATTCATGTCGCGACATGGCCCGCTTCGGCGCTGCTCTATCTGAGCCTCAATACGAAAAACCCCAATCTCGCCAAGCCCGAAGTCCAGGAAGCCATGAAATGGCTCGTGGACTATGACGGCATTCAACGCAACATCGTGAGCACGACGTATAAAGTGCATCAGACATTTCTTCCCGACGGGTTTCTCGGCGCGCTGAACGCCAACCCCTACCGGCAAGACGTGGCGAAAGCAAAGGCGCTGCTTGCGAAGGCTGGATTGCCGAACGGCTTCGAGGTGTCGATGGACATGCCGAACGACTATCCGTTTCTGGAGATCGCACAGGCACTGCAGGCCAATTTCGCGCAAGGCGGGATCAAGGTGAAGCTCATTCCCGGCGACGCGAAACAAGCCATCGGCAAATACCGCGCGCGCCAACACGATATTTTTATCGGCGAATGGTCCCCCGACTACATGGACCCGAACAGCAATGCACGCGGGTTCGCGTGGAACGCCGACAACTCGGAGCGCTCGAACGATAAAACGCTGGCTTGGCGCAACAGCTGGAATATCCCGCAGTTGACGCGCGAAACCGACGAGGCGCTCGCCGAACCATCTCCCGAAAAGCGAGCGAAGCGGTATCGAGCACTACAGCAGCAGGTGCTCGAGCATTCGCCGTTCGTCATCCTGTTCGAGAAAGTCGTGCAGGTTGCCACGCATCCGGGCGCGACGGGGCCCGAGATCGGGCCGCTCAACGACTTCGTTTCCTATCGGCCGCTGAAGAAATAACGCATCGGCGGGCATGGCGCGAAAGGCGGCGTTTCAAAAACCGCTTTTCGCGCTTCGCGCGGCCACATGCAAAGACCGCGACGGTCCCGCGACGAAGGCCCGCCGCCGCCTCGTTCGCTCACTGCTTCGGCAGTGCGGACGCAGACCGGTCATTGAAGGTCTGAAACTGCTCCCGATACTTCTCATAGCCCTGCTCCGCCGCGAACCGCAGCGGATATACACGCTTGACGAGCACTTCGCGCACGTCGGGCTGGGTCTTCAGAATGCCCATCACTTCGTCGATGAATTCAGCGAGCGGCATGGCATTCGGGTCGCTGGCCTGGTGCTCGCCCATCAGTTCGGTCTGCACGTAAGGCGGCACGATTTCGACGACATCCACCGACGTCGCGCGCAATTGATAACGCAGTGCATCGCTGAAGGCATGGATGGCCGCTTTCGTAGCGCAGTAGGTCGCCGTCGGTGCGAGCGTGAGAAACCCGAGGCCTGACGAGACGAACATCACGGTCGAGCGCGCCTGCTTCTTCAGATGCGGCAGCAATGCGGCCGTAAGCCGGATCGGTGCGAGCAAGTTCGTCGTGATCGTCGATTCGGCCACCGAAATATCGACGGACTCCGCGCTCCAGTCCTCCAGCGACATGATGCCGGCATTGTTGAGCACGACGTTGAGCGAAGGATAGTCCCGCGCCACTTTTTCGGCAAAGCGCTCGATTCCAGCGGCATCGCTCACGTCGAGCACGGCTGTCTCGATGCCGGGATTCGCTTGCGCCACGGCGCGCAGCGCGGCCTCGCGCCGGCCCGCGACGATGACCTTGTTGCCGAGGCGATGAAACGCCTCGGCCAATGCGCGGCCGATGCCCGAGCCGCCGCCCGTGATCAATATCGTGTTTCCAGTAACGTTCATGATGGCCTCCAAGGGGGGATGGAAAGGAGCATAATTCCAATACTCTCTTTCAGGAAGTAGGCACTGTTATGGCCATTACGCACACTCGGGTAACCAAGGAGAAACGCCGAGCAAAGACGCGGGGCGGCGAAAAACGCGTGATATTCCGATCGCCTGACGGTGCGCCGTCGACGCCCGAAATCGACGAAATAGTCCTGCAGGTGATCGGACGCATTGCCGACAAATGGACCATGTGCGTGCTCGAAGTGCTTGCCCAGAACGGCGTGCTGCGCTTTACGCGCATCGGCGAGCTCGTGGGCGGAATCAGCCAGCGGATGCTGACCAAGACACTACGGCAATTGGAAGATGACGGTTTTCTGATACGCACGGTGTACCCCGAGGTGCCGCCGCGCGTGGAGTATCAACTGACCGAAATCGGAGCCAGCTTATGTGAGGCGTTTTGCAGTGTGTGGCTGTGGGCCGAGGCGCATCGCGATCAGCTGAGATCGGGTGCGGCGCTGCGTCGACAGCAGAGTATGCCCGGCAAATGAGCCTTCGCATGCGTTTCGATACCGAACCCGATCCGCATACTCACAAGGGCACGCGTCAGCCCTGCCTGCGCAACCGACGCATCGATCGCTTCGACCGGGCAGGCATGATCGGCTTCGTCGTGGCTGGCTCTATCGGTCGAGGGCGCCGGCATCGCGCGCCCGGCCTTCGCGCTTTTCAGCCCGCCCATGCGAACCGCACTGCAACGCCCGCCGCAGCCCTCGAGATCAAAGCATCTCCAATGCAAGCGCGATGCCCTGCCCGCCACCGATGCATAGCGTCACGATGCCGCGCCGCTCCCCACCGCGCCGCATCTGGTGCATGAGGCGGGTGGCAAGGACTGCCCCGGTCGCGCCGATCGGATGCCCATGCGCGATCGCACCGCCCTCGCTATTGACGATGTCTTCGGCAAATCCCAGCTCACGCAAGCAGGCCAATGCTATTGCAGCGAATGCTTCGTTGATCTCCATGCGATCCACGTCGCCGACAGACCAGCCCGCGCGGCTCATTGCCTGACGTACGGCGGGAATGGGCCCCAGCCCGAAAAAACCGGGCTCCACGGCACCCACGCCATAGCTGACGAGCCGCGCCATCGGATTGAGGTCATGACGTTCTGCCCAGCGACGTTCGGCGACGATCATCGCAGCCGCACCGCTGTTCAGGCCCGGAGCATTGCCGGCGGTGATCGTGCCGTCCTTGCGGAAAGCCGGGCGAAGTTTCGCAAGGGATTCGGCGGTCGTATCCGGCCGATTGTGCTCGTCTCTGGAAAAAACGGTAGGCCCCTTGCGGCCCGGAACCTCGATCGCCGCAATTTCGGCATCGAAATGGCCTGCGGATTGAGCCTCGGCGAAGCGATGCTGCGAGCGCAGCGCCCAGCGGTCCTGATCTTCGCGTGAGATGCGGCACTCCGCAACGAGATCTTCGGTATGCCAACCGGAATGCTGTCCGCTGAAGGCATCGTTCAGTCCGTCGGTCAGCATGCTGTCAAGCATCGCGACGTCGCCCATTCGAGCGCCCCAGCGCCCTTGCATCAACAGATAGGGGCTCCGGTCCATATTCTCCATGCCCCCGGCAATCGCGCAGTCGAGCATGCCTGCCATGATTTCCGTCGCCGCACTCACGATCGCCTGCGCGCCCGAACCGCAAACCCGGTTGACGGTAAGCGCAGGCACCTCGACCGGCAAGCCGCCGGCGATTCCCGCCTGACGCGCAGGATTCATCTTGACGCCAGCCTGAATCACGTTCCCCATGACGAGCGCCTGCACATTGCCGGGCGCCAGTCCGGCCCGCCGGAGACTTTCGCGGATAGCGACCGCACCCAGTTCAGGTGCCGGCACGTCCTTCAACGAGCCGCCATAGGTTCCGATAGCGGTGCGGACCGGGTTGCACAACACGACCTCGATGTTGCTCATGAATAAGCTCCTTGCAGAAACGGCATGGCGCTTACGCCGCGCGCCGGATCGTGTCGGACAGCGACGTGCCCGGTGCGACGGTGTTGAAGACCGTGCCGTACTTCTTCACGTTGTGATGCAGCAGTTCGATCTGTCGATCGCTCTCGTCGGTATCGACAATGATTTCGTAGTCAATGGACCCGAGACGCGGCGGCTTGTCCTGGCGGACTCCGTGCACGCGCAACCCGGAAACGCGTGGGCGCCCGGACCATGATGTCCGCGCGCGCAGCTTCTCGATTTGACGCAAATCAACGAGGCGATTTTGTGTGTGATGCAGGCCGATCAGTATTTGTCTTCGTACCGATCTTTTACGTGGCGGCTGATAAATGTCGACAGCCCCTGCCCGCGCTCGGCCAACCGCTGCATCTGCTTGATATTCTCGGCTCCGGCACTGCGGGCCGTGTAACGATAGACATCGCCGCCATCGAATTTCACGGCGATCCAGCCGTTGCCGATCTCGTACGCAACGACGCCGGACTGGCCGCTCAAATTCCTGTAGCGCTTCATTGTCGCTCTCCGCACGAACGCCCACCCGCGCCGAAACACAGCATGGTTCGTGCACGGCTTCGATTCCGCCCGATGGCACCCGCGCCGCCTCGCCGATCAGGCGCCCGAATCGACGTGAGCCTCCTGCACTGGCTAAAGCACTGGTGAAAGAAACGAAGGTCCTGCTCGCGGCGCGACGGGGCCGCGCGCTCGAGCCGTGCCGCCAGCCCTAAGCGGCGGATGCGGCCGGCAGCATGAACCACGCTGGAACGTGTTCGATGGCGTCGTCGAGCCGCGTCAATACCTTGAAGCTCAAAGCCGCGATCTCGGCACTTGTGGGCTTGAGATCGGGAACGGTAATCACGGCAATGCCCGCGCGCGTTGCGGCACGGGCGCCGTTGTCGCTGTCTTCGAATGCGAGGCATTCGTCCGGCCGCGCGCGGATCCGGTCGGCTGCGAGCCGATAAACGGCCGGATCGGGCTTGCCGCGCGCCACTTCGTCCCCACCCGCAATCGCTGCGAAAAAGCGCAGCACCCCGGCCCGCCCCAGCCGGAACTCGATTTCAGCGCGCGAAGACGAAGACGCCACCGCGCACGGAATGCCCGCTTGTGCCAACTTAGTCAGCAAAGGCTGCGCACCCGACTTGAGCGGAAATCCCTCGATTTCGGCGAAAGTGGCGAGCCGGTGCCGCACGCGCGGCTGCGCCTCGCGAAAGATCGCCTCACCGCCGACGATATCGGTCAACATCGCGAAGCATTCGGCCGCCGATCTGCCGATGATCGGCAGGTAGTCGGCCGGGGTGACCGTAACACCCAGTTCTCCCGCTACCGCAATCCACGCATTCATGATTGCGCGCTCGGAATCGATAAGCAGGCCGTCCATATCGAAGATAGCGGCGGAAAACATGGCAGATCCTTCAAACAGCGGGAAAAACGCGAACTATAGCAAACTCGCCCGGCCGCGCTTTGCTTCAGGCGACAGGAATCCGACGCGGCAAACCGCGTACATGAAAGAGGTGGATGGGACACATTCCTGGCTGCCGTCGATCGTGAGTTCCGGTCAACCGATCGGACCACTGTTCATGCTTCGCCGCGTTTGCCCGCTTCCGGCCGCGCAGACGTTGCTCGCTTGCCTTTCGACTTGCGCCGATTGAACTCGATCGCGGCGCGCACGAGGGTTTTCAAGGCAGCCGCGTCGACGGCATCGCCCTCCATGAAATCGATCGCCCGCCGTGCATTGCCTTCGAGCCCGGCGTTGAACAGCTTATGGGGATCGGGAAGGCTCGCCCCATGCATGAAAGTGAGTTTCACCTTGTTCTTGTGGGCGTTCGCGACTGCGATAATGCCATCGCGAGACCATACCGGGCTGCCCATCCACTTCCACTCCTCGACGATTTCATCGTCGGCTTGGAGGATCGCCTGCCGCACACGCGCGAACGTCTGACCGCGCCAATCGGCAATGCCTGCAATCAGTTCGTCGATGAGTTCGGATGGATTCATTCGATCGCGCCTCGTCTGTTGACATCGGGATTTCAGGCGTCTAGTTTACTGGAAAATAACTCCATTAAACTGGACGACGTGGATATTCACAATACCATTGCACGACGCATTCGCGAATTGCGGGACGCGAAAGGCTGGTCGCTCGAAGCCCTCGCCGAGCGGAGCAAAGTCAGCCGATCGAACATCTCGCTCATCGAGCGAGGCCAAAGCAGCCCGACCGCGGTCGTGCTCGACCGGCTCGCCACCGCGCTCGGCGTCTCCCTCGCTTCGCTCTTCGAACAGCCGGAAAGCACGACGACGGCCGAGCCGTCGCCACGCGCGTCGTTCAGCGAACAATCGTTGTGGACCGACCCCGAATCGGGCTACATCCGGCGCAACCTGTCGCCGCACGTCCCATCCCCGCTGCAACTCGTGGAAGTCAGGTTTCCACCGGGCCGGCAGGTCGCCTACGAAACCGGCCTGCGCGACGCCGATATCCATCAGCAGATCTGGATCATCGAAGGCAGGATGCAAGTAACCGCCGGCAATGACCGATGGGACCTCGAAACGGGCGATTGCCTCGCCATGAAGCTCGATTGTCCGATCGTTTATCGCAACTGCTCGCGCAAACCGGCGCGATATCTCGTTGCGCTGAGCAAGTCCCTCTCCGGTGGCACATGGAGTTCATCATGAGCGCGCACGTCACCATACGCCGAATCGACGCCGACAAGGCAAAGGCCAGCGTCAGTGCGCTCGCCGACGTCTTGATCGACTGCGTCGAAGGAGGTGCGTCGGTAAGCTTCATGCTGCCGATATCCCGAGCGACGGCAGTTGCATTCTGGACGCGCGTAGCGGAAGGCGTCGCACTCGGCGAGCGCATTGTGCTCGTAGCCGAAAACGATCGGGGGCGCATCGTCGGCACGGTGCAACTCATCATCGCGCAACCCGAAAATCAACCGCATCGTGCCGATGTCGCCAAGATGCTCGTTCACCGCGATGCGAGGCGTCAAGGCATCGGCCAGCGATTGATGTCGGCCGTCGACGACGCGGCACGGGCCGCCGGGAAATCGGTGCTGGTACTCGACACGGTCACGGGGGGAGCCGCCGAAGAACTCTACGAGCGAGCGGGCTGGCAGCGTGTGGGAGTCGTCCCCAACTATGCGCTGATGCCTGACGGCACCTTCTGCGGAACGACGTTTTTTCACAAGCAACTCGCGTGAGCGCAGCGGCTCGCGACAGGCAACAGGGCGATGAAAAAAGCGAGAAGCACCCCTCGCTGCGCCGCTCGCTCAGCTTTCGAGTCTGTCGCGGTTGCCCGCGAAGTGCTCGGCAGCCATGAGCCTGAAAGCCGTGACAGCCGGGTTGTCCTGATCGGTCCGCCACGCCATGCTCATCTCCGCTCTCACAACGCTGTTGGCGATCGGCCGGAATTCGACGTTGTCATAGCGAAAGCGCCGGGCCGATGCCGGGAGAATCGCAACGCCCAGGCCCGCCCGAACGAGCGACAGAATCGTGGGTGTCTGGTCGATATATTGAGCGACGTCGAGCGTCACACCCACGGCGGCAAGCATGCCCTGGATACGCTCGTAAAAGTACTTGCCATGCGTGGGCGAATGCATGATGAACGGCTGGCGATCGAGCAATTCGAGCGCAATCGGCCCCTCGCATCGACACAATGCATGTTCGCTCGGCAAGGCGATGACGAGCGGCTCCTCGTCGACGAGCAGAAACTGCAGGCCCTGCCGCGAAGGCAACGGCCGAAGAAATCCCAGGTCGATCGTATTCGCGGCGAACGCCTCGATTTGCGCCACCGAGATCAGTTCGAGCAATACCACATCGACATCGGGCAGCCGCTTCGACGCCGCGATCAGCAGTTCGGGAATCAGTTCGTAACCAGCCGCCCCCGTGAAGCCGATGCGAACGCGGCCCGTCTTGCCCTTGCTGGCGCGCCGCACGGTACTCTCCGCTTGCTCCGCAAGGCTGAGCAGGCGCGTGGCATCCGCGAGAAAGACGCGCCCTTCGGTCGTGAGCTTGACGGTACGGCCGATCCGCTCGAAGAGCTTGACCCCGAGATTGTCTTCCAACAACTGAATCTGTCTGCTCAACGGCGGCTGCGTCATGTTCAGCAGTGCCGCCGCTCGCCTGAAGTTCAGCTCCGTGGCGGCGGCGACGAAGCAACGCATTTGTCCGAAGTCAAGCATGCTCGAGCGGCAGGAAGGGAGACGGACGGCCATTATAGGGCGACCACCGCCCGTGCCAGGGCGATGGCCGCCCTCCGTCATGTCGTGAGGCTACCTTCGGGCCGCACACCCGCGAATGCCCGTGCCAGGCTGGCCAGCACCATTTCGCCCATCGCCGTTCGCGATTCGACCGTGGCGCTGGCGCGATGCGCCTGCAACACCACGCGGTCCATACCGAAGAGTTCAACCGGCACGTTCGGCTCGTCGACGAACACGTCGAGGCCCGCGCCCGCTATCGCGCCATTGGACAAGGCCGCCACCAGATCGCGCTCGACCACGAGCTTGCCGCGGGCAACGTTGACGAGATAACCGTCTTTGCCCAGGGCATCGAGCACCGCCGCGTTCACGATGCCCTGCGCATTGTCGGCGGCAGCGGCCAACACGAGCATATCGCAATCGCGCGCGAGCATGAGAAGGTCCGCCACGAATCGGTACGGGACATCCTCCATGCGACGCAAGTCGGTATAGGACACGGGGCAACCGAATGCAGCGACGCGCTGCGCAATCGCGCGGCCAACCTTTCCCATGCCGACGATACCGACGTGCCTGCCGCTGAATCGACGAGACAACGGCAACGCACCTGGGTGCGGATTCTTCGGCCAGTCCCCAGCCTTCACGAACGCGTTGCCCGGACATATCTCGCGGCACACGGCAAGCATCAGCCCGACCGCAAGGTCCGCCACATCTTCAGTCAATGCGCCGAATGTCCCGGTGACGGGAATGCCGCGTGCACGCGCGAATTCGAGATCGATGGCGTCCGTCCCCACACCATTTACCGCGATCACTTCCAGTGCGGGAAGGCGTGCGATCAGGTCGTTCGCAATGCCCGTATGGCCGCCCGTTATCACGCCCCTGATCGAGGGGCCATGCGCCAGAAGATAGGCATCCTTGTCGCTCTGCTCGAACAGACGATGCATGACATATCGTTCATCGAGCTCTTTGTTGATGGCCGGCACGAGAATCGGATTAAGCTGCAAAACGTTCGGCTTCAATTATACGGCTCCCTGCTTGTCGAGTTTTCATGGACGGTTATGCGATTCGATGTGTAATCCCATACCGCTGGGGTGTCGGCCGATGATCTTCTTTCTCGGATTGCAGGTCCAATCCCAAATTTGTATCAATCGATTTAACAATCGATCTCGTCACCATTCCACGATCGATCCAATTCGGGCATCAGGTGATATCGACAAAGGATTGGACGCCCGGCCCACAGGCTCGCACAATTCAAGGCATAGACAAACCCGTACAATCAAATTGGAGACACCACCATGCATCTGAACCGCATCGGCTCGCGCACCCGCATGTTTGTTCGCACGCGCAACCATACCGCCCTTGATACCTTCGCCGGCAGCCTGGCCGCCAACGGCTGCTGACCATCGCACGCCTGCTTCGACGGCTGCGCGAACGCGGCGCAGCCTTGTCCATCCCGGCGTGCGCGAGCAACGGAGAGCCCGTCCGCCATCGCGGCGCGGAATCTCCGGCGCCGAATGATCGGAGGAATTCGAATGAATAATGCTGATGGCGTTGTCGCCTCCGCCCAGGCGGAACCCCTATCGGAGAAATACACCCGCCACCGCTGGGTCGTGATGGGGCTGATCTTCTGTATTTGGGCGATCGCCTGTGCCGATCGCGCCAATTTCGGAATTGCCCTGCCATATCTGAAGAAGGAATATGGCATCACCAATACGCAGGCTGGCCTGATCGTCAGCCTTTTCTCGTTCTCCTATGGCTTCGTGCAGATACCGGTTGGCCTTGTTTATAAACGTCTGAGCGAAAAAACAGCCGGATTTCTCTTTTCTGTTTTCATGATTCTGACGTCGATCTTCACGGGCCTGATGGGTACGACGTCCTCGGTTTTCCTTTTGCAGGCCTACCGCGTCGGCCTTGGGCTGTCCGAAGGACCACTTGGCATCGGCTGTACGAATGTGATCAATCGCTGGTTCCCCGCGCGCGAAAAAGGCACCGCCACGGCGCTGTGGATTGCCGCATCCAAGCTCGGCCCGCTGATCGTACCGTCCGTCAGCATCGTCGTGATCGAACTATGGGGTTGGCGCGAGATCTTTTACGTGTTCGCGATACCGGGGATATTGCTCGCGATCGCCTGGATGGCCCTCGTAACGAACTCACCGGGCGAAAATCGGTTTTGCTCCCCCGCCGAGAGGCGTTACATCGTCGACGACACGCCTGTCGGCACCCATTCAAGGCATAGCGGCCCGCAATCGCCGCGCCTCGAAACGGCTTGGCCAATGGCTTGGCTCGACGTCGTCAACCGCACGAAACGAGTGGACCGGCTCGAGACCATTCGCCAGGTCTTCCGCTCGTGGAATGTGCTCGGCGTGGCACTCGGCTACGGCTGCATGATCGGCATCAGCAACATCTTCATGTCATGGATTCCCACTTACCTTGTCACCGCGAAAGGCTTCGGCTCCGTGAAGATGGGATTTCTGGCATCGGCGCCGTTCATCGGGGCGGTGGCCGGAAACATGCTCGGCGGCATTGTTTCGGACCGCCTGCTTGGCGGGCGGCGCAAACCGATGATGATGTTGGGCGCACTCGGTACCGTTGCCATGATGCTTCTGCTGGTCGACGCCCCCACCAGCGTCGCCTGTCTCGGCGCAACACTGATGGCCTCGGGCCTCATGCTCGGCCTCGGCTTCGCAGGGTATTCCGCGTATCCGATGGGGCTCACGACGAAAGCGACCTATCCAGCCGCATTCGGCATAGTCAACTGCCTCGGCCAGATCGGCGGCGCGTGCGCCCCGCTGGCTGTCGGCATGCTGCTGGACCGCTACAGCTGGACGAGCGTGTTTCTGTATATGGTGGGCACGGCGCTTCTGTGCCTGCTGCTGCTCGCGACCGTGGTTGAGCCAACCGCGCGCGAGCGTACCGCCCCGACGCGCTAGGCGGCGCGCACGACGCGCCGCTCCCCGCCTCGAACGGCTCGGCGGTCATTGCCCCCCGAGCACGCGCTCGATACGGCGGTCGGGCGCGAGCCAGATCGCCGCCATCAGTGTATAGAGCACCACCGAAATCACCGGCGCCACGAATGCCGCCACCATACCGGCCAGATATGCCGCAATCGAAACGCCCCCTTTGATGTCGCGCCCTATCGCGCGGGCGAGCGTCGAGTTCGGTCCTTGAACGTGCAGCAACACGCGCGTCAGAATGAAATAAGCAATGGCTGACATCAGCAGAACGCCGCCGTAGAGCGCAACGGGCCATGCCGCCAAGTGGCTGTCGCCGATCCAATGCGTCACGGCCGGCAGCAGCGAAAGCCAGAACAGCAAGTGAAGATTCGCCCACAATACGCGCCCGTCGACACGCTGCACGAGATGGAACATGTGATGATGATTGTTCCAATAGATGCCGACATAGATGAAGCTCAACACGTAAGCGCAAAATACCGGCGCCAACGGTTTGAGCGCGTCGAGATCGAACGCGGTCGGCACATGTATTTCGAGCACCATGATGGTGATGATGATGGCGATGACGCCGTCGCTGAAAGCCTCGATCCGCCCTTTTCCCATCCTTGCTCCCCCTGCGGTTCCAACGTTTGAAAATTTGAAAACACGATTATTTCAGCAAATCCGACCCGGCAGCCACAGCTTGCGCTTACGGACTGCCGCCTGCCCTCCATGGGTGCGCGAATGCGCGCCGCAGGCTACGAGCGATCGTCCCGCGCAAGTTGCAGCAAAACGTCCGCGAGCGCTCGAATCTTCGGCTGTCCCCGCGCGTTGCGAGTCTCCAACTGCTGGATCTGACGGCTCACCGCGCCCTGCGTACGGCATAGATGATCCGCAGCCCTGCTGATGCTGCCAAGTCGAGCCGCCGCGACGAATGCCTGCAGCGCCACCAGCGGCGGCAACGCGCGCGTGAGATTCGCCAAGGCGTATGCATCGCCCGCATGCCCGGGTTGAAAATATTTCGATTGTTCCGTCATCGGTGCATCGCTATCGTGGCCGTACCGCCTGCACGGCGATCTCAGAACAGCACAGTTGCTGACCAACCGTTGGAGAACGATCGTGGCCTTGTCATCGGAAGCACTATACACGCGGCAGGTGCGCACCTACCTGGCCGAGCTGGAGCGGGGAAACCCCGCTTCCATCTGTGCGCTTTTCGCCCCCGACGCGCGAATCCATTCGCCATTCCTCGGCTGGATGCAGCCCGCGCCATTCTTCGAAAAAGTCGCAGCCGCATCGGGGCAAAGCACGATCACACCGATCGACATCTGCGTCAGCACGACAGGTGCGCGCCGCGCCACCGGCTATTTCGTGTACGACTGGGGCCTGAAAGACGGATCGGCGGTGCGGTTCGAGTGCGTCGACGTTTTCGAGTTCGACGAAAGCGGGCTCATCGAGCGAATGATCATCGTCTACGATACGCATCCCATCCGCGGCCTTGTCGGCGACAAGTACGCCTAGTTCAAAGCCGCGCTCCGGTACGCCCCGAATATGCCGCCCCGAATGCGCCGGTCAGGGAGAGCATCAATGGCACCCGGAGCCGGTACCGGCTTTACCGTGCCCCTGTGTATCGAGGCAGGCGTCATCTTCGATTTGGATGGTCACGTGCTCGATTCTGAAGCGCTCGGCCAGCCGCCGCCGGACGGCCATCACGACATCGCGGGAAAGCACGCCCTCCGCCGGGTGCACGTGCAGCGTCACGAGGTGCTGCTCCGCCGTGATGGACCACGCATGGATGTGGTGCGCGTCGCGCACTTCCGGCACGTTGCGCTCGAGATCGGCCTTGATATCGGCTACGAGCAGACCTTCGGGCGTGCCTTCGAGCAGAATGTGCGCGGATGATTTGACGATGCCCCAAGCACTCTTGAGGATCACCGCTGCAACGAAGATGGACAGAATCGGATCGATCGGCGTCCAGCCGGTCAGCAGAATGACGACCGCGGCGGCCACGGCCGCCACGGAGCCCAGCATGTCGCCCAGGACGTGCAGCCATGCGCCGCGCATGTTCAGATTCTCGCGATTGCCGCCATGAAGGACGAGGAAAGCCGCGACATTCGAGGCGAGCCCCGCGCAGGCGACGATCAGCATCGTTTTTCCGACGACCGAAACCGGGGATGCGAACCGCGCGATTGCCTCGACGAAGATCCAGGCGGCAATGACGAAGAGCGCACATCCGTTGACGAATGCGGCCAGGATCTCGAGCCGCTTGTAGCCGTATGAAAGCTGTGCGGTAGCCGGCCGCCGGCCGAAGTGAATGGCCCCCCAGCTGAAACCGAGCGCGGCCGCATCGCTGATCATATGACCCGCGTCGGCCAACAGCGCGAGCGACCCGGAAAGCAGCCCGCCGACTACTTCCACGATCATGAAGGCCGCGATGATGGCAAAGGCCCAGCCGATGCGCCGCTGATCCGTTACACCGTGCAGAGGGTCGTGCGCCGCATGGTCGTGCCCCCCGTGGGCGCCTTGGCCGCCATGGCGGTGGCCGGAATGCGCGTGGCCATGGTCATGATCATGGGGATGGGAATGACCATGCTCGTGGTCGTGATCGTACTGCATGGGCAGGTCCGCTGAATCGTTCCGGAGATTCGCTATTGTAGTCTTCAGCGTCCCCGCCCCGGGGCATTTCACGATATTGCGCGCGTCGTCGCTCAGTTCTCAGTTAACGGCGGGATCCCACTGGAATCCGCCGTAGGGGTCGCCCGTGCCGCCCGTGCCGCCCCCATCGCAGTCGTCGGAAGGGGCAAAAAGCAGAAACTCGCCGTGATAAACAACTCTGCCCGCGTTTTTCACCGTGGATTCCCAGTAAAAATCGTCCCTCGTGATGGGGGCAACGCCTTTGAGCATCGGCGCATTCTTGTCGATCTGCAACGTCGTGACCGTTCGATACTTCTGCTCCGGCGGCGTGAGCGAATTATAAGGATCGGACGTAAACACGAAATGAGTCATGAAGCAGCTGAACCCGGTTCCCTCCGACATGGTCGTCATTCGCCACCGGATGATATCTCCCGCTTTCGCTCTGATATCGATACCGGCGTCCCCTTCGTCGGATATGACATCGACGCGCGGCGCGAGCATATAGAGGTAATTGAGACTCGACGCCTCGCCTAGCGAGACGTATGGATTCTGTCCTCTCCCGCCGTTGTTGCGCGGGAAGTTTCGTACGATATTCAGCGCATCGACTACGATCAGCACATCGATGAGTGCCATATTTCGCCTCCATTGAGAATCAAACGATCGCGCAACGTCGCTTGCGCGATCGTCGCCCTGCGGCCCGTCCGGTTCAATCGATGAAGGGGTCCCACTGATATCCGCCGTAGGGATCGTTGTTGCCGCCACCGCCCCCTGTGGTCGTGCCACCTCCGTCCGAACAAAAAACGAGGAACTTCGTGTGGTATACGAGCCTTCCCGGTTTGATCATGGTGGCTTCCCAATAGAAATCGTCACGTTCTATCGGCACGACGCCTCTGAGCATCGGAGCCTTCTTGTCGATCTGCAGCGTCTTGATGGTCTCGTATTTTTGTTGAGGCTCGGTAATAAATTCGCTGTAATTCGCAGGTCCGGTGAACACGAAATGCGTCATGAAACAACTGTAGTTGTTTCCTTCCGATATCGAGGCCATTCTCCATCGGATCGTGTCGCCCGCGTTCGCCCCGATATCGAGTTCCGAACTCCCCTCCCCTCGGGCGTCGCTGTATGTCGCAAACATATAAACAAACCCTTGCCCTTCTCCACCCTGCCCCAGCGGGACGTATTCACCGGTCCGCCCCGCATCGTTCCTGCCATAGCTCTGAACGATACGCTGGGCATCCACCACAATCAGCACGTCTCTGACTGCCATCTCGGTCTCCTTCGATAGTGAGAACGTCGCGTAATCGGCCAGATGCGGATGCCGAACGACGCTCCGTCAGCCTATATCAGGCACGAGGGGCGCGATCCTGCGAGTTCTTATAGGTCCGGCCGATCCCGCAGCGAGACGTGCGGCCCACAGGCCGGAAGTGGCAGCTAGAACGTATGCTGAATGCCCACGCCTACGGTGCTGCCCGAAGGGCTGCCGCTCAGCTTGTCGTACGAGTAGACGGCATAGACGTAGGTGCGCTTCGACAACAGATGGTCATAGGCAATCGTTCCTGTGTTCCGAACGCTGCTGGCATCGAGCGGCGCACTGTGCCTGGTACGGGCCCATTCCGCAAGAATCATATTCGAGGGCGACAGCGGCACGGACACACCGAGTTCGTACGTATGCGAGCCCGTTTGGACCGCTGTATCGCTCGTCATCTGAGCCGCCCCGTAGAGCTTCACGACCTTCGCGTCGTATGAAGCGCCCACCAGATACAGATACTGTCCTGTTGTCAGCGCAACCGCCGCCGTGCGCACGCGCTGCGCCGAAAAAACCGCCAGGAACGGCCCGTTTGCGTAATTCAGATGGATACCGACGTTATCGTGCCCCTGGTGTCCCGTCGTACTGCTCACGCCATACATCACGGTTCCGGTAAGCCCCAGATATCGGGGCGACACGTACTCGACTGCGTTTCGCCAGACTGTATCGCCGATCTCCGTGTTGTTGTAGCTTGCCGTATACGACTGCACGATCAACGGCGAAAAGACGACCGACGAACCAAGCGGATTGACGAGTTGCTGATTGATGTAGGTCGGATTCGTCTGCTCCCCGATCTTGAACGTCCCATATGGGCTGCTCAGGCCCACGTACGCGTTGCGCGAGAAGAATCCATCGGTGGTGTTGCGGCCCATCTGCCCCGTGTTCGGCCTGAAGAAACTCTCCAACGCGAAAATCACCGCGTTGCCGCCGCCGAGGTCTTCCCGCCCACGAACGCCCCAAAACGAGGTCGTCATGCCGCCGCCGCCCTCCTGGATCGTGCTCGCGCTGCTCGTACTGAGTTTCGAACGCGCGACATACATGCCAATGAGCCCATACATCTGCACGTAGGAATTCGGCGCCGTCGCGCCAGCCGTGGCGCCCGATACATCGTCGGCGCGCGCGCCGCCGCTCGCGACCGCCAGGCACGCGGCGCCGATGGCGGCGGCACAAACGAAAGCGCGACGCGATACCTCAGCGTGTTGGTACGACATGCTCTTGTCTCCGATGGTTTTATGAATATTCATGAACGAGCGCCGCCACTTCCGCGTGCGCAACACACGCGGAACTTCGGGCACGTCAGGTTTTTTCTACAAATCGGCTCGTACGAACTCGAATTGGTGCGAGCCGTTTTATGGGCTCAGCCGGAACGGCGGCGCGACATGGCTGCGTTCAGCTTGGCGCGATCCAGTTCGCGCTCCCAGGCAGAGATGGCCAGCGTTGCCACGCCATTGCCGATCGTGTTGACGATCGCAAGCCCGGTTCCCATGAAACGATGAATGCCGAGAATCAGCACCATTCCCGAGACAGGAATCAGCGGAAAGACGAGCAAGGTGGAGGTCAGCATCACGAACGCCGCGCCCGCCACGCCGCTCGCGCCCTTCGAGGTCAGCATCGCTACCCCCACGAGCGTGAGTTGCTGGGTCAGGCTCAATTCGACGTTGAATGCCTGAGCGATGAAAAGCACGGCCATCGTCAGATAGATATTGGTGCCGTCGAGATTGAACGAATAGCCCGCCGGAATGACAAGCCCGACTACCGACTTCGAACACCCGAGCCGCTCGAGCTTCTCGAGCATTTGCGGCAGCGCCGCTTCCGAAGAACTCGTGCCCAGCACGATGAGAATCTCTTCGCGGATGTAGCTCATGAATCGCACGATGCTGAACCCGAGCGCGCGTGAGATCGCGCCGAGCACGAGGAACACGAAGACGACGAGTGTCAGATAAAACGAGCCGATCAGCTTCAGCAAAGGCAGTACCGCGCCGATTCCATACGTGCCGATCGTGAAGGCAATCGATCCGAATGCGCCGATCGCGGCCACCTTCATGATGATGTGCACGATACCGAAGCACGTGTGCGCAAACTGGTCGATGATGCCGGCCAGCGCCTTTCCGCGTTCGCCGAGCGCGGCCAGCGCGGCGCCGAACAGTACGGAAATCAGCAGGATCTGCAGCACGTTGCCTGTGGAGAATGCACTGGCGAACGTATCCGGAACGATATGCAAAAGAAAATCGACTGTATTTTGATGCTGGGCAGCGGTGGTATAGCCTGCCAGCGCTTTCGTATCGATCGCCGCTGGGTTCAGGTTGAAGCCAGCGCCGGGGCGAAACAGATGTCCGGCCACGAGACCGACGACGAGCGAGAATGTCGACACCACCTCGAAATAAAGCAGGGCCTTGCCGCCCACGCGGCCGACCTTCTTCATATCGCCCATGCCTGCAATGCCGGTCACGACCGTGCAAAAGATGATTGGCCCGATCACCATCTTGATCAGCTTGATGAAGGCATCGCCGAGCGGCTTCATCTTCACCGCGAGCGAGGGCGCGAAATGCCCGAGGATCACGCCGAGCACGATCGCCACCAGAACGTGGAAATAAAGCGTGCGATAAAACGGCTTTCGCCCCCCTCGTGGCGTGGACATCATCACGGCAGCCTCGTTCATGAGCCGGCTCCCGGGCGAGCGGGCGGGCGCTGCTTCTCGATCATTGCTTGTCTCCTGTATTGCGTCGAATCGTCTGTCTGCCATCGTGCGCGGCAGTTCGAATACTGTCGAGGACCGCTCAGAACCCGTATAGCCGCGCGGGGTTCGCGACGAGCAGTTTTTCTCGCAGCGTCGCATCGGGGCAGAACCGGAACAACAAGTCCACGAGTTCGCCGTCGTTCGGCATGTCCTTGCTGATGTTCGGATGAGGCCAGTCGGTGCCCCACAGCACACGATCGGGTGCGGCCTCGATCAGCGTGCGCGCGAACGGTGCGGCGTCATGGAAGGGCCGGCGGCCTGCGGACACGCGCTCCGCGCCGCACACCTTCACCCATGCGAGCGGATTGCGCATCAGTTCGAGCAGTTGCCTGAAGGGCGCTTGATCGAGGCCCGCTTCGGCCCGGATGCGTCCCATGTGATCGATGACGAAAGGCACTTCGATCCGCTCGATACGCTCCGCATAGGCAAGAATGTCCTGCGCATCGAGGTGCAGCACGACGTGCCAGCTCAGACGCTGAATGCGTTCGAGCACGCGGTCGAATACGTCGAGATCCGGCGCGCCGCCAAGATGGGCGACGAAATTGAAACGCACGCCGCGCACGCCGCCGGCATGGAGAACGGCCAATTGCTCGTCGGTCACGTCGCCGTCCACAATCGCCACGCCTTTGTAGCGCCCGTTGCCCCGCGCAATCGCGTCGAGCATTGCACGGTTGTCCGTACCGTGGCAACTCGCCTGCACGATCACGCCGCGGCTCAGTCCGAGGTGGTCGTGCAATGCGGTCAGCCGCTCATAAGGTGCATCGGGCGGCGTATAGCTGCGATCCGCCGCATAAGGAAAAACATCGGCTGGCCCGAATACATGGCAGTGCGCATCGCAAGCGCCGGCTGGCAAAACATGGCTCGGGCGAACAGGATGAGGATCGGGAGGCAAGCAGGATTTCATCGGACAGGCGTCTCTTTCTTCGGTCATCGGTCGGCGCCGCTTCGTGCGGCGCGCAAGGCATGAGGCGAATTGTGATTGCAGCGCCGCCCCGCTACAATCGCCATACCCAACTAGCTGCTATGCGAATTTCACATATCACGCCAATGGAGATCAAACAGCTCGAGGCCTTCGTGCACGTGGCCGAACTTGGCAGCTTTACACGTGCCGCGATCACGCTCGATACGAACCAGCCGGCGTTGAGCCGCCTCGTGCGGCATCTCGAAGTCGAGTTGCGCCACACGCTGCTCGAACGCAATGGCCGCGGCGTCACGCTCACGCCCGCGGGCCAGCGAATGCTTTCGCATGCAAAAGGGATCCTGCAGCAGGTTCAGCGTGCCTCGCAGGATCTCGACGAATTGCGCGGCGCGCTCGGGGGACATTTCGGCATCGGCATTACGCCGAGCTTCGCCAGCGTGGCCACGCACGAACTCGTGCGGCGCTTCAGAACCGCGTTTCCGGGCGCGACGATTTCCGTGGCACAGGGGCTCTCGACTTATCTGATCGAGTGGTTGATGATGGGCCGCATCGATGCTGCCGTGCTTTACGACACGTTCGATACGCCCTCGATCGATAAACGAACCGTCTTTACCGAGGAACTGTTTTTGATCGGCGCGGATAACGGTGCGTCGAATCAGACGCTGCCCGAACAGATCGCCGAGATTCCGCTGCGGCAGATCGCCCGTTATCCGCTCGTCATTCCCGGACGCATGCATGCAATCAGACGCATGGTGGAATCGGCCGCGGCCGAACAGGGCGTGCGCCTGCGCATCGAACTCGAAGTGGACGCCGTCACATCGATTCTCGACCTCGTGAGCGAGGGCATCGGCTACGCGGTACTTTCGCTCAATGCCACCATCAGCGATGCCCTCAAGCGCCGCTTCAAGGTCATTCGCATCACCGAGCCCACGCTGTATAGCCGCCTCGCCATCGCGACCAGCCGCAAGCATCCGCTGTCTCAACTGGCTATTCAGGCGATCGCCATGCTCGAAGCGAACATCGTGCCGCTCTACGGTCACACGCCGTAACAGCGGCAATGCCGCGTTTTTCCGCGCTCGCCGCTGCCTGTCGAGCGCCCGACTCGAAGGCGCGGCGCGCTGCAGAGCCGATCGATTTGGGCTACCCTGTGCGCAGCCCGTGCGCCCGCGCCGGCAGTCCCACTTCTCACCCGGCAATGCAATGACACAACCTCTTCGCATCGATTTCGTTTCGGATATCGCCTGCCCCTGGTGTGCGATCGGCCTCTCGTCGCTGCAGCAAGCGCTCGCTCGTCTTGGCGATGCGGTGGACGCCGAGATCGTCATGCATCCGTTCGAACTCAATCCGCAGATGGGGCCCGGAGGCGAAACCATCGTCGAGTATCTCGGCAAAAAATACGGCCGCACGCCGGCTGAGATCGCCGAGACGCAGGAAATGATCCGCGAGCGGGGAGACAACGTCGGGTTCGCGTTCGGGCCCCGTACGCATGTCTACAACACGTTCGACGGGCACCGCCTTTTGCATTGGGCCGGCATCGAGGGCAAGCAGATGGCGTTGAAGCTCGCGCTGCTGCACGCTTATCACTCCGACGGCAAGGACCCAAGCAATTTCGGGGTGCTCGTGGAGGCGGCGCGCTCGGTGGGCCTCGATGCCGACGAAGCACGCGAGGTACTCGAGAGCGGCCGCTATGGCGATGAAGTCCGCGCGCAGGAACAAGAGCTTCAGGCGTTGGGCATTCAGTCAGTGCCCTCGATCATCTTCAATCAACGCTATCTGGTCACGGGTGGGCAACCGCCCGAGGCCTTCGAGCAGGTCATTCAAGAAGTGCTCGCTCAGGCGTAGCCGGCCATCGCTGGAAGTACGCGCGCGGCACGTCGCAAACGCCCTCGACTGCCCCTATCGACATTGAGATTCGATAGATTTATATCGTTGGCGTGCATTTTTTTGGCTTTGTTAGATAACTGACATTGAAGTCGACAACGACAGTTACCTAACATTCCACCCTCGATGCCATCGACCTTCGCGCAGACCGTCGAAGCCCGGTTCGCCTCGCTCACGCCCACGGCCAAGCGGATAGCGAGCTACATGCTGGCGAACCTCGACCGGCTTGGCCTGGAAACGGCCGACGAGATCGCGCAACAAGCGGGAACGACGGGCATCTCGGTGGGCCGCTTTCTGCGCAGCATCGGCTACCGCAATCTGGACGATCTCAAGCGCGAGATTCGCGGCACGCCCGAGCGCCCGTGGATGATCACGGACCGGCTCGACGCTTATCGCCGCGGCGCCGGCCCCGTCGTGCCGGCCGACGCCGGAGCATCGACGCAGGCGCTCGGCAGCGGACTCGAGCGCGAGATCGAAGCCATCCGGCACGCCTACCAGATCGCCGCCGGCGCAACGTTCGCCCGGATCGCCACAAGGATCGCCACCGCGGATGCCGTCTTCATTCTCGGCATTCAATCCACACGCGGTATCAGCAACGCGTTTTACAGCTACCTCGAATACCTGCGCCCGCGCGTGTTCTACTCGGACGGTATGTCGGGCTCGTACATCGATTCGCTCAACTCCGGTTTCGCCGATCCGTACTGCATCGTGACCGACACGCGCGCCTATTCGCGCATCGCGCGCCGGTACTGCTCGGCCGCGCTCGAACGCGGCATCGGCCTCGCGCTCGTCACGGACATCTATTGCCCGTGGGCCCGCGAGATCCCGTGCGATCTGCTCCAGGTAAAAACCGACGTAGGGCAGTTCTGGGATTCGCTCGCGCCGCTCACCTGCCTTTTCAATCTGCTGATCACCGCGGTAGTCGACCGGCTCGGCACGTCGATCGACGAGCGCGTCGCGCGCAATCGCGCGCTGCAACGCGAACTCGATCAATTCGAACCTTGAAGTCTTCCCCGCTCATTCACGATGCCCCAACCTCGCCTCATCGAAGTCAGACCCGATACGCACGACGTTGAAATCGATCTCGTCTACGCGACCGACCGCAATCTCACGGGCAAACCCATCTATCGCCGCGCGCACTGCCTGCTGCTCGCGCCAGCCGAGGCGGCGTTACGGCGCGCCGTGATGATCGCGGCACAAGCGGGCCTGCGGCTGCGCGTCTACGATGCGTATCGCCCACCGCAAGCCCAGCAGGTTCTCTGGGACTTCATGCCCGATCCGAATTTCGTGGCCGATCTCGGGCGCGGCTCGAATCACAGCCGCGGCACCGCAATCGATCTGACGCTTTTGAACGGCAGCGGCGAGCCGCTCGACATGGGTACCGGCTTCGACGAGATGGTGGCCGCGTCGGGGCATTTCCACGCCGGCTTGCCGGCAAGCGTTCAGTGCAACCGTCTGCTGCTGCTCGGCCTGATGCACGCGGCGGGGTTCATGCACATCGCAAGCGAATGGTGGCATTACGAATTACCGGGCTCGCAAGCGCTTCCCGTCATCGACAACGAAGCAAGCGGCCCATGGCGGCTCATGTAAGCCCCCGCGCCGCCGCCCTGGCCTCTTTCTTTACCGTGTTTTCTTCATTACCGATCGATGGAGCGCGTATGAATCCCTTCTTTTCCAAGCTTGCGACAGCGCTGGCCGCCGCTTGCGTCGTTGCCGCCGTTCCCGCAATCACCGCGCAAGCGGCGACACCGAAAGATATGTTCGTCATGGCCACGCTGCTCGACGAGTTCACGACGCTCGACCCGGGCGAAATCTACGAACTCGTGCCCGAAGAGTATGTCGCCAACACTTATGACCGGCTGGTGCGCGTGGATCTCGCGAACCCTTCGAAATTCAACGGCGATGTCGCGCAATCCTGGAACGTGAGCCCGGACGGCCTCACGTTCACGTTCAAGCTGCGTCCGGGCCTCAAATTCCATTCGGGCAATCCGCTCACGGCCGACGACGTAGCCTGGTCGATCCAGCGCGCGGTGCTGCTCGACAAAGGCCCTGCCGCCGTTCTGACCGGCATCGGGCTGACGAAGGCGAACGTCCTCGACAAGGTGAAAAAGCTCGACGACATGACCGTCTCGATCGAGACCGATCAGAAGTACGCGCCCACGTTCGTGCTCAACGTGCTCGGATCATGGCCCGCGTCCGTGCTCGACAAGAAGCTGCTGCTCTCGCACGCGCAAGGCAACGACTACGGCAATGGCTGGCTCAGGACGAACGAAGCGGGCTCGGGCGCCTACAAGCTCGTCAAATGGACCGCCAGCGACAGCATCGTGCTGCAGCGCTTCGACGGCTATCGTGTCCCGCTCGCGATGAAGCGCATCGTATTGCGCCATGTGCCCGAGGCGGCAAGCCAGCGGCTGCTGCTCGAAAACGGCGACGTCGACGCCGCCCGCGATCTGAGCCCCGACGACCTCGCGGCCGTGGTCAAGAGCGGCAGGGCAAAAGTGACGCCGTCGCCGCAGGCCACGCTGCTCTACCTGGGCCTGAACACGAAGAACCCGACGCTCGCAAAGCCCGAGGTCCAGCAGGCGCTCAAATGGCTCGTCGATTATCAGGGCATTCAGCAGCACGTCGTGAAGACGACTTATAAAGTCCATCAGACGTTCCTGCCCGAAGGCTTTCTCGGCACGCTGAACGACAACCCCTATCGGCTCGACGTAGCCAAGGCGCGTGCGCTGCTCGCCAAAGCCGGCGTGCCGAACGGCTTCACTGTGACGATGGATGTTCGCAATGACTACCCGTACACGGAAATCGCACAAGCCGTTCAGGCCAACTTCGCGCAAGCGGGAATCAAGGTAAATCTGATTCCGGGCGACAACAAGCAAACGCTCGCGAAGTACCGGTCGCGGCAGCACGACATCTATATCGGCGAATGGTCGGCTGATTACATCGATCCACACAGCAATGCCCAGGGATTCGCATGGAATCCCGACAATTCGGATCAGTCGAGCTATAAGATGCTGGCATGGCGTAATGCGTGGGACATTCCGAAGCTGACGAAGGAAACGCAAGCCGCGCTCGCCGAGCCTTCGGCCGCCAAACGCGCTCAGCGTTACGAAGCCATGCAAGGGGAACTGCTGAAGCAATCGCCGTTCGTCATCATGTTCGAGAAGGTCGCGCAGGTGGCCACGAAACCGGGCGTAAGCGGCCTCGAGGTCGGGCCGATCAACGATCTCGTGTCCTATCGCAATCTGAAGAAACAGTAACCGCCGGGGCACGCCCCTCGAACATCGAATCGCGTCATAAGCCGAACATGTCGACACCTGTCTCCACCTGGGAAGCGCTGCGCACACTGCCCGCCCGACGGCCCGGTGTGCGCTGGGCACTGCGTCTCGTGCGCTGGGCCCTGACGCTCGCCGTGACTTTCGCGGGGCTGCTCGCGCTCACGTTCGTCATCGGCCGCAAGGTGCCGATCGATCCGGTGCTCGCGATTCTCGGCGATCGCGCGTCGGCCGAAGCCTACGCGGCCGAGCGGGTGGCCCTGGGCCTCGACAAACCGCTCGTCGCGCAGTTCTTCATCTATGTGCGCGACGTCCTGCACGGCAATCTCGGCACCTCGCTGCTGACGGCCAACCCCGTGCTCGACGATATCGCACGCGTATTCCCCGCGACGCTCGAGCTCGCCACACTCGCGACGCTCATCGGCATCGCGATCGGCGTGCCGCTCGGCGTCGCATCCGCCTGTCGACACAACCGGCCCATCGACCATGTCGCACGCTTCGTCGGGCTCATCGGCAATTCGGTGCCCGTGTTCTGGCTGGGCCTCATGGGTCTGTTGCTCTTCTATGCGCGGCTGCATTGGGTGGGCGGGCCGGGCCGGCTCGATCCGCTCTACGACGGCATGGTCGAGCCGCGCACGGGCAGCCTGCTCGTCGATTCCGCGCTCGCCGGCGAATGGGACGTGTTTCGCAATGCGTTCTCGCATGTCGCGCTGCCGGCCGCGATCCTCGGCTACTACTCCGTCGCGTATTTGAGCCGCATGACACGCTCGTTCATGCTCGATCAATTGAGCCAGGAGTACATCGTCACGGCGCGCGCGAAGGGTCTTTCGGAGCGGCGCGTCATCTGGCGCCACGCGTTCGGCAACATCGCCGTGCCGTTGCTGACCGTCATCGCCCTGACCTACAGCAATCTGCTCGAAGGATCGGTGCTGACCGAAATCGTATTCGCGTGGCCCGGCATCGGCTCCTATCTGACCGGCGCGCTGCTCAATGCGGACATGAACGCCGTGCTCGGCTGCACGCTCGTGATCGGCGTCATGTTCATCACCATCAACCTGCTGACCGATGCGCTTTACCGCGTGTTCGATCCGCGCGCGCGCTGAGCGCCCGGCATCTCAACGCAACGTCCTATTCGATTCGCCATGGCTTCCTCACCCGATCATCCATCGCTCGATATCGAGCGCCCATCGCTGCGCGCCTGGCTGCTCGCCGAGGCGCCGCGCTCGCGCGCGCAGGCGAGCCTCGGCCTCGCGTACCGGCGCTGGCGCCGTTTCGCCGGCAACCCACTGAATCTTCTGGGCCTCGGTATCCTGCTCGCGCTCATCGCCGTGGCACTCGCCAGCCCGCTCATCGCGCCACACGATCCGTTGCGCCAAGTGCTCGCCGACCGGCTCCTGCCACCTGGCTCGCCGTCGCATTGGCTCGGCACCGATCAACTCGGCCGCGACATCCTGTCCCGGCTCATCGCAGGCTCGCACCTCACGCTCGGCATCGCGATCCTCGTCGTGCTGATCGTCGTGCCGATCGGGCTCCTCATCGGTACGACGGCAGGATTCTCGGGCGGCCTCGTCGACACCGTGCTCATGCGCATAACCGACGTGGCGCTCGCCTTTCCGAAGATCGTGCTGGCGCTCGCCTTCGCGGCCGCGCTCGGCCCTGGCGTCGTCAACGCCGTCGTCGCGATTTCGATCACGGCGTGGCCCGCGTATGCACGGCTCGCGCGCGCGGAGACGATTCGCGTCGCGCACGCCGACTTCATTCATGCCGCGCGGCTCCAGGGTGCATCGGGCCTGCGCATCCTCATGCGCTACATCATGCCGCTTTGCATGTCCTCGGTGATCGTGCGCGCCACGCTCGACATGGCCGGCATCATCCTGACGGTTGCCGGCCTCGGCTTTCTCGGGCTCGGCGCGCAACCGCCGAGCCCCGAATGGGGTTTCATGGTCGCGTCGGGCCGTAACGTGCTGCTCGACGCATGGTGGGCCGCGACCATCCCCGGGGCGGCAATTCTGCTCGTGAGCCTCGCGTTCAATCTGCTCGGCGACGGCCTGCGGGACGTTTTCGACCCGCGTCACGGAGGCTGAGATGCGCACCCCCCCCGCTACCACGCCTGCGCACGCCCCACTCGTCGAAATCGAAGGATTGCGTATCGGTTTTCGCGGGCACGACGGCGAGACGATCGACGCCGTGCGCGACCTGTCGCTGACGCTCGCGCCGGGCGAGCGGCTCGGCATCGTCGGCGAATCGGGTTCGGGCAAATCGCTGACAGGGCGTGCGCTATTGGGCCTGCTGCCCGATGCCGCGCACTGGCAGGCGCGCACGATGCGTTTTGCCGGACGCGACCTGTTGCCGCTTTCCGGACGCGAGCGCCGGCGCCTGTGCGGCTCCGAGATGGGCATGATTCTGCAAGATCCCAAGTACTCGCTCAATCCGGTCATGACGGTGGCCGCACAAATGGCCGAGTCGCTGCGCCTGCACGAACCGGGCTTGTCTCGGCGCGCGCTGAGGCAACGCATTGTCGATGCGCTGGCCGCCGTGCGCATTCGCGCGCCCGAACGCGTGGCCGACGCCTATCCGCACGAACTGTCGGGCGGCATGGGCCAGCGCGTGATGATCGCGATGATGGTATCGAGCGGCCCCAGGTTACTCGTGGCGGACGAGCCCACATCGGCGCTCGACGTTGCAGTCTCGATGCAGGTGCTCGCCGTGCTCGACGAGATGGTGGCGCGCCACGGCACCGGGCTCATGTTCATCAGTCACGACCTTCCCCTCGTGATGTCGTTCTGCGACCGCGTGGCCGTCATGTACGCCGGGCGCGTGGTCGAGACCTGCGCGGCTGCCGATCTCGCGCATGCGTCGCATCCGTATACGCGCGGGCTGCTTGCCGCCACCCCGCCGCTTGCGAACCCACCCGAGGAATTGCCCGTGCTGCAGCGTGACCCCGCCTGGATGAGAGAGGCTGTCCGATGATCGAGCTCAGCCATGTATCGATCCGCTTTCCCACGCGAACCGGGCACGTCGATGCGGTACGCGACGCGAGCCTTTGCGTTCGTCAGGGCGAGGCGTTCGGCCTCGTCGGCGAATCCGGCTCGGGCAAATCCACGCTGCTGCGTGCGCTGACGGGGCTCGTTCCGCTCGCCGCCGGCTCGGTGGCCATCGGCGGGCGGGCCGTGGACGGCAAGCTCGAACGCGCGTTTCGCCGCACCGTGCAGATGGTGTTTCAGGATCCGTACGGATCGCTGCACCCGCGTTTCACCGTGGACGAAACGCTGCGCGAGCCGCTCGCGATCCATAAGATCGGCGATGCCGACGAGCGGATCGCCCGTGCCCTCGCCGACGTGGGCCTCGGCCCCGCCTTCCGCTTCCGCTATCCGCATCAGCTCTCGGGTGGGCAAAGGCAGCGCGTCGCCATTGCGCGCGCGCTGATCCTCGAGCCCCGCGTATTGCTGCTCGACGAACCCACCTCGGCGCTCGACGTATCGGTTCAGGCGGAAATTCTCAACCTGCTGCGGCGCCTGCATCGCGCACGCGATTTGACGATAGTGGTCGTCAGCCACAACCTCGCCGTCGTCGGTTTTTTGTGCCAACGGCTCGCGGTCATGCAAAACGGCGAGATCGTCGAACAACTGGACGTCGCAGACGTGCGCCGCCGTGATGTCAAGACCGACTACACCCGCACCTTGCTGCAAGCGACGGAAGGTTATCGGCGGCAGGCCCGGGCCGATTGAGTCGCCTCATGCGCTCGGGCGGCGTCGATGCGTCACCTCGCCGCACCGGCGCCGCGGGCGAAACAGCGCACTGCGGTCGGGCCAAGCGGCAATTTACCCTTAAGCTTGCACATCGCGTTGCCGATATCGCGGATACGCCGTCTTATCGTCCGCCGTTCTGTTGCCGATTGCATGAATAACAAGCTGAACCGTTTTTCCGCAGCAGCCTGCGCCGCCTTGCTGCTGAGCGCGTGCGCCCACAATGCGGCGCCTCGGGCCATCGAACCCGCGGCACCGCCAACGCCCGCACCGGCTGTGCCGATGGTCTCCATCTCGAACATGCCGCCCGATGTGCTTGCCGTTTGCCGACAATCGCTGGCCGACGCGAGAGCGGGCCGCGTGGCGTCCGGCGAGGCGCTGGCCGACGAATGCCTCTCGTCCGCAAGCCTTCCCGTGCCGTTGCGACTGGCGATGCTGCAGATGCGAACGGCCTACGCGGCCGGCCGGCATGACTACGCCGCCGCGGTGGACAGTCAGCTTGCGGCGATGGCTTTGACACCGGGCCCCCTCGACGCCCAGCGCATCCTGCTCGCATCGCTTTATCGTCTCGACAAGCGTTATCGGCAGAGCCTGATCGAACTCGACCGCGTTCGCGATGCGCATGAAAACGCACCCGACCAGGCGAATGCGCAAGGCCCCGACTATCATCGGGAGCGCGGTGCCACGCTCGCCGCGCTCGGGCGCCCGCGCGAAGCCCTCTCCGAGTTCGACCGTGCTATTGCGATGGCGCCGGCCGCGGCGGCGTCCTATCTCGAGCGCGCGCGTACTTACGAAGCCGTGGGCAAGGCAGCCGCGGCACGCGCCGACTATCGCAGATTCGCGCGGTGGGCGCCCGAAGAAAACATCGACGCGCGCACGCGGGCCACGCTGGAAGCGCTCGGCATCGACGCCGCCGCCGAACGCCGCCATCCGTTCGGCTCGACGAATCCGCTGCGCAATTTGTTCTCGCAACAATTCAAGTCGGCACAAAGCGCCCTGTCGAAAGCGGCTCGTTCCCCCTCGCAAGCGGCCGAAGCGTATTTCGAGCTCTCGCTCGCCTGCGACGGAATGGGCCGCCATGACGAAGCGCTTCGCGCAATAGACAAGGCCATTGCGCTCGCGCCCGACAATGTCGGCTACCAGGAATCGAAAGTGGAGACGCTGACCCTGCTCGGACGAATGAACGAAGCGCTCCAACTGGCTGCGTCGCGACGCCTGCAGGCGGATGACCCGATGACCGTCATTGCGCGAATCCATATGCACCGCGGCGAGTGGGCGCAGGCCGAAGAAGCGTTTGCACGCGTCGCGAAAGGCAAGCTGTCTTACGATCAGGACTATCTGGCGGCTACGTACGTGTGGCTGCGCGCGAAAAGCGGCGGCACGGCACCCACGCTTGCCTACTTCGAAGACTACATTCAGCGGGCAACGGCTGATGGCGCCGCTCATTACCGGCGCGCCCTGCTGCTCTACATGCTGGGTCGGATGGACATTGCCGGCGTTTATGCCCTCGTCGTACGCCTGCCCGACCCCGTGGCGATCCAGAACGCACTGGCGGAGACATGGTTTCTCGCCGCGGCCCGCGAGCGTTATACGAATCATGACGACGGCGCCGCACGCGCCTATCTCGAGCGCCTGAGCGAATTGCAGCCCTACGGCACGATCGAGTGGAACATGGCGGAACGGGGGGACGTGTGACCCTTTCCCGCCCGCAGATCTCCGCACGTTCCCCCCGGTCGTTGCCGCTTCGCCTCGGCCTTCGGCGCACCGCGTTGCTGGCATCGCTGGCATTCGCGGCGGCAACGGGCATGGCGCCCGGCGCCGCCGATGCCGTGCCGGCGCCACTTCGCGATGCCGCCCACGAGCCGCAGCGAGGCCGAACCTTCATCGCGCCGTTCAGCGACGCGACGACCCCGTGCGTATTGCAGTTCACGGCGAACCGGCATTTCGCCGCCTCGCCGTTTTCCACGCCGGCGCAGTCGCTCGCGGCCTGCCGCACCGAAGCGGACACGGGCAATTTCGACGCGCGCGTCGTCTATGGCCAATTGCTGCTGTTCGGCTATGCGGGGCGCGCAAGCGACACGGGGCTCGGCATCATCGAAGACGCCGCGGCGGAGGGATCGCCGGTGGCCGAGCGCCTGCTCGGTGCCCTCTATCACGACGGTAACCGCGTTCCCCGGGACTACGACGCCGCCCGCCGCTGGTTCGCGCGCGCCGCGGCCCGCGCAGACGGCGCCTCCGCCAACGCGCTCGGCATGATGAACTACAACGGCGAAGGCGGCCCGGTCGATTTCGCCGCGGCCTATGCCGCCTTTGCCGAGGCGGCGAGCGACGGGGACGCTCGCGGTGCCACCAACGCCGGTCGCATCCTGCTTGCGGGCCGCCCCGGCGTCGCGCAGGACATACGCGGCAGCATCGGCTGGCTTGCGCTCGGCGCATCGCGGCACGACCCCGATGCGCAATGGCTCCTCGGCCTTTCGCTGCTGCGCGGTACCGGCATCGAGCGCGACGTGAAGAATGCCGCCGGCTGGATCGATGCAGCCGCGGGCCGCGGACAGCTCGATGCGAAGGCGACGCTGGCGGACCTCTATTTGAGCGGCACCGGCGTGCCGCGAGACGACAAACGAGGCTTCGACCTCATGTTGTACGCCGCGCGGCGCGGCTCGGTCTATGCTCAACGCCGCGTGGGCGAACTGTACGCCGCCGGTATCGGCACCGCGCGCAACGACACCGTTGCCCGGCAATGGCATCGCAAGGCCGCGCTCAGCGACGATGTGATCGCCCAATTCGAACTCGCAACCGAATATCGTTACGGCCGTGGGGGGCCCGTCGATTTCGAGGCAGCGATCGGCTGGATGCAAGGCGCGGCACAAGCGGGCCTCGCGGCGGCGCAAAACGACCTTGGCGCGATGCTGCAGCAGGGCGAAGGCGGCAAGCCCGACTTCCGGCAGGCGCAGCAGTGGTATCAGCGCGCGGCCGATCAGGGTTTCGGCATTGCCTCGTACAACCTGGCCTCGCTTGCGTATCGCGGCCTGGGCATGCCGCCGGACAAGACACGGGCATATCGCCTCGCGCAAGCAGGCGCGCGGGCTGGCTACGCCCCCTCGGCGGTCATGACGGCCGCCATGCTTTACAAGGGGGACGGCGTGGCGGCCGATCTGCCCGGCGCGCTCGCCTGGTACCGCAAAGCGGCCGATGCGGGCAATGTCGACGCGCAGCGCGCAGCGGGCTGGATGTACCTGCGCGGCGAAGGCGGACCGCGCGACGTTGCGCTCGCTCATCGTTATTTCACGCTCGCCGCGCAAGCGGGCGATGTCTACGCACAGACGCTGCTCGCCGAATCGCTCGCGTCCCAGCCGGCCGAGGCCGACAAGAAGGCGGCGAGGCAATGGCTCGACAAGGCACTCGCGCGGAAGTTCGGCATGGCCTATGCCGTCATGGGCGAATTTCATCTGTCCGGCAACGCCGCGCCGCGCGATCCCGCCGCGGCGGCGCAATGGTTCAGGCGGGGCATCGAGGCGAACGATCCGTTGTCGCAGCGTTTGCTCTGTCTGGGCTACGTCAGTGACGCGCTGCCGCAGATCTCATCGGGAGAGGCACTGCCCGCTTGCCGCGCCGCCGCCGCATCCGGCGATGCCCTCTCGATGCGGCAGCTCGCTATCGGTCTTGGCCCGCGCGAGGATGCGCGCGAGCGCGTGTACTGGCAATGGCGGATCGCCAGCACGGGCGACGCCGCTTTCGAGACGATGCTGGCGAAATCCTACGATATGGGCGACGGCATCGCGATGGACTTCGATGCCGCGCTTTACTGGCTGCGCCGCGCGGCCGCGCAAGGCAACGCCGATGCGCAAAGCGCGCTGGCCCAGCATCTTCTTCTCGGCCTCGGCGAGCCACGCAACGATCAGGAAGCGTTCGCGTGGGCGAGCCGCGCATCGGCGCGCAACGCGCAGGCCTCGATGCTCATGGGGCTCTGCTATCTGAACGGACGCGGCGTCGAACGCGATGCGGCGCTCGGCCGGAAATGGCTGGAAGCGGCCGCCACCGCGGGATCGGGCGAGGCTGCCCGCACGCTCGCGTCGCTCTATGAAGGCACCGACGATGTGGCGGCCGACGATGTGGCGGCCGACGAGGCACGCGCAATCGATTGGTACCGCAAGGCCGCCGCGCTCGGCTCCGACGCGGCGCAAATCGTCCTTGCTCTGCGCACACGGCACGAAGATGGCGCGGACGCATTCTCGCCGCGCAAGGCTCATTGGCTCGTGACGGGCGAGGAGCGCGAACCGTCGACGCCAAGCGGGCGCACCGATGCTTCCGCTTCATGGAAAGCGTTCCTCAGCCTGAACGGCGCCTTGTCGGGCGATCCGGTCGAGCAATACGAGACCGGTGTGCGCTATCTGACGGGCGACGGTATCGCGCGCGACAAAGCGCTCGGGGCTGCATGGTTGCAGCGCGCGGGAGCCGGGTTCGCCGCCCGCGCGGCGTTGAGGCGTTACGCCGAAGCCGTGCGCGGCGTCGAAGCCCGGGTACGTGAGGCAATGACGCCGGACGAACGTGACCGGGCGCGGTTGCTCGCCGCGCACCTGATGCAGACCGTCGGCCCCGAGCCGGCCGCCGCCGGCGCACCGGCATCCATGGCCGAAGCGCACGCACCGGCCGGGCCAGCACAAGCGCGCTAGCGTGGTACCCGCACGGTGCCGCGGTTGACGTCGATCGCATTGCTGCCCGGATTCATCACGATGTCGGGAAGGTTTGCGGCCGCGAGCGCGGGGGCGGCTCCCGGCGTACCGCCGCGCGGCACCGTGCGAACGACCTGCGAAGGCGGCAGCGCCACACCGTTTTTCAGGTGCCGCCACATGAGGTTGAGTGCCTGCGTGTAGTAGTAATGAACGGGCACGAAACGCGTATCGAAGCCGGGCACCCCCAGAAACGCATCGAAATGCTGGCCGTTGAGGACTTCGTAATAGGACAAAGCGCTGCGCCGCCCCTCATGCACGCTGTTGGCAGCCAGATAAGCGCGCGAGGCATGGTTGACCGGTATGAGCGCGTCACTGCGGCCCTGAACGATGATGGTGGGCTTGCGATGCAGATCGCCATCGACTCGGATGGCGTCGACACTCGCATGCATGCGTGCGTCGCCCCTCGTCCAAAGTGCACGCAGACATGCCGCCCCCGTGAAGCTCGCATCGGCGGTGGCCAGCCGATGATCCGCGCCGCCGGGAGGTGTGAGGTTATAGACGAGGTTGATGCCGTTGGTCGGAGGCACGCCGTTGCCGACACCGAACACCGTCGGCATCGGCGAGACGAGCGGCGCAACGCCGGCTGCGCCGCTCGCGTCGGTTGTCCCGAAGCTGAAGCCGCATAGATTGGCCAGCACGCTCGAACGGGTATAGGCGTTCGCGTAAGTGACGGCGACGGCGGGCACCGCCTGCGAATCCCACATCGGAGCGTGCAGGACGTCCGAGTCCGACTCGTAGCCGGCCTGATGCAAACGCGCAAGCGCATCGGCCGCCTGCGCCGGCGTATCGCCTCCATCGATCAAGCCCGCCGCGGCCAACGAAGTGCAGCGCGCTTGCCGGATCGCCGTCGTGGTGGCGACCGGCAATGCCGTCAGATACGGCGCGCCGGCCGCATCGGGCGCAAGCGCCGCGCACGGCGCAAGCAGATTGGCCAGCGTCATGTAGTCGGCAAGCGGCTTGCCCGCCGCCGCGATACGCTCGCCGCCCTCGACGATCTCAGCGCGACGCGGCATCCGCACGCTGACCTGCGGCTCGCCCACGACGACGCCCGTGATCCAGCCGCGCCGGTCCTCTTCGGCGGCGGCAAGCGAGGCCCCGCCGCCATTGCTCACCGACGCCGCAATCGTCGTGATGCTGCCGGGCCGATAGCGCACGCGTTCGCGCGCAGAGACCGCGGCCGGCGGAAACTGGCGATTCAAAACCCAATAGGCGAATTGGATCGCGCGCAGCGTATCCTTTCCCCATTGCGCTTCGGGGTTTTGCTGCGAATGCGCGTGCTTGAAAGCATAGCGGTTCGGGTATGCGCGATCGAACGCGTCACGCGCACGCGCGGATATATTGGCTGTGAACAGACTGTCTTTTCCAGCGGCGGCGGCATCGGCCACGCGGCCGTCGATCAATGTGACGCGATTCGTCATCAGTTCGTGCGCGCCGTTACCCGATCCTTTATCCGTATAGGCAACGGCGCACCCGCGCTTGAGCCCCCACTCGCCCGCAGCCGAGATCGCACCGTAGACGCCGCGCGAACCCGAGGACGTGGCCGTGACGATGCAGGGATTCGCCGGATCGAAGCGCGCCGGCACCTGAACGAGCAACGTTACGTTGCGCCGGCCGCTGCCGTCGTCGGCATAAGCGAGGTACTCGGTTCCGGCGATCTTTCCTTCGCCGAGCGTGTCGTTGCCGTCGAGGTCGACATTGGGGCCCCAGTACCGGCCATAGCCGCCGTTCGCGGTCATATCGACGAGTGCCCGGTAGTTCGACCAGACCGCGAGCCGCCTCAGCTCGGCAGCGGTGGGATTCGCCGGGTCGGCGACAGCCGGCGCGGCACCGGCAAGCCCTGTTTTTCCAAGGCCCGCCGTCAGCAGATCGTCGGCAGTGCCGTCATATGACGTGATACGCAAACTGCCCGCGACGACGAAAGGCGGCGGACTGTCGGTTGCGAAGGCGATGTCGTCGCCGTCGTCGGCATGTGCCTGGAAAGACAGCATCGCCGCTGCCATTGCCGCGCCCGCCACGAGCGCTGAACCCCCGGTTGCAATCGTCACACGTCTCATCGGCCATCTCCTTGTTGGTGCCCATGAAAACTGCGCGGAATCACTGCCAGCAACGCCCACGGTCAGTGATGATACGTCCGGCCGCGGCGTTCGGCCAGCACGCCGCGCGCGCGCACATAGGCGTTCTCGAAAGCGCCGCGCCCTTTTCGAAAGCCGAAGGCGGGACGATTTTCTAGTCTGCACCGAGGGGAGCGATTTCCGGCCGCCAGGCCGCAAGCCCGATCCCTGCAACGGTGCAATGACCGAATTTCTCTCCCCGGTATGACGCTATGCCCACGATCCCGCTTTTTCGACACGCCCCTTCTCCCGCGCCCGTGCGCGAGCATGCATCGCAACCGGCCGGCGCCCCCGCACGCACGACCTCGCTGCAACGGCCGCAGGTACCGGCACACGGCATACAGCGCAGCGGCGAGGTGCGGGGCGGCTGCGCCGCGCCCGGAGGCCGCTCGCTTGCCGGCGGCCTGCGATCCGTCCGCAACACGTTCGTCAGACTGCGAGACGCCGACGCCGGCCGCATCTTCGACATGCGCAGGCAGTCCCGCGACAAGGAACTGCGGAGCATGCATGCGGCCTCCGCCTCCCAGCGCGGCATCGGCACGAAAGACATCGGGCTGGCGGCTTATCTGACCGCACGCTCCACGCTGCATCGAACCATCGATGGGCCTGAGCTCCCGAGTCTGCGCAAAGCAAATGACACGGTCACCAAGACCCGGGCGCTGTTGTCTCATGGGCGGGGCAATGTGGCGACCGACCTCGCCAAAACACAAGAACCGTTCTGGCGGACGAGGTTCGGCCGCATGAAAGCCAAGTCGTACAGAGGCGACCTCGCGGCCGCGGGCGCACTGGCGATAAAAATGAAGGCCGGCAACTGCGGCGAGCATGCAAACGTGGCTACCGTTTCGCACGCCCGAAAGCTCGGCGAAGGCGAGACCTTGCAGTTCGTGAGCGGTGCGGGCGTGGACCATGCGTGGGCCGAGAACAAGCTGCCGGACGGCGGGCGGGTCGTTCTGGACGCGTGGGCCGAGGGGCCCGCGATCATGAGCGAGGACAGCCGCTTCAGCCAGCGGGAGACTTCGCGCAACGTCTACGCTTCGTTCTCGCTCGATGCCGCTCGAGCGCTCGCCGAACAAAAGGACAAACATCTGGAGTCGTTCGAGCGGAACCCCGACCTCGATAAACAGTGGGAGGACTTCAAGACGGAAGCGGCAAAGAAAAAGCTAGCCATGAGCAAACGTCACGTCTTTGCGCCAACGCCCGTCGTCAGCCAGGCGTTTCAGACCGCCGTCGGCGACCAGCAAAAAGAGGCGGCCCGCATGGCCAGGCGGACCAGGAAAGAAGCCCGACTGACCTCGTCCAGCACGGCGCATGTCGCGCTCGGCAATGAGATCAAGGCTGTGGGAGCGGCCCGCGCATTGGGTGCCAACGTGAAGCAGTCGCTGCAAAGCAACGAGCCGATTCTGGCCGCAGTAAAGAAGCAATTTACCAAGTGACGTGCGGACGGCTCGATCACGAACGGTCAACCGTCTTCGCTCGCTCCGCCGCCCTCAAAGGAAAACCCGAGATGTACACGACGCTGCACGACACACTGCGTGCCGCCCTGATCGAAGCGGGCGCGCCCGACGACCGCCTCGGCGATTTCGACCAGCACAGCACGATCGCCCTCGAACTGGGCGATGCCGGTACGATCCTGCTCTCGCACGACAACGATCGGCTCTGGGCATGGAGCCAGATCGGATGGCTCCGCGCTCCCGATATCGAGCGGCACGCGGCGGCCATTCTCGCGCGCTTGCAAGATCCCATGCCGGGCTGCGTCACGGGGCAGGCCGTGTTCGGCAAACGAAACGACGTCTATGAAATCAAATTGCTGCTCGAAGGCGAATGCGCGCGTTCCCCGCAAAAGCTATACGAGGCGCTGGACGCGTTCTTCGCCCTTCTGATCGCACTGCACGAGACGGTTTCCGTCTAGCGAGGCGGCCGCTCAGGCGGCGGCCGCTTCCTGCGCGAGATGCAGGCCGGCGTTCGTCGCCGCCTCGTGTTCGCGAACGAGACGGTAGACCGTTTCGCCCGGCACGGTTTCCGACTCGAGCAATTGGTCGGCGATCGCGCGCAGCACGGGCTCGTAGCTGTGCAGCAAGGCGTAGCATGCGTCGTTGAGGTCCTTGAGCAGCACGTTCGCGTGTTCGATCGCGTTTTTCAGCTGAAGGCCGGCCACCTGCTGCGGCAAGGCGGCCAGACTGAACAGATTGCCGTCCTCGTTGAAGCCGTACTTCGACACCATGTCCAGACTGATCCGCGAGGCTTCCTGCAGATCCTGCGCGGCACCGCTCGATGCCTCGGAAAACACGAGCAGTTCGGCGTTGCGCCCGCCGAGCAGCACTTGCACCTCGTTACGCATCTCGGTCTCGCGATAGAGGTGCTTGTCCTGCATCTTCGTAACGAGCGCGACACCCAGCGCGCCGCCGCGCGGCAAAATCGTGACTTCTTCCAGCACCCCGGTGCCGAGCAGCGCCGCCACGAGCCCGTGCCCCGCCTCGTGCACCGCGATGCGATTGCGCTCCTCGTCCGACAATGCCCGCTCGGCGCCGCTCACGTCGCCGATACGGGCGATCTTGATCGCTTCAAGGAAGTGCGCCGACGCGACGGTGTTCTCGCCCGCCTTGCGCGCGACGAGCCCCGCCTGGTTGACGATCATCGACAACGACGCGGGCGAGAGTCCCGTCGTCAGCCGCGCGAGCTGGTCGAAGTCGATATCGTCGGCTTTCGCCGTGAGCTTGGCTGCATAGAAACGCAGAATCCGCGCGCGATCGTCGAGGTCGGGCAGGCGCACCTGCACGGTTCGGTCGAACCGGCCGGGGCGACGCATCGCCTCGTCGAGATTGTCGGGGTGGTTCGTGGCCGCGACGATAATGACGCCCTCGTTCGACTCGAATCCGTCCATTTCCGCCAACAGCTGATTGATGATGCGGTTGCTCTCCGCTTCCACGGGGCCCCCGCCCGTATCGGTACGCTTGCCGAGACCGTCCGCCTCGTCGATGAAGATGACCGTGGGCGCATGACGGCGCGCGAGTTCGAACAAATGCCTGACCTTCTGGATGCCGACACCGTAGTACTTCGCGCTGAAGTAGCTACCGGTGATCGAAATGAAATTCGCGCCGCATTCGCCGGCCAGCGCCTGCGCAAGGCGCGTCTTGCCGACCCCCGGCCCGCCCGTCATCAGGACGCCGCACGGCGCGCGCACGCCCATCGACGTGAACTGCGAAGGATTCGTCAGATAGGACTGCACGTCCGCGAGCGCCGCCTTCGCCTCGCCCGCGCCGATCACGTCCACAAAGCGCAATGTCGGCGACTTCTCGAGCAGGCTCGCGCCGCCGCGCATTTCGCGGCGCATGAACCAGAGCAGCCCGCCCATCAGCAGCACCGGCAACAGCAGGCTGAGCGCATCGCGCGTCTTGTCGAATACGTCGCTCCAGCGGGCCGAGCCTGTTCGCACGTCGGCATCGGGCAGCCAGACCAGTTGATACGCCGGATCGCCGCCCGCTTTCAATTCGTCCTGCAGCAATACGTTCGAAAGCGCCGCGTTATGGTCGGTGACGAAATACCTTTCGCCAGATGTCGTCGACACGAGGATCGCGCTCTTGCTCAAACCGACGGCGGCCACACGGCGCTCGCGAATGTCGCGCAGCATCTGCGCGGCGTCTTTCTCCTGACGCGTCCAGGCCGACGCGTCGCCTCGCATCTGGCTCGCCACGCCCGTCACCTGAGGATGGCTCTCATGGCGCCAGTGCACGAACACGGCGGCAGCCGCCACAGCCGTCGCGATCATGCCAAGAACCAGATATCGGCCAATGCGTGGCCATGGCGAATTCGTTGCCGGTTTCATCAGTCAATCGATTCTCAAAACAGGGCCGAATTAAAAGGCGCAATGCGCCTATTGTCGGAAGAAAATAAAGACGCTTCTATCGATTCGGCGCGCGGGCGCGCCTGTCGGTGGCGCTTCAGGTGGGGAATGGCGCGTTCGACCCTCTTTATACGCGCTTTACCACTGCAATTATGCCTTGGTTCAACGCAATGCCAAACGCCGGATTGGTGTGGATTTTCCCGTCAATCCATCCATTCGATTTTTCGCGGCGCGAACAGGTCGTCGTCGCACGTCGGATTGACTTTCATCGCACGAATCCGGCGGCGCGCCCATCGCATTGATACATCGTCAGCTTGGCGCACGCGCTCGGCAGCCACCTCGAACGCCCGTACGATCGGGTCGATAATTTTACCCGGGCGTTATTGACAGTCAATTTTCATCCGGGTATAAACACAACCTCATCCTCTTCCGAGACCATACGGTGGCAGACATGCTCCTTCACTCGTTCACGGCATTCGCCGGGCACCGGCGTATTGCGTCGGGTTCGCTGCAAGCGGTCGCACTCGCGATCAAGCACGCCGCGAAGCAAGATGCGGCGAGCCCGCTCTGGGTATTCGACGACGAAACCGGCCGGCCCCTCGATATCGACACGCGCGGCACCGACGAGGAAGTCGCCGCCCGTTTCGCCGCAGGCGAGGAGCCACCGCTCGAAACGGCGGCCGCGCGTGACTCGTCGCCTCCTGCGGCCGGCGAGCCACGCGGCCGCGGCCGGCCGAAGCTCGGCGTCGTGGCGCGCGAGGTCACGCTGCTGCCGCGGCATTGGGAGTGGCTCGCGAGCCAGCCCGGCGGCGCGTCGGTCGCCCTTCGCAAGCTCGTGGACGAAGCGCGGCGTACGTATGCGGACAAAGACAGGCAACGCCGGTCACAAGAGCGCGCCTACCATTTCATGTCGGCGATGGCGGGCGATCTGCCCGGCTTCGAGGAGGCGGTGCGAGCGCTGTTCGCCAATGACGCGGCGCGGTTGCACGCGCTCGTTCAGGCGTGGCCCGCCGATGTGCGCGATCACGCGCTGGCCCTCGCCATGGCAAGCGATAGGAGCGACGCACCGGCGACATGACGACTTTCGACCGTCAATACGGCGCATTGGCCCCCGCACGCGTATTACGTCGTCGCGCTAAAGTAGCGGCAGCGCACGCGCGCAATCGACAAGGCATATCTGATGGCAGTGACCACGCTTCCCGAACCGGTCATCACGCTCGGCAGTTTCCTGCGCGAGCGCCGTGCCCGTCTGCACCCCGGCCCCGACACCCAGGGCCGGCGCCGCACGCCCGGCCTCAGGCGTGAGGAGGTCGCGGCACGCGCGAATGTCAGCGTGGCCTGGTACACCTGGTTGGAACAGGGCCGCGGCGGCCCCCCTTCCGCTGAGGTATTGGAGCGTCTTGCCCGCGCGCTCGAGCTCGACGCAACGGGCCGCGAGATGCTGTTCCTGCTCGGTCAGCAACGGCCGCCCCCTGTTCACCGCACCGCGCCGCCACCGGTTACGCCCGCATTGCAGCGCGTGCTCGACGGCATGCCCGCAAGCCCCGCGATCGTCAAAACGGCGACCTGGGATGTCGTGGCCTGGAACGCCGCGGCGGCGGCCGTGCTGAGCGATTACGCCCAATTCCCGCCGAACGAGCGCAACGTGCTGCGGCGCTTGTTCCTCAGCGCCGAGGTGCGCGCGGCCCTGCCCGATTGGGAGGAAAATGCGCGTACCGCCGTTGCCGTGTTTCGCATCGACGTTGCGCGGGCAGGCGGCTCGGGCGACGCTGCGGCACTGGCGGCCGAACTGCAGGCGACGAGCGAGGACTTCCGGCGTCTGTGGGCCGACAATGAAGTCGGCAGCTTCGGCTTCGGCACCAAGCGCTTGCGTCACCCGCGCGCAGGGCTCGTCACGCTCGAATATTCGGCATTCTCCGTCGATGCCGCGAAAGGCCTGACGCTCATCGTATTCGCACCCGCGTCGCCCGCCGACAGCGAGGCCATTGCCACGATCGTCGCGGAAAAGCACCGGCAAGGCCGATGACGGACTGCCGGTCGCGATAACGTCCTGCTTCCGCGCACGCGGCGCCACTCCATGCCTTCGCGCGGCATCGAATGCAATGCGCATCACGAATGTATCGGCGCGGATTTTCAGAAAGCACGGCATAGCCGGCTTTTGCACGACAGGCAATTTCGCGCCGCTCGAAATACCCGGCAAAGCCGCACCGCGCTTGAGGTATATCGCAAAGGTATGCCTGCGATGATGAATTTGAATATTACAAACCGAATCGCGATACCTATACTGCCCTTCGCTGCCCTTCGCTGAAACCCAGCCTCCTCCACGGTAGCAGCACCCGCTCATCGAGCGCATCCGTCATCGCGCGTTTTTCCACGCACGATGCGACCTTTTGCGCGCTCGCGCCGGGCACCTTTTCTCATGCGGAGTTTTTGTCGAAATGAACTTCACGATAGGCACGCTGCTCGCATTGTCGTTCCTGATCTCGGTACTCGGATTGTTCATGTTCCTTTGGGCGCAGATGAACGGCCTGATGCGCGCAGGACCCGATGCGGCCGAAGTGATCTTTGCCGAAGGCGAACTTGGCCAAACCGACGATCCCTCGCTTCCTCGTTCGCATCGCGCCGCGCTTCAACATTCGGTCGATTCCGCGAGCCGAGGCGCCGATGCTCGTGAGCAAGCGTACTCGGTCGCGGATGACGGCGGAGCGTCGAAGGTGCTGGCTACCGAACTGGCTGCGCGTGCCCAGCAGGACGAGTCGAGCCGCGGCCCGGCCTTCGCGTTTCTCAGCTCATCGGTGGTGTGGCTGATATTGGGCTCCATCGCCGGTCTCGTCGCCTCGCAGAAGCTGACGTCGCCCGACTTTCTCACGCAGTCGGCGTGGCTCACGTTCGGCCGCGTGCGTACCGCTCATCTGAACATGGTCATCTATGGATGGGCCTCGATGGCGGGCATTGGCATCGCGCTGTGGATGCTGCCGCGGCTGCTCAAAGCGCCGCTCGCCGGCCAGCGCTATGCCGTAATCGGCGCGTGGCTCTGGAACGCAGGCGTGGCTGCCGGCATCGCCGCCATTCTCTCGGGCTGGACCGACGGCCTGCAATGGCTCGAAATTCCCTGGCAGATCGGTATCTTCCTCGCGGCGGGCGGTGCCTTCACGGCCGTGCCGCTCCTCATGACGATCGCGCGGCGCACGACCCACCATCTGTATGTTTCCGTCTGGTACCTCGCCGCCGCGCTGCTCTGGTTTCCGATCCTCTATATCGTCGCCAAAGTGCCCTACGTGCATTTCGGCGTCGAGCAGGCCATCGTCAACTGGTGGTTCGCGCACAACGTACTCGGCCTCTGGCTCACGCCGATCGGGCTCGCCGCCGCCTACTACTTCATTGCCAAGGTGCTCGGGCGCCCGATCTATTCGTATCACCTCTCGCTCGTCGGCTTCTGGGCCCTCGCCATGTTCTACAGCCAAGCCGGCATTCATCACCTGCTCGGCGGGCCCGTGCCGCAATGGCTGCAAAGCGTCTCGGTCGTGCAAAGCGTGATGATGATCGTGCCGGTGCTGGCCGTCGGCGTGAACCACCACATGACCGTCGTCGGGCACTTCGCGGCGTTGAAGCATTCCCCTACGCTGCGTTTCGTCGTGCTGGGCGCCGTGCTCTACACGCTCGTCTCGCTGCAGGGCTCGCTCGAGGCACTGCCCTTCTTCAACCGCCTCGTCCATTTCACGCAGTACAAGGTCGCACACGCGCATCTGGGCCTCTATGGCTTTTTCTCGATGATCATGTTCGGCTCGATCTACTTCGCGATGCCGCGCGTACTCGATCGAGAGTGGCCGTACCCCGCGCTTATCCGCCTGCATTTCTGGCTCGCCGCGACCGGCTTCGCCATCTACTTCGTGTCGCTGACGATCGGCGGCATCCTGCAGGGTATCGCGCTGCTCGATCCGGCCCGTCCCTTCATGGATTCGGTCCGCGTACTCACGCCATATCTGCAGGCGCGCACGCTCGGCGGCGCACTGATGACGGGCGGCCATTTCGTCTTCGCCTATCACTTCTTCGCCATGGTGTTCGGCCGGCAAACGACGCGCTCGGGCTCCTCGCTACCGAGCAATGCACTCTCCATGGGAGCCTGACATGAACCGCATTCTGACGATCGCGGTCGGCTCGTTGATCATGCTCGCAATGGCAACGCTCGTGCTGGTGGCGCTTCCGTACCGGCAACTGCGCGACGAGGCGCCTCCGGAGGCACTCAAGCCTTACACGGTCGCGCAATTGCGCGGGCGCGCCACCTACGTGAACATGGGCTGCGTCTATTGCCACTCGCAGCAGCCGCGCGCCGCCTCGCTCGGCCCCGACGCACTGCGCGGATGGGGGCGCCCATCGGTGCCGGCCGACTACGCGTACGACTATCCGCATCTGCTCGGCGTGGCGCGCACGGGCCCCGACCTGTTCAACATCGGCGCACGCCAGCCAAGCGCCGCGTGGCAGCTCGCGCATCTTTACCAGCCGCGCGCGGTCTCGCCGTCAAGCGTGATGCCGGCGTATCCGTTCCTCTTCGAAGTGATCGACCGCGCACGTCCCGGCGACACCGTCGTTCAGCTGCCGCCGAGCTATGCCCCGGCCAACGGCAAGCAGGTGGTCGCATCGCAGGACGCGCTGGACCTCGTCACATACCTGAGCGCCCTTAACCACACTTATCCGGCCCCTGCCGATTCGTCGGGAGCAATGAAATGAGCAAACACGACAAAGCCGAAGTCAACGCCGTGCGGGCCCGCGAGCATGCGGAGCCCTTCGAGCGCGCCAATCCCGTACCGTGGCTGCTGGGGCTCGTGGCCGCCGGGCTGCTGGTCTGGGGCGTGAGCTACTTTCTGTTGAATCCGGCGCTCGGACCTGGCGAGCAACCCGCGGCCGCCGCGGCCAACGCGAGCCCTTCGGCTGCGACCGTAGCCGCGCCCGACGGCGCCCAGATCTTTGCGAGCCGCTGCGCCTCGTGCCATCAGGCGAGCGGTGCGGGCCTGCCCGGCGTGTTCCCGCCGCTTGCGGGCTCCGAGTGGGTCAACGGCGATCCCAAGATCGTCGCGCGCATTCTGCTGCTCGGCGTGACGGGCAAGATCACCGTGGCCGGCGCCACTTTCAACGGAACGATGCCGGCGTTCGGCACCACGCTCGACGATGCGCAGATCGCCGCCGTCGCCTCACACGTCCGATCGAGCTTCGGCAATAAATCACCCGCGCTCGCGGCGGATCTCGTCAAGGCGGAACGCGCGACGATCGGCAATCGCACGACGCCATGGGCAGGCGAAGACGAACTCAAGCATCCGTGAGGAAAGCCCGCGCATGACACCCGCTTCGCCCGACAGCGCAACGCTCGATGTGCGCGGCATGTGGTGCACGAGCTGCGCCAATGCGCTTGAGCGCGTATTGCAGCGGCAGCCCGGCACCATCGATGCCCGCGTGAGCTTTGCGTCGGAATCCGCAACGCTCGAGTGGGACCCGCGCCGAACGTCGCTCGAACGCCTGCTCGAAGCCGCAGCCAAGCTTGGCTACGTGTGCGAGCCAGAGTCCGACGCGCCTGAGCGTCGCGCGCATACCGCCGCGCTGCTCCAGGATCTGGCCATCCGACTCGCGGTGGCCGCGTTCTGTTCGATGTGGGTGATGACGGCGCAAACCACGCTCTATTTCACCTCGACCGCCACGGTGCCAGGGCCCGTCCGTTACTGGCTCGCCGTGCTGGCCGGCGTGGCCACGCTTCCCGTGGTCGCCTATTGCGCACAGCCATTTTTTCGTGCCGCGTGGCGCACGCTGCGCGCTCGCGTGCCGGGCATGGACTGCCTTGTCGCGATGGGTGCGAGCGCCTCGTGTCTGTTGTCGATCGTGCAGCTCGCGCGCGGCGAATCGACCGTCTATTTCGATTCCGCCGCCATGATCGTCACGTTCCTGCTCGCCGGCCGGTGGCTCGAAACGCGGGTGCGCAGCGGCACCGCCGATGCCGTGCGGACGCTGCTCGAGCTGCCGGCGCAGACGGCCCGCGTACTCGGAACGGACGGCTCGCAAGCGGTCATGCTCGCCAAGCGCGTGAGCCGCGGCAGCATCATCCGCGTACTGCCGGGCGAGCGTCTCCCGCTCGACGGCATCGTGACCGAAGGCCGATCGTCGCTCGACCGGTCTCTCCTCACAGGCGAAAGCGAATTCGACAGCGTAGGCCCCGGCTCTTTCGTCGAAGCGGGCACGCTCAACGCGGAGGGCGAATTACTCGTGCGCGTGAACCACGAATGGGGAGAACGGCGCGTCGATGCAATCGCGCGCAGCGTACGCACCATGCTCGCTCGAAAGACCGCTTCGCAAGCCATCGCCGAGCGCTTTACGCGCCGCCTCGTGCCCGGCATTGCGCTCATCGCGCTGCTCGTCTTCTGCGTCGGCGCGTTGTCGGGCATGAGTGGGCCCGACGCGCTCGAACGCGCCGTCGCGGTGCTGGTCATCACCTGCCCTTGCGCGCTCGGAATGGCCGTACCGCTCGCGCTCGGCGCCGGCGTGGGCCGGGCCGCCCGGGCAGGCATCCTCTTTCGCGACGTCGAGGCGATCGAAAAAGCGGGTCGTCTGTCGATATTCTTTCTCGACAAGACCGGGACCTTGACCGAAGGCAAGCCCCACCTCGTTCGCCTATCGCCAGCCGCGGGCGTGCGCGACAGCGATCTCGTAGAAGAGGCGGCGCTCGCCGAGCGCGGCAGCGAACACCCGATCGCCGCGGCCATCCGCGCGCTCGTCCCGCCAACGAGGCTCGCCGCAGCGGTGGATGCCCCGGCGGGCAGCTCGCGTGCCGTGCCGGGTGCCGGCGTCGAGTGGCACGGCGCCGCTGGTCAATGCATTCTCGCCGGCACCGCCCGTTTTTTGCGCAACAGCGGCGTGGCCGTGCCCGACGTGGACGACTCGACCACGGCCGTCCACGTCGCGCGCGACGGTCGATGGCGCGGCATGCTCGGCTTCGCCGACCGTCCACGCGAGGGCGCGCGGCGCGCACTTGCGGCGCTGCGCGCGCAATGCGCCACGATCGCGATGCTCACCGGCGACCGCGAACAGGTCGCCCGCGCCATTGCCGAGGCCGTGGGCATCGGCGATATCGCAATCTTCGCCGCGCACACGCCCGAGCAAAAGGCCGCGCGGATCGTAGCCGCACAGCGCGCCGGCAACGGCAAGGTCGCCTTCGTCGGCGATGGTTTGAACGACGCGCCAGCGCTCGCTGCCGCCGATGTTGGCATCGCCGTGGGCAGCGCGTCGCCGGCCTCGATGGCTGCCGCCTCGATCGTGCTCGTCGATGCCGGCGTGGAGAAGCTCGAGGAGGCGCTCTTTCTCGCACGCCGCACCGCACGAGTCATGCATCAGAACCTCGCCGCCGCAGCCGTCTACAACGCGCTGGCGATCCCGCTGGCCGTGGCCGGCTTCGTGTCGCCCGCCACGGCCGCCGCATTGATGGTCGCGAGCTCGCTATCGGTCACGTTCAATGCGGCGCGTCTGGCAGGCCGCGCCCGCACGCCTTCGCAACGCCACGCCTCGTCGCGCGGCTCACCGCCTTACCCACAAGCCTTGTCCATCGCAATCGAACCGACCAGGAGGATTTCATGAGCGAACACGACTTCGATCCCGTTTCGCGCCATCGGCGCAGGCTATTGGGCAGCCTGGGCGCGCTCGGCGCGGCCGCGTTCGCCGCGCCGTTGCTCGCACGCGCCGCGCAAAGCGAATTCGTCGATCTGCCGTTCGAAAACGGCCGCCGCCCGATCACGTCGGATCTGCCGCAAAAGTCCGGGATGATTCTGCAGCGCACGCGTGCGCCGCTGCTGGAAACGCCCTTCGAGGTCTTCGACCGCGGCGTCTTCACGCCGAACGATCGCTTCTACGTGCGCTGGCACCTTCCCAACATCCCGACGTCGATCGACCCCGCCACGTATAGGCTCGCCGTTCGCGGTCATGTCAAGCGAACGCTGAGCCTCACGCTCGACGATCTGATGCGCAAATTCCCGCGCTATGAGATTGCCGCGGTCAATCAATGTTCCGGCAACTCGCGCGGCTTCTTCAATCCGCGCGTGCCGGGCGGCCAGTGGGCGAATGGCGCGATGGGCAATGCGCTGTGGATGGGCGTTCGTCTCAAAGACGTGCTGGACCACGCCGGCGTGCGCGGCAACGCCGTTGCGGTGCGCTTCGACGGGCTGGACTCGGGTGTGATTCCGCAAACGCCGAAGTTCCTGAAGTCGCTTGCCGTCGATCATGCGCGCGATGGCGAAGTGATGCTGGCGTATGCGATGAACGGCGAGCCGCTGCCGCTTTTGAACGGGTACCCGCTGCGGCTCATCGTGCCCGGCTGGTACGCCACGTATTGGGTCAAGATGCTGACCGATATCGAAGTGCTCGACCGTCCTGACGATAATTTCTGGACGGCCAAGGCTTATAAGGTGCCAGACAATCACTTCGCCAATATCCACCCCGGTGAGACGGACGTACCGCAGATCCCGATCAACCGCATGCTGCCCCGCTCGTTCTTTACGAACCTGCGCACCGGCGACAAGATCGGTAGCGGTCAGCCGGCGGTCGTACGCGGGATTGCGTTCGGCGGCATCAACGCGCTCGCGCGTGTGCAGTTGTCGGTCGACGGCGGCCGGACATGGGCCGATACGTCGCTCGGACACGACTACGGAAAATACAGCTTTCGGCAGTGGCAAACGAGTGTCAGCTTCCCCCAGCGTGGCCAGCAGACGCTGATGGTCCGGGCGATCGATTCCACCGGCCAGGCGCAGCCGCCCACACCGAACTGGAACGGCGCCGGCTTCATGCGCAACGTCATCGAGTCGATTCAGGTCGACGTGGCCTGACAGGGAGAAACCAATGAACGCGAAACTGAAGCGCATGGCGCTCATGCTGGGCGCGCCGATCGTCATCGGCGCCATCGCCGGCGTCGTCGGGCAACGTTACCTGCCCGAATCGATTGCCGCCCAAGCCGCCCGGCAGGAGGCCATCGCGCCGCCCGTGCACCTGGCGGTTCTGAACGTCACGTTGCCGCCCGGCGAATCGACCTTCCCACCAGGGCCCGGCGTCGAGATCGCCAATGCGAACTGCGTCATGTGTCATTCGACTGGCATGGTGCTGCGTCAGCCGCCGCTCACCGTCAGCGAATGGAAAACCGAGATCATGAAAATGCGCAGCGCCTTCGGTGCGCCGATCACGCCCGACCAGATCGATGGGCTCGCGCATTATCTGAACACCATCGACGGCCGCAAGCCGGCGGCCGGCCCCTCGGGGGTCGACAACCAGGCGAGCTGAGCCGCCTATCGAGCCCGACCGTTGGCGTTGGAAAGAAAAAGCCCCTCACGGGGCTTTTTCGTTTTTGGCGTCTTGCCCCTCGACGATTCGGGGCAGATCCGAGCCTATTTGCCGATATGCTCGCGGATGGCCGTGCTGATCTGTTGCAAAGCAGCCTCGGTCGAAGGTACGTTGCGCAACGCATTGAGCAGTACGAAATCGTGGATCGTGCCGTTGTAGCGCACCGCCGCCACGCTCACGCCCGACTCCTTCAGCTTGCGGGCATAAGCTTCGCCTTCGTCGCGCAGCGGATCGTTTTCCGCCGTGACCACGAGTGCCGGCGGCAGGCCCTCGAGCTCCCTGGCGCTCGCGCGCAAAGGCGATACATAGGGATTATTGCGTGTGTTCGCGTCCGGCGCGTACAGATCCCAGCCGTACTTCATGAATGCGCGAGCAAGGAAGCGCCCGGTCCCGTAGGCGTGATACGAAGGGGTATCCACGCTCGCATCGGTTGCCGGAATCAACAGCGCCTGGAAACTGATCTTCGGCCCGTTGCGGTCCTTATCCATCAGCGTGAGCGCCGCTGCCATATTGCCGCCAACCGAGTTGCCCGCGACCGCGATGCGCGTGCCGTCGGCGCCGAATTCGGAGGCATGGGCCGCTGCCCACTTCAGCGCGGCATACGACTCTTCCATCTGAGTCGGAAACTTCGCCTGCGGTAACGGCGTGTACTCCACGAACACGCCCACCTGTCCGGATTCCACCACGAGGTCGCGCAGCAGCCGCTGGTGATTGGCGAAATTGCCGACGATCCACACGCCGCCGTGAAGGAAGAGCAGCACGCCCGGCGTCCCTTCCGTGTGCTCCGGCTTCATGATGTAGAGCTTCACCGTGCGGCCGTCCTCCGTGATCGTGCGCTCGGTCGTCGTCACGCCCGACATATCGACCGGGGTTTGATTCTGCAGGTTCGTCAGGATCTCCTGCGGCTTCGGCTGCGGCAACGTCCAGAACGGGCTGCTGTCCTTGTCGATCTTCTCGAGAAACGATCGGACCTGCGGGTCGATGTGGGGGTCTGTTGCAGGATTCGCGGGCGCGGCCGCCATGGACGATTGCGCGATACCGATCGCGGCGACTGCGGCGACCGCCAAAGACGCGGCCTTGATCGTGAATTTGCTGTGCATTCCGGGTTCCTTTCAAGTTGTTCGAGTGGACCTTCATGACGGCGGCAACCAGCCGCGTGCCGAACCGAAACGCCGTCCCGCCGCCCCTCCCTGCGCGTATGGGAGGCGGAGCAATCGTGCCGGTTGCAATAACCGGCTTCGTTCGTAAACCGCGAGACGCTTTTCTAATCGAACGATCGAAGCATTCGCGCCTCGCGCGAATGCAACGCACGGATGGATGCGGGAGATATAACCGCGCGACATGGCTCGCATCTCAACGTTGCATTTTTCGCGAGCCCGCTCTTTCACTAACCTTGTCTCATCGACTCGCGATCGATGGACGCCAAAAGCGACATCGATACGATCGGGTGGCGTGAACGCTTCGGAGTGCTCCGATGGAATAGATCCCGGGGCCCGGTGGTTAACAGAAGTGAGATCGCCATCAAACGCGCGCCATGAGTTCATGGGCCGTCTGTCAGGCCTTTGTCTCGGCAGCACTATGCAGTTTTATCAACCGCGACATGACGTTCGCGTTCAACCTGTTCAAGGAGCTTCACCATGAAAACGCTTGCCTGCCTCGCCATCGCTATCGGTACCCTCGCCAGCCCCGTCCTTACGTTCGCCCAAAGCAACGCACCCGTAACGCGCGCCGAAGTGCGCGCCGATCTGGTCCGCATCGAGCAAGCCGGCTACAACCCGGCAATCGGCAGCGATCCGCACTACCCCGACGATATCCAGGCCGCCGAGGCAAAAGTCGCGGCAGAGCAGCACCCGGTCACGAGCGATGTCGGCGGCTCACCGGCGAACGGGGCCTCGGGAAGCGGCATGCACGTTCACACCGCTACGCGCGCACCGTCGGCCTGCGTCGGGCCCGTGAGCTTCTGCGACGTCTACTTCGGCAGCTGATCGCGCATGGCGCCCGCATCGTCCAGCCGAACCGGCACACCTGCCGGCTCGGCTGGGCCGGGCACTCGCTTCACCGTGCAGACCGTGCATTGACCGTGCATTGACGAGTCGCTACCGCAGGGCCCAACCCCGCACGTTCCTTATATGAACGGATCACGCTGACCCGCGCGACATACGCAGTCTCCCCCCATCCTTCCCCCCCCGTCGCTGCATACGATGCATCCCCTGCCGCATAATCACGGCGTCGGCAATCCCGCCCGTGCGCTATCCGTTCCTCTTTGCCTTGCCTTCATGAACTTCACTCACCTCTTCGCCTTTTACGAGGTTGCCCGTGCAGGCAGCATCAGTGCCGGCGCCGAGCGGCTGCACGTCAGCCAGCCCGCCGTCACGCGCGAGATCCGCGAGTTGGAGGACCGCCTCGGCATGATTCTTTTCGATCGCCTGCCGCGCGGCGTGTCGCTGACGGAGGGCGGCAAGCTGCTCTACGAATACGCCGCCCGGATCTTCACGCTGGCCGACGCCGCGGAAAAGGAAATCGAGGAACTGGCAGGGCTCGGCTCGGGCCATATGAAGATCGGCGCGAGCGGTACGCTGGGCGTCTATTTCGTGCCGGACGCGATCGCACGCTTCAACGCCTGCCATCCCCGTGTCGCCATCGATCTCACCGTCACCAATACCGAACGCGTAGAAGCCGGGTTGCGCGATTTGACGTTCACGATCGGCTTCATCGAAGGGCCGTTCGACGATACGATCCTGCACGCGCGACGTATCGGATCGGACGAAATCGCCGTGGTGGCGGCAGCCGGGCATCCCCGCGCCGGCTCGACGCTGCGCGCGCGCGAACTCGTCGACAAGGCCGTGATCATGCGCGAGCCGGGCTCCGGCACGCGTGCCACGCTCGAAGACGTCTATCGCCGCGCGGGCCTCGATATCGAGCCGCTGATGTCGGTGAGCGACACGGAGGCGATCAAACGAATGCTGCTCGCCCAGCACGCGCTCGCCTATATTTCGACGCTGAGCATCAAGGAAGAACTGCGACGCGGCGAATTGACGATCATCGAGGTCGAGGATTTGCGGATCGAGCGGCCGCTGCATATGGTCTGGACCAAGGGCCGATCGCTCTCGCCTAGCAGCCAGGCGCTTTTCGATCTCGTCATCGCGTCGACGGCCGCTCAGCAAGGCTGGCGGTAACGCGAAAACCGTAAGCGGCGCAACGCCGAAGCCGCCGCCGGCCCCCGCTCGCGCGGCGCAACTATACGCGAGGATGAGGCGAGCGACCCTATCGGGTAGTCGTTCATCCGAATGTAGGGATAGTTAATTCGGCGCACTCCATTTATCTTTTCATCCATCGGCAAAGCAGTTTTTCCCATTCCGAACAAGAGTCGCTCCGGCCCGCGCGAGGCCGCCGGAATGCGGCTCGCCGTCATGGAAACGACGAGGTATTCATGGACACGCTCTTGAGCATGCGAATCTTCTCCCGCGTCGTGGAAGCCGGCAGCTTCAGTGCCGTCGCGGAGCACATGGAATGCAGCAAAGCCAGCATCTCGCGCGCCGTTTCGCTGCTCGAGAACCATCTGCGCACCAGGCTTTTGCAGCGCACGACGCGCCGGCTTTCGCTGACCGAGCCCGGTCAGCGCTATTACACGAAGTGCAAACAGATTCTCGCCGAACTCGACGACGCCGAAGCTGAAGCGGGCGGCGCGGGCAAGCGCGCACAGGGCACGTTGCGCGTGCACTGCTCGCCCGATCTCGGACGCGAACAGCTCACGCGCTCGATCGTCGAATATCGGCGGCACTATCCTCACGTCAAGGTCCATGTGAAGTTCCTGCCCGGCCCGGCGCACCTGATCGAGGACGGCGTCGACGTGTCGATTCTTTCGGCGCCCTCGCTGCCCGATTCCGGCAACGTGAGCCGAATGGTCGGCCAGATGGAGCGCGTCCTCGTTGCAGCGCCCGCCTATCTCGCGGAACATCGGATCGATTCGCTCGGCGAGCTGGACGCGCACGCACTCGCGCCGATAGCGATGCATTCCTCGTCCATCGAGCACCGGGGCGAACTCAGCATCGTGAAGCCGGCCATGCGCGAAGCCAACGGGCCGTTCGTCATCAACGACGTGGAAGCCACGCGCTTCGCGGCGCTCGCCGGCGCCGGAGTAGCCGCACTGCCGCTTCACTGCGTGAACGAAGACCTGCGCACGGGGCTGCTCGTTCGTCTCTTTGCCGAACATCGCCTTCAAAGCACCCGTGTTTTCGCAGTCTATGCCTCGCGTCTTTACGTCGATGCCAAGATCAAGACGTTCGTGGATTTTCTCGCATCGCATTTCGGCGCGGCGCTGCAGCCGCGCCCCGAGCAGGCTGCCGAGCCGGCCGTCGCCTGCCTGCTCGCGCAACGCTGATCGCAGCCGGAGTGCTCATCATGGTCCGCACCGCCCCTTCCAAGCTTAGAGTCCGCCGCATGCTCGCCATCGGCTGCATCGCCTGGGCCGCAACCTACGCATGGCAAACGCCAGGGCTGCAACAGGCGCTGCTCGCCGTCGGCGACGACATGCAACTGCCGCTGGAACGCCTCGCCACCGACGCCGGTGACGCAACGGCCATCCGCGAGGCTACCGCCCAGCCCGCTTCGTCGAGCCGAGACCGGCGCCATACGGCTGCGCACGTTCGCGATCAGGCGCAAGCCGTGCTCGACGCGTTACCGGCCGCGTCCGCCAGGAAACACCGGCTCGCGCGCGGCTACGAGCACACGATCACCGACTCCAAGTATTGGACGTGAAGCCCCCCCGGGCCATGAAACGGCGGCCCCAGGCGATACTTGCACGCCGATCGCCAGCTGTCGCACGCGTGCGCAAATGCGAATGCAAGCGCATGCATGCGCTTGCCTATCCCGTCTCCCGCGCTATCTCCCGCGCTGCTTCCTTCAAGTACGACGTACCGTTCGAATGAGAACGAGCGCCCTCCGGGGGCGCTCGCGTCGGTTCTTGCCGACGGCTCACGCGGCGCTTGCGAATTCCCGCGCGCGCCGCGGCGCGAGATCAAAGCGGCGCAGCCGCCTCGAGCACCGACGCGAGAATCATCGCCTCGGCATTACGCGGCAACGGGCGGTTGGAGGGCCTGTAGACCGAATCTCCACGCGCTATTGCCTTCCCGCTCATCGCGCAGACGCCGGCCACGCGTGCGCGCGCCGCGCGCCATAGCTGGTCGCCGTAACTGCAGCGTGTGGATTCGCGCCATTCGATCGTTGCAGTGGTGGGTGTGGGGCGATCGATCACTTTGACCGCGACACGCGCAGGTGCTTTCGCAACGGGCACTGCGCGGTCGAAAACCGCCTCGTTGCGCCAGGCGTTCACGGCACCCGACAAGAGCCCGATGGTTTGCATCCATGGATCGACGGTCTTTACATTGGCCAGCATGATGCGACTCCCGGAAAAATGTGTCTTGAACATCGGTTTGGCGAATGCGCCCGAACGCGCATGCACGGCTCAGCGGGCTTCGTTGACGCTCGAGCGCCAGCAAAACGGCGTCTGCCCGACGAAGCGCTTGAACACCGTCGTGAAGTGGGCCTGCGAGCGAAAGCCGGAACTCAGCGCGACATCGATGACGCTTTGCTTCGATGTCCGCAGCAGATGCTGCGCATGCTCGATGCGCCGCCGCAGCAGATATTCGTGCGGTCGCACGCCCGTTGCGCGGCGAAACTGCGCCGCGAAATGCATGCGCGTGAGCCCTGCGCTTCGCGCGATATCCGCCAGGCCGATGCTCTCGGACAGATGCGCGTCGATATACTCGATCACGCGTTTCATGCGCCACGGCGGCAAAGCTGCGGGCTCGCGCGTGTCGGCCGCCTGCTCGGTGAAATGACGGCCGACAAGCCGTGAGACGATGGCAAGGCTGACGCTTTCGGTGAAGACCTTGCCGAGCGCCGCATCGCTCGTTTGCGAAACAGCCAGCGCCTGCCCAAGCCGTTCCAAAGCCGGGTCGCGGATCAGATTCGGATTGCCAAGCACGATGTCGCCGGCATGCGGGCGATGAAAGACGTCTTCATAGCACTCGCCGAGTACGTCCTGCGAAACGAAGAGGTGCATCGCATCGACTGCCGATTCGAAAACGGCCGTGACGGGCATGCCCGGCGCCGTGACCTGCACGACGCCCGCAAGCACGCGTCCTTCCACGATCCGGCGGCCGGCATGGCTGAACGTCAGCGAGGCGCATTTGAGGTTCAATGCGATGCAATGGTCCGACGCATTGCCGGGATGCGAGACTTCGAGCGGGCCCATATCGTGAAGCGTCCAGCGCGACACCGTCACGCCGCCGAAGCGGGACTCGCGTGACGACCGATGCGGGGCCGGACAGCGCCACTGCTCTTCCGCATCGATGACGGAAACCCGCCGAGGCGCCGCGACGTCGGCCGCGGGGTCGAGAAGAGGAACGACTGTACTGATCATGATTTGTCCGTCCGATACGATGGCATGGCGGCTGTCCGATGACGGTTACCGCAATGACTCAACGTTAATTGAACGGCCAAGGCACGACCAGTCTACGTAGGGTTGCTCGCGCCGCCTATTGGTTAGGTCCACCTATATGTAGGTATAGTCGCGGCGCACAGTGTGGGAAGCGAGCGCCGTGGATACGGCACGCGCCCTGCGCGGGCGCGCTGAACGGCAGGCAAAGCGAAGGGGAAAAAAGCGAAGGACGTCAGTTGCGCTGAAGGCGTATGGAAGCGGAGGCGGTATCCAGCGGCGCCTTTACGCCAAGCGCTTCGGCTTTCAGAACGAAATCGGCCAGTGAACGCGATTCCATCTTTTTCATGGCCTGGCCGCGGTGAATCTTGACGGTAATCTCGCTTAGATTCATCTCGGCCGCGATTTGCTTGTTCATCAGGCCGCTCGCCACGAACGCCATGACTTCGCGCTCGCGCGACGTCAGGGATTCGTAGCGCCGGCGCAGCTCGGCCATCGAGCGATGAGCGCTGCGCCGCTCCTGGTCCTTTGCGAGCGCGTTTTCCACGGCATCCAGCATGTCCTGATCCCGAAACGGCTTCGCCAGAAAGTCGGTCGCCCCCGCCTTCATCGCTCGAACCGACATCGCGATGTCGCCATGCGCCGTCATGAAGATGATCGGAATCCGCAGTTCGCCCGCTGCTGCGATCTGCTCTTGGACGGCAAGGCCGCTTTGGCCTTTGAGACGAACGTCGAGGATGAGGCAGCTCGGCACGTCGGGCTTTTCGAACGCCAGGAAATCCTGCGCCGAGGCAAACGGCTCCACGCGCAAGCCGACCGAACGGAGCAGCATGCCGACTGCGCTGCGCATCGAATCGTCGTCGTCGACGACATAGACGATCGGCTGGCTCGCGGCATCTTCCGCATCAGTGCTCATCACACGTTTCCTCATTCAGCGGTAATACGAATTGCATGATCGTGCCGCAGTGCTCCTGCGATTCGGCCCAGATGCGGCCGCCGTGCGCTTCCACGATGGATCTGCAGATCGACAGCCCCATTCCCATGCCGTCCTTTTTCGTCGTGAAAAAGGCGTTGAACAGCCGGCTCGAATGCTCGGCGCTCACGCCGATTCCGGTGTCTTCGACGGCGACCTGCGCCTGCCGGCCGCGCGTCGCCTGCGTACGAATGCGCAGGCATCGGGGCCGGTCGGTGACGTCGGTTACGTCGGTGACGTCGGTTACGTCGGTGACGTCGGTGACGTCGGTGACGTCGGTGACGTCGGTGACGTCGGTGACGTCGGTCATCGCCTGGATGCCGTTCAGCAAGAGATTGATGATGACCTGCTGCAACTGGACCCGATCGCCGCGCACCAGCGGCGCGGGCTCGGCGTACTCCGCCCTGACCTCGATCCGCTGGCTGTCCAGCTCGCCGCGCAGCAGTTCGAGCGATTCTCTCACAATCACATTCAGGTCGAGCACCGCCTCCTCCTGGGCGCGCTTGCAGGCCAGCTTGCGGATACGCCGGATCACTTCGGCCGCGCGTTGCGCGTCGCGAATCATCTGCTGAATCGACATCTCGACCTCGCTCAGATCGGGCTGAGGCCGGTGAAGCCAACGCAACGCGGCGTCGCCGGCCGTGACGAGCGCCGCAAGCGGCTGGGTAACCTCATGCGCGATCGAGGCCGCCATCTCCCCCAGCATCGTCACGCGCGTAGCGTGGGCAAGTTCGGCCGTCGAGCGCCGCAGCTCGGCTTCCATGTGTTTGCGGTCGGTAATGTCGTTGTTCGTCGCGAGAACGGCGAGCGGCCGCCCGCCGCGATCTCGCCACAGCGCCCAGCGGCTCGAGATCATGACCGTCTGGCCGTCCTTGCGCACACGTTGGAGTTCGCCCTGCCATTGCCCCACGCGCAGCACTTCGCGGCGGATATCGTCGAGCGACATGCTCGCGTTCGTTTGCGTCAACTCGTGAATCGACTGCCCGATGGCTTGCTTCGCGCTCCACCCGTACAGTTCCTCCGCGCCCTGGTTCCAGAACGTGATGCGATCGTTCATATCGTGGACGACGATCGCATCGTGAGTCAGATCGAGCAGTTGCAGGCGTTCGCGCAGAATCGCCGTGCTGGCGAGGTTGCGCAGCGAGAGCATCGCGGTCGTGGCGATAGCCAGCAGGCTCACGGCGCAGCGCGCGGCGGCGCCGCCCTGATAGCCCGCTCCCACGTCATGGGACAGGGCAAACGCGAGCAGCGTGAGCGCCACGCAGACGCAGGCTGCCCCCGCGGTGGCGGGACGCGAACCGGCTGACGCCACGAGCAGCACGACGGCCACGTAGAGCACGGCGACGGCGATGTCGAGCGGTGTGAAAGCGTCGATGGCAAATACGAGGACGCCAATGGCGGCCGCAAGGAGGTACAACACGTGTGCGTTGTCACGCCATGGCGTGACGATTCCAGGGCTCGGTATCATCGCGATATGGCGGCGTGCGCCCGCACGAAATGAAGATGGCGGCGCGCGCGTTCGACGGCCCGCCTGCGCAGGCCTTGGCGCGTCAGCTCGCGGCAACGCTCAGGACGCGGCACCGGCACGGCCGTCCTTCAACGTATCGAGCCGCCGCGACATCTCGGTCGCATCGACGGGCTTGCTCAGCACGCACATCGCGCCGAGGTCGAGCGCCTGACGGCGAACCGCATCGGAAGCGTACGCGGAGATGAACATGACGGGGGGCGCGAGCCCGCGCCCGACGAGACGCCGATACATCTCGAGCCCGGAAATGCCGGGCATCTGGACATCCGAGATGATGCAGGTGACATCGCCAATGCCGTCGGACTCGAGAAACTGCTCGGCCGACCCGTAGAGCCGAACCGCCCACCCGAGCGAGCGCAGCAGGCTCGATGTGGCAAGGCGGACGGATTCGTCATCGTCGATGATCGAAACGATTGGATTCTTACACAAACCGGGTCCTCGACCTGAATTACGATGACAGCGGCCGTCATGCGGCCAGCCCCCGACGAAGGCATCTTAATGAAAAGACGCTGCCGGGAAAATCATATGTAGGTATAGTCGCCGCGTGCGGGCGAACGGGCTTGGAGGAAGCGCCCCGAACAACGGCCATCGCCGGCGCGATCGTCGAGCCGTTTGAAAGAACCGATCCCGGCAGGCCGGCTGGGACGGTACACGCCGCGCCGAACGGACGTTCTGCGCTCAGGAGCGGATGGCGGCACTTCGCGAACCGAAGTACCGCCGTGCCCGGCGCGACACCCGAGCGGCGGTGTCGCGCTGCCTGCGGTCACTTCCGAATGAATGCCGCCAGATCCGCGTTGACCTGATCCGCGTGCGTCGTACACATGCCGTGCGGCGCGCCCGGATACACCTTCAGCGTGCCCTGCGGAACGATTTCGACGGTCAGGCGGCCGGAATCGTCGATCGGAACGATCTGGTCGGCATCGCCTTGCAACACCAGCGTCGGGACCGTCATTTTCTTCAGATCCTCGGTGAAATCCGTCTCCGAGAACGCCTTGATACAGTCATAGGCGCTTTTGATCGAGCATTGCATGCCGGCATACCAGAACGCGTCGACCGTGCCTTCGGACACCTTTGCGCCCTCGCGATTGAAGCCGTAAAAAGGCGTGGCCAGATCGTTGAAGTACTGCGAGCGGTTCTCGATGACGCCCTTGCGGATGTCGTCGAAGACGGCAAGCGGAAGACCGCCGGGATTCGCAGCCGTTTTCAGCATCAGCGGCGGAACGGCTGCAATCAGTACAGCCTTGCACACGCGCTGCGTACCGTGCCGGCCGATATAGCGCGCCACCTCGCCGCCGCCCGTCGAATGGCCCACGAGCACCGCATCCTTCAGATCGAGAAACTCGATCAGCTCGGCCAGATCGTCGGCATACCGGTTCATGTCGTTGCCACCCCAGGGCTGGCTCGAGCGGCCGTGCCCACGCCGATCGTGAGCGATCACGCGGTAGCCGAGCTCCGCAAGGTACATCATTTGGGCATCCCACGCGTCGGCGTTCAAGGGCCACCCATGCGAAAACACGACGGGCTGACCGCTACCCCAATCCTTGTAGAAGAGTTCGGTACCGTCTTTCAATGTGAACTTCGCCATCGCTCATGCTCCTTCGTGAAGGTGGATTTGGCCGCCGCAAACGGCATGCGCCGTCGCAGCCATTCCGTTGGGAATGCGCACGCCAGCGGCGGCGGCAATTCGTGCGATCCGCACCGCTCGTGCGAGCGGCCCGATTGTGTGGCCCGATCGCGCGCCGAGCCAGTATCGAATGGGTCCGGCCGCCGCTCTTTTCGATAGCGACCAGCGTTTTCGTATCCGCACGGCGCGGCTGCGAGGCTCGACGCACGCCCGGCCTCCCGGCGGCCGTCGTGCGAATCCGCAAACAGGCGCTCGATCCCGAAGGCAGGCGAGCCGGGCCGCGCTCAAGATCGAGCCCGCGCCCCCATTCATCGTCGTTTGCAAGGAGCATTGCGATGTCACTCGGACACTCCACCGCCAATGCGGTCTCCGGCCGCCCCGCCCTCGGGTTCGACCAGGAAGCGATCAGCGAAATCTCGGCCCAGCTCAATCCGCTGCTGGCGGACGTATTCGCGCTTTACCTGAAAACGAAGAATTTTCATTGGCACATGTGGGGTTCGCATTTCCGCGACTACCATTTGATGCTCGACGAGCAAGGCGAGCAGCTTTTCGCCATCACCGACGACGTCGCCGAACGCGTGCGCAAGATCGGCGGCACGACGCTGCGCTCGATCGGCGATATCGCCCGCCACCAGCGGCTGGCCGATAACGACGCGGTCGGGCTCGCACCGGCGCAGATGCTCGGCGATCTGCGCAACGACAACCTGCTGCTAGCCGATCTCATGCTCTCGGCGCATGCGATCTGCGAGAAGCACAACGACGTGGCCACGGCCAGCCTGCTCGAAAACTGGATCGACGAAGCTCAGCGGCGCGCGTGGTTTCTCGCCGAAGCCTGCCGATAAGAGATCGCGTTGCGGCACGCGGCGGCTGTCGTGCCGCCGCCGAATTGCGCCACCGCATTGCGCCACCGAATCGCTCAAAACAGAAATTGCGGATTCGCGGCTCCCCTATACCTGCGCTATGCCTGCCATATGCGTCGGCGCCATTGCCCGAATCGCCCATCCCAATGCCTGCGTCTGCCTCCTCCCGCGCAGGCACCGCTTGCCCATTTTCTCTCCCGCGTGCCGTGCATTGCGCCGATTTCGCATCCGTTCCCCATTTTGATTTTGTATAATCGCGGCAAATTTTTCGTAGCGACGTCCCATCGCCGAGGTGGGGGTTCGTCGCCAGGACGTTCCCCAACGGCGCCTTCAGCATGAATGACCCTCGAGCAGCGGCGCCAGTCGCGTCGAAGACGAAGACCGATATGGGCAAAAGCCGCGACATTGCGTCTGGCGAGCAGGCTTTCGTCGACGAATCGTTCCGCTTCGCACCGATTCCGATCCTCATCGAGGATTGGTCGCACATCAAGCAGCGGATGGACGCGCTGCGGCAAAGCGGCGTGGACGATCTCGATGCGTATCTCGACGCGCATCCCGGCGTCATCGAGGAGCTTCGCGCCCTGCACGCTTTCGTCGACGCCAACGATGCCACGCTGGCGCTCTTCGGCGCCCCCTCCAAGGACGTCTTCTTCGCCTGGGCCCGCGATCTGCTGCCCGCCAACCGGATCAGCAACGCACAGGTACTGCGTGCGATATTCGAGGGCCGCCCGTTGTGCGAGGGGGAACGCACGCTCTCGACGCTGGACGGCAGAAAAGTGCCGATCGTCTGGCGGTGCTCGCTGCCCGAGGAAACCGCCCGGTATCGGCGGCTGCATTTCTACGCATTCGACGTCACCGAGCACAAGCGCAACAGCGAACGACTGCAGGTGCTCCAAGCGGAAATGGCCCGCACCGCGCGCGTGTCGATGGTCGGGCAGCTCGTTGCATCGATCACGCACGAGATCGGCCAGCCACTCGGCGCGATCCGCACGGCACTCGATGCCGCGGTCCGCTGGCTCGACCGGCCGCAGCCCGAGATCGGCGAGGCGCTCGTCGCTTTCCGCTACGCCTCGCGCTGGACCGACGATATGGCCGCGATCTGCCGGCGGTTGCGCAGCTTTCTCGTCAGCGCCCCCGTGGAGGCGGTCGAACTCGACTGCACCGATATCGTCGATTCGGCGATGCATCTGATCGCCTCGGAGGCCAACGCGAGGGCGATACCGCTCGCGGCGGACATCGAGCCCGGCATCAAGGCGTACGCCGATCGTATTCAGCTTCAGCAAGTGCTGACGAATCTGCTCATCAACGGCATTCACGCGATCGAGGCGGCTCGTGGCGAAGGGCGGCAGCCGCTGTTGCGCGTGCGCGTGGTGAGCGACGGCGGTGCGCACACGCGTTTCGAAGTGCTCGACACCGGATGCGGAATCCGGCCCGAGCAGGCGGACGCCATTTTCCAGCCGTTTTCGAGTACGAAGAGCGATGGCATGGGTATGGGGTTGCCGATTTCGAAGTCGATCGTCGAGGCGCACGGCGGCAGAATCTGGATCGGGTCGACCGGCGACGAAGGCACCCGTTTTTGCTTCACGCTGCCGCGCTGCGCGCAATCGTTCTCGCACGCCACGCAGTATCCGGTTTGCGAGGCGGGCGGCGAGCGCTCGCCCTCTTGATGTTCACGTCCACCGCAAACAGGCTCGGCTATCGCGCGCGCATCAGCCCCCTGTAGCATCGTGAGTTTCACGCCATGCGTATCGTTCATGACACAAGCGGGCCCGGCGAAGCGGCCGCGCTCCGCTTTCCCCCGCGCACGCTCGCGACGATCGTGCTCGCCAACGCGCTCGAGTTCCTCGACTACTTCTCCTACGCCACGTTCTCGGCGTTCATTACCGCCGCATTTCTTCCGCAGGCCACGCACGCGTATGCAAGTCTGCTTTCGCTCGGGGCGTTTGCTGCCGGATTTCTTTCGCGGCCCATCGGCGCATTCCTCATCGGCACCTATGCGGACACACGCGGCCGAAAGCCGGCGCTCCTGCTGACTTCCGCGTTGGTCACGGCCGGCACGCTCGGCCTTGCCGCAATACCCGGTTATGCGACGCTCGGCATCTGCGCTCCGATTGCCGTACTCGCATGCCGCATTTTGCAGGGCATCGCGATTGGCGGGGAAATGGGTTCGTCCAGCGCCTTGCTGATCGAGCATTGCTCCTCCGCACGCAAAAACACCTACGCCGGCTGGCTCATGGCCGGCCAGGGCCTGGCGCTCATGATGGCCGGCGCGTGCGGCATCGCATTGCACGGTCTCTTGACGTCCGCGCAAATGGCGCAGTGGGGCTGGCGAGTTCCGTTCGCACTCGCGAGCGCGCTGATACCGGTGCAGATCTATCTGCGCCGCCACATCGATGAAAATTGGCACGAACCGCGGGGCCGGCTGCCGCTCGCCACGATGGTCACACGGCATCGGCGGCAATGGCTGATCGCGATCGTGCTCATCTTCGGCGGGACGGTACCGACCTATGTCGCCACCTATACGACGACGTTCGGGATCGGCAGCGCCCGTCCCTCCGCCTATGCCGCGTTCATGACGACCGCGGCCGTGGGCGCCGTCACGTTCGTGCTGTCCCTCGCGGGCGGCCGGCTCGGCGATCGGTTCGGGCCCCTGCGCACCATCGTGCTCTCCCGCCTGCTGACGATGGCCGTCGTCCTGCCCGCGTTTCATTTCGCGCAGGTCCGCCCCGATGCGACGACGCTGCTTGTCGTCGTCGCTCTTTTCGCGGGCCTGTCGGCGCTTGGCGGCGGCCCGAGCATCGTCGCGATCCTCGAAATGTTTCCGGTACGCGGTCGTGCGGTCGCGATGTCGCTCGCGTATGCGGTCAGCGTGGCGCTTTTCGGTGGCACCGCCCCGCTCGTCGTTGCATCGCTCGATCTGTGGACCGGCACGCATGTCGCCGCCGCCTGGTACATCTTCGTCTCCGGCGCGATCACCGTCCTGACGATCGTTTCCGTTCGCGTGCCGCGCCCCGGCAACGTGCCGGCCGGCCGCTGAGCAAAACACCCCCTACCCGGCGGCATCCGAGCCGCCGCGCCGAGTGTGCCGAGCCGATCCCTACGGCGCAGTGCAAATCGGCAATCCCGATCCGTTCCGGACAACCTCCGCGCACCCGCCGCTCCACAATCCACTCGACGCTAAACGCGCGTGGCTGGCGCGCCGGCAACACCACCCGTAACGATACTTCGGAAAGGATCGATTCATGTCCCACCACCTCGACTCCCCGCTCGCCCGTCAGGATGTACGCCTCGACATCACCGATCTTTACTGCTTCCGCGGCCAGACGGGCACGGTGTTCGTCATCAACGTCTGCCATTCGATTGCCGGCGATGTGCCGACACCGGGCTATCACCCCGAAGGTTTCTACGAATTCAAGATCGACCTCGATCGCGATGCCGTGGAAGAACTGACCTATCGCATCGTGTTCGACGAGCGCGACGCCGAGGGGCGCCAACGCTTCGTGCTGCGCCGGATTGCCGGTGCCGATGCCACGAACCCGCACGCGCAGGGGACGGTCGTGGCCGAAGGCCGCACCGACGAAACGGCGAGTGCGCCCTCGGGTATCCGCGTCTGGGCCGGCAAGGCCGGCGATCCGTTCTGGATCGAGCCCGACGTTCTGCATGCCGTCGGTCATGCATTCCAGGACGGCACGCCGCTCGATCTCGGAGATTGGACACCGGACCAGGCGCGCAATCTGTTTGCCGGCCATACGGTTTATTCGATCGTGCTCGAAGTGACCGATGCCGAGTTGCTGGTGCACGCAGGCGAGAACCGCGAAATCGGCGTGTGGGCCGTGGCGACACTGGCAACCGATGCTGGCGGCTGGCGTTCGATCAATCGCGTCGGCCTGCCGATGATTCATCCGCTCTTCACGCAGTACAACGAAGACCTGGGCGACCGCCTGAACGCCGGGCATCCCGCCGACGATTTCGCCGTCTACGGCGCGACGATCATCAAATCGATCGCCGGCGCCGTCGAAGCCAACGGCACGACCGCCGACCCGCAGGGCTATGCGCTGGCCGTTGCCCGCCGCTTCCTTCCGAACATCCTGCCCTACAAGGTCGGCACGCCCGCGGTGTTCGGCATGGCCGAGTGGAACGGACGGTCGCTCACCGACAATGCGCCCGACGTCATGTTCACGATCGCGGCCAATACGCCGATCAGTCTGGGGATCGGCAAGGAATCGGTCACCTCGGGGCCGTCGGATGTCTTCCCCTACGTGCCCAAAGCCTGACGCGCGCCGGCATTCGCCGGCCCGGCAGGCGTCACGTCCAAGGTCTGCCGGGCCTGGCGTCCTCGCCGCCATTCAACCGTATTCGCAGAGGCTGCCATGCATCCACGTCCAAGTAAGGCGCTGCCAGCGACGATGCGCGGAACCACGCACATGCATCTGGCGCGCGCCCACGTGCCGGTCGTCGCGATGACGGCTTTCATCGCGCTCTTGCACCTCGTCGGGTGGGCCACGCTGATCGTGCTCGTCGTTCCGCTGCATGCGAGCATCGGCTCGAAGGTCTTCGGCGTCGGCACCGGCCTGAGCGCCTACATGCTCGGCGTGCGACACGCTTTCGATGCCGACCACATAGCCGCCATCGACAACACGACGCGAAAGCTCGTGGGCGAAGGCCGACGCTCGCTGTCGGTGGGCTTCTGGTTCTCGTTCGGCCATGCGAGCATCGTGTTCGGACTGACGCTGCTGATCGCGCTCGGCGCGCACACGCTGTCGGCGCACGTGGCCACGCCCGGCTCCGCCTTCCATACGGTTGCGGGCATGCTGGGCGCCGCGATCTCCGGCGGTTTTCTCTACCTGATCGCCGCCATGAACGTCGTCGCCCTCTTCGACATCTGGAAGATCTTCCGGACGATGAAGACCGGGTACTTCGACGAAGCCTCGCTCGAGCACGGGCTGCATCGGCGCGGCCTCGTCAGCCGCCTGCTCGGCCCGTTCATGCGGCTCGTGCGCAAGCCGGGCCAGATGTACTTCGTCGGGCTGCTGTTCGGGCTCGGCTTCGATACGGCCACCGAAATCGCCCTGCTCGTCTTGAGCGGCTCGGGCGCGGCCGCCGGGCTGCCCTGGTACGCCACGCTCTGCCTGCCCGTGCTGTTCGCCGCCGGCATGCTGCTCTTCGACACGATCGACGGCTCGTTCATGAACTTCGCTTACGGCTGGGCGTTGCTGAAGCCCGTTCGGAAGGTCTATTACAACCTGGTCGTTACCGGCCTTTCCGTAGCCGTCGCGCTCGTCATCGGCACCGTAGAAATCGTGGGCCTGCTCGGCAACGCCTCGATCGTGCACGGTGCGCTCGCCGTGTGGGCATCGTCCATCGACCTGAACAGTCTCGGCTTTGCCATCGTCGCGCTGTTCGTCGCGACTTGGGCCCTATCGGTTGCGGTCTGGAAGTTCGGCCGTATCGAACGGCGATGGGCGACCAGCCGGCACAGCGCCATACCGGCAGTGGTTCGCACGATTTCTGATCGCAACAACGGATAGCCCCCCGAAGGCGGCGCGATCCGGGCATCGACCCTCGGCCGGCGTTGCCTGCCGGCCTCCCTTCAACGATCGAAAGAGAGTCCATCATGAAACAAGTCATTCTCATTACCGGCGCTTCGAGCGGATTTGGCCGTCTTACCGCGCAACGGCTCGCCCTCGCGGGGCACACCGTCTATGCGTCGATGCGCGACATCGCCGGACGCAATGCGAGCGTGGCCGAGCAAATGGCCTCGTTTTCGAAGCGCGAAGGCGCGGACTTGCGCACGGTGGAACTCGACGTCCAGTCGCAGGCGTCTGTCGATGCGGCCGTGGCAAGCGTCATCGCCGAGACCGACCGCATCGACGTGCTGATCCACAACGCGGGACATATGGTATTCGGGCCGGCCGAAGCATTTACGCCCGAGCAATACGCGCAACTGTACGACGTCAACGTGCTCAGCACGCAGCGCGTGAACCGGGCCGTGCTGCCCCATCTGCGCCGGCGCCGGCAGGGGCTCGTGGTGTGGGTGTCGAGCAGCAGCGCGGCCGGTGGTACGCCGCCTTACCTGGCGCCGTATTTCGGTGCGAAAGCCGCCATGGACGCGATCGCCGTGCTCTATGCGCGCGAATTGTCGCGCTGGGGCATCGAGACCTCGATCATCGTGCCGGGCGCATTCACGAGCGGCACGAATCACTTCGCCCATGCGGGCGTACCGGCCGACGAGGCATGCGTGGCCGAGTACGAGGCCGGACCCTACGCCGGCTTCGGCAAAGAGGTGCAGGAGGCGTTCGCCGCGATCGTCCCGGCCGATGCCGACGCGGGCCTCGTGGCCGAAGCGGTCGCGCAGGTGATCGATGCGCCTTTCGGCAAGCGCCCGTTTCGCGTGCACATCGACCCGACCGAAGACGGCGCCAGCGTGGGTTTCGCGGTGCTCGACCGGCTCCGCGCGGAGATGCTGCACCGGGTCGGGCTGTCCGACCTGCTGAAGCCGCACGTCGAAAAGTAACGGCGGCACGGCCGGGGCGCAACGCATGAGAAACGTCATCCGCTCAGTCGTGCCCCTGCCTGTCACCACCCGGCGCACCGAACCGTTCCTCGTAGAGTCCACTGACCCAATCGACGAACACGCGCACGCGCGGCGACAACTGCCGGCGATAGGGGTAGAGCGCCGTCAACGGCAGCGTCGGTATCTTCCATTCGCCAAGCACTTCCACGAGCTGTCCGTCGCGCAGCGCCTGCTCCACGTGAAAGCGCGGCAACTGGATCAACCCGCAACCGCGCAGCGCCGAGACCACGTAGTTCTCGGCATCGCTGACCGATATCCAGCCGGCCACGTCATAGTCGCGCACCGCGCCATCGACGATCACCTGAAAGGGATATTCGCCGGTGCCGCTGCTCGAGAAAAACCTGACGGCCCGATGCGCGGCCAGTTCGTCGGGGTGCTTCGGCATGCCGAACTCGGCCACGTACGCAGGACTCGCGCAGATCACCTGCGGCATGCGTGCCAACGGCTTTGCAACGAGCGACGAATCGCGCGGATTGCCGCCGCGAATCACGCAATCGACGCCTTCGCGAACCAGATCGACGAGCCGATCGCCGCTGCTGACGACGAGTTCGATATTCGGATAGCGGCGGTGGAATTCATCGATGCGCGGCAAGACGATGTGGACCGCATGCGCGCCATGCATGTCGACGCGCAAAACGCCACGCGGGTTCGACGCGACGTGCCGCAGCGACGCTTCCGCGTCGTCGAGTTCGCTCAACACGTGCACGCAGCGCTCGTAAAACGCCTGGCCGTCGAGCGTCGGGCGCACCTGACGCGTCGTCCGCTCGAGCAGCCGCGCGCCGAGCCGGCTTTCGAGTTCCTTGATCGCGTAGGTCGCGCTCGCGCGCGGAATGTCGAGCATGTCCGCGGAGCGGCTGAAACTTCCCGTCTCCACGATGCGGGTGAACAAGCGAAGGGCGTCCAGGCGATCCATGAGCGATGACCGATTATTGAGTTCATTTGAATTGACAACGCAATTTTGCACCATTTATGCAATGCATATAAATGCCGACAATACGTTCCAACAAACAGATAGCCGCATTCCTCGACTCATTCACACAAGGAGCCCGTCATGAACGTCGCCACATCTAAGACCGCTATCGTCACCGGTGCCTCGGGCGGTATTGGCCGTGCCGTTGCGCAGCGCCTCGCCGCCGATGGTTTTTCGATCGTCGTCAACTACGCCGGCAATGCCGACAAAGCGCGGGACACCGTCGCCGCGATCACAGAGGCCGGCGGCAAGGCACTGGCCGTTGCCGGCGATGTCGCCAACGAGGGCGATGTTGCCGCCCTCTACGCGAGTGCCCGCGACGCGTTCGGGCACGTCGACGTCGTGGTCAACAGCGCCGGGATCATGCCGCTTTCGCCGCTGGCTCAACTGGCGGCCGCGGACTTCGACCGCATTATCGCCGTGAACCTTCGAGGCACGTTCCTCATGATCAAGGAAGCGGCCGAGTACCTCGGCGAAGGCGGCCGCTTCATCGCGCTTTCGACCAGCATCATCGCCAAGAGCGCGCCGGGATACGGCGCCTACATCGCGGCAAAGGCCGGCGTGGAGGGGCTCGTGCGCGTATTCGCAAACGAATTGCGTGGCCGCAACATCACCGTGAACGCCGTGGCCCCGGGCCCCGTCGCAACCGAACTTTTTCTGCGCGGCAAAAGCGAGGCGCTGATCGCACAGATCGCAAGCCAGGCCCCGCTCGAGCGCATCGGCGAGCCGGAGGATATCTCGGGCGTGGTCTCGTTCCTTGCGGGCAAGGACGGCGCATGGGTCAACGGGCAGGTTCTGCGCGCCAACGGCGGCTTCGCCTGACCATCCGGCCGGGCAGGCCGACGGGCGCGGATACGCCGGGCACGTGGTCTCGATCGCTTCCGTCTCGATCGCCCGGTCAGCCTCGGCCAGCCTCGGTCAGCCGCGTGCAGCGGGACGCATGCGGCGCGGCGCGGGCTTGCGCTCGAGCGACGGCGGGCGCTCGCTCAACGGCGACGCGCGACGTTCGCCCTCGCGCGGCCCTCCCGCCGCAAACGCCCGCCGGTATTCGGCGGGCGTCATCTGCTTCATCGTCTTGAACTGCCGATTGAAGTTCGCCGCGTTTGCAAAGCCTGAGCGCACGGCAATCATCGACACCGGCAGCGCCGTGTCGATCAGCAGGCGGCAGGCGTGCCCGATCCGCACGCGAGCGATGTAGCGCCCCACGCTTTCACCGATATGCCGCGCGAAGTACCGCGTGAGCGAGCGCTCCGACAGATTGGCGACCCCGCTCAGCAAGGAAAGCGACAACGGCTCCGCAAAGCGCGCCTCGATCGTCGCAAGCACGCGGTCGATCCGTTCCGGCTCGTGCCCCGACGGGCGGCCCGACTGGCCACCGAATGCACTCGGCGAGGCCAGTGGCACGGCTGCGGCATCGGCGAGCAGACAAAGCGTGTCGAGCACGGCCGCAAGGCGCCGCCGTGGCTCGTTCGACAGCAACTCGTCCAGACGCATGCGCATTGCGGCACCCGCCTGCGCATCGAATGCGAGCCCGCAAGCGGAGCGACGCAGCAACCGGTGGAGCGCGCCGTATTCGGGGCAACAATCGCCAAGCCGGCGTGCCCACTCGCCATCGAACCAGACGACGATTGCCACCTGCGGCGCCCCCGCCTCGATCGAACGGTTGGACGCCCAGGTATGCGGCAGATCAGGCGGCACGAGCACGAGATCGTCGCCGCCGTAGGATTCGACAGAATCGCCGATATAGCGCTTGCCGCGGCTGTTCATCGTCAGCGTGAGCTCGTACTCCGGATGGTGGTGCCATTCGAACGGAATCCGTGGCAGCCGGCGATGGTAAATGCGCACCGAGCAGCGCTCGCCGAATTCGACATGTTCGTAGGCAGGCTTCATGGCTGGATACACGGAATAATCGACCGGATAGTATCACTGGCCGGCTGCGGCACACCCTATTCTGCTCGTCACTCCGAGACCGCTCGGCAACCAATTGGAGACGATCATGACCGCACTCGCCATCGACGATTTGCCTTCCGCCATCCGTCGGGCCAAGCGGGAAATCCGCGAAGCACTGCCTCATTACAGAGAGGTCTTCGCACAAGTGGAGGCGGCATTTCAGGAAGAGGCGAGCCGGCTCTCGCAACTGCGCGCGCGTGGGCAGAGCGTCATTCCGGAGCTTGCATTCGCCGATATCGAGCACGGCCGCGTAGGCGCGCAGACGATCGATCTGATCAAACGCCGCGGCGCGTGTGTGATCCGCAACGTCTTCGAGCCGTCGCTCGCCGAGCGCTGGGACCGTGAAATCGCAGAGTACGTGGCCCGCAACCGCCTGGACGAGCGGCTGCAAAATCGCGCGGAGGACAAGTACTTCGGGCAGCTCGCCTCGAGCAAGCCGCAAATCTACGGCATCTATTGGTCAAAGCCCCAAGTGCAGGCACGGCAATCGGCATCGCTGACGGCCGCGCGCGTCTTCCTCAACAAACTCTGGCGCCACGCCAGCGAGGGGCGCGTGCACTTCGATCCCGAACGGGTGCCCGCCTACGCCGACCGGATTCGCCGCCGGCCGCCCGAATCGCAATCGTTGGGGCTCTCCGCGCATTGCGACGGCGGCTCCGTCGAGCGCTGGATCGACCGGGATTTCCGCCGGGTCTACCGGCACGTCTTCGATGGCACGTGGCAGCGCTACGACGCATTCGATGCCGCTTATCGCACCGACGTGCGCGAGATTCCGTCACCGGCCGTCTGCTCGATGTTCCGCACGTTTCAAGGATGGACCGCGCTCACGCCGCAAGGCCCCGGCTGCGGCACGCTGCAGCTCGTGCCGATCGCCAATGCGATGGTCTACATTCTTCTGCGCGCCATTCAGGACGACGTGGCCGACGACGACCTCTGCGGCGCCATGCCGGGCCGCGCCCTGTCGATCAAGCCCGAATGGCACGCTCCGCTCTTCGAGGCGCTCTCGTCGATTCCGCCGATGCAGCCCGGAGACACCGTCTTCTGGCATAGCGACGTGATCCATGCCGTCGAGGACGAGCATCGCGGCAACGGCTACAGCAACGTCATGTATATCGCCTCGGCGCCCTGGTGCGCTAAAAACGAGGCGTATTTGAAGCGGCAATGGGCGAGCTTCGTCGATGGCCGCAGTCCGCCCGATTTCCCCGCGGACGATTTCGAAGTCGACTTCGAAGGCAGAGCCACCGCGCACGACCTCACGCCGCTCGGAGAATCGCAACTCGGCTTCGATCTCTGAATCGTCGAGCACCGCGAGCGGTCCGCCCTCCCGACGCGCGGGCCGCTCGCACGCAGGCGTGCACGACCCACGCTCAATGGCCGGCGTAGAGCGAGCGCAACCGCGCCACGGGCTGTGCGGCATGGCCGGCCTGCGCCCCGCCGTTTTCGTCCGAGCCGCCGACCGACGCGGTGGCAAGCGTACCGTTCGCGGCCGCGACCTTGGCCTCGGCGGATTCGATGTCGGCGGGATACGACGCATCGCTCGCGATCGGGCGATAACCGGCGCTTTCCACCCGCACCAGATCGGCGCGCACTTGCGCCCGTGTCAATCCCCCATCCGTATTCTGCGCAAACGCGAAGAGCGGCGCGGCGAGAAGCGTGGCGAACAGGCTGGCTTTGACGATGGCTTTCATGATGGTGTCCTTTGCGAAGTTGGACGAGCGAGGCTCGTCGATACGCGCTTCGATCCGTGAAGCGTGAATGCATTGTGGATTGCCATCGCTGACCCGACGCTGACCGGAAAATTACAACCTCGTCATCTGCGCCCGAATGCGATCGCCGCCTTCGCGTTCCGCTCGACTCCGCCCGATGGAGCCTTTTCCGGCTGACTCCGGCAGATAACAGCGTTGTAATGAATCGGACAGCCATCGGTCAGCCCCGCGCTTCCACAATCATCGCCACATCAGCCCCGTCCTGCGCCAGGGCATCCGCCCGCGAAGGCCATAGTCAGGAAAAACACCATGTGGATCGTCAGACTCGCGCTGCGCCGGCCGTATACCTTCATCGTGCTCGCCGTGCTGCTTTTCATTCTCGGGCCGCTCGCCGTCATGCGCATGCCCACCGATATCTTTCCGAACATCGACATACCGGTGGTCAGCATCGTCTGGTCGTACAACGGATTTTCGGCCGAAGACATGGCGCAGCGGATCACGTCGAACTACGAACGCGCGCTCACGACGGACGTCGACGATATCGAGCACATCGAATCGCAATCGCTGAACGGCGTATCGGTCATCAAGGTCTTCTTTCATCCGGGTGCGGACATCAACCGCGCCGTGGCGGAGGCCGCCGCGAACGCATCGTCGATACTGCGCATTCTCCCGCCGGGCACGCTGCCGCCGAACATCGTCGTCTATAACGCGTCGACCGTTCCGGTGCTGCAATTGGGTCTCGGCAGCGCATCGCTGCCCGAGCAGACGCTCTACGATCTGGGCAACAGCTTCATCCGTACGCAATTGGCCACGGTGCAAGGCGCGGCGGTACCGCTGCCGTTCGGCGGCAAGGTGCGCCAGATCGTCGTGCAGATCGACCCGCGCGCACTGCAAGCGAAAGGCCTCGCGCCCGTCGACGTCGTCAACGCCGTGAACGCGCAGAATCTGATCCTGCCGGGCGGCACCGCCAAGATCGGTGCACGCGAGTACAACGTCGAGATGAACGGCAGCACTGCCACCGTTGCCGCGCTGAACGATCTGCCGATCAAGACAGTGAAAGGTGGCGTCGTTTATCTGCGCGACGTCGCGCACGTGATCGACGGCTACGCGCCGCAGACCAATATCGTCCGCGCGAACGGCAAGCGCGCGGCGCTGCTTCAGATCGAAAAGACGGGTAGCGCATCGACGCTCGCGATCGTCGATCAGGTCAAGACGATGCTGCCCAAGATTGCGGCGGGGCTGCCGAAAGCACTGCGGATCACGCCGCTCGCCGACCAATCGGCTTTCGTGAAATCGGCGATCAGCGGCGTAGTTCGCGAGGCGGTGATCGCGGCCTGCCTCACCGCCGCGATGATTCTGCTCTTTCTCGGCAGCTGGCGCGCGACGCTGATCGTGGCCGTATCGATTCCGCTCGCCGTGCTCGCCTCGCTGATCGGCCTCGCCCTGCTGGGCCAGACCATCAACGTCATGACGCTCGGCGGCCTCGCGCTCGCGGTGGGCGTGCTCGTCGACGATGCGACGGTGGCCATCGAGAACATCACGCACCATATCGAAAACGGCGAGCCCCTCGAGCAGGCCATCCTTTACGGCTCGGGCGAAATTGCGGCGCCGACGTTCGTTTCGACGATGTCGATCTGCATCGTGTTCGTGCCGATGTTCCTGCTCTCGGGCGTGGCGCGCTACCTGTTCGTGCCGCTCGCCGAAGCCGTCGTCTTCGCGATGTGCGCCTCGTACTTCCTTTCGCGCACGCTGATCCCGACCCTGGCCGTGTATCTGCTGCGAACGCGCAGCGCGCCGCAGCGTGGCCTGGCCGCCGGCGCCACGCGCTTTCAAAAACGTTTCGAAGCGCGCTTCGATGCGATCCGCGACACCTATCGTCATACGCTCGAACGCGCGATCGCAGGCCGCCGCCGGTTCGCACCGCTCTTTTTGCTGCTGTGCGCGGCATCGCTTGCGCTCATACCGTTGCTGGGCCGCGACTTCTTCCCGTCGATCGATGCCGGCGAGATTCGCCTGCACATGCGCGCGCCAACGGGCACACGCATCGAGCAGACAGCCCGTCTCGCCGACGAGGTCGAACAGAAGATCCGCACGGTCATCCCGGCAGCCGAGCAAGGCGCCGTGCTCGACAACATCGGCGTACCCGTGAGCGGCATCAACCTGACCTACGATTCCTCGAATCCCGTCGGCCCCGAAGATGCCGATATTCTCGTTACGCTGAAGCCCGGCCATCACCCGACTTCCGGCTACGTCACACGCCTGCGCACGGTGCTCAATGCCTCATTTCCCGGGGTGACGTTCTCTTTCCTGCCGGCCGATATCGTCAGTCAGATTCTCAACTTCGGGCTGCCGGCGCCTATCGACGTGCAGATCGTCGGCAACCGGCTCGCGCAGAATCGCGTCGTGGCAGACCACCTGCTGTCGCGGCTGCGGCAGGTGCCGGGGCTCGTCGATGCCCATATCCAGCAGCCCGGCGACGCGCCGACGCTCGATGTCGACGTCGACCGCACGAAAGCGATCGAAGCCGGCCTGACCCAGCGCGACGTCGCACAAAACCTGCTCATCGCGTTGTCGGGAAGCTCGCAGACGAGCCCCAACTTCTGGCTCGATCCGCATAACGGCGTCAGCTATCCGGTGCTGACGGAGGTGCCGCAATACGAGATTCATTCGCTCGATACGCTCGCCAACATTCCGCTTTCCACCACGCCGGCCGCGTCGAATCCGCAAAGCCAGCTCGGCACGCTCGGCACGGTTTCCCGCACGGTGCAGCAAGCGGTCGTTTCGCATTACAACGTGCAGCCCGTGCTCGACATCTTCGCGTCGACGCAGGGGCGCGACCTCGGCTCCGTGGCGTCGGACGTCGCACGCATCGTCGACGAGGCGCGCGCGCAACTGCCGGCTGGCTCGTCGATCGTCGTGCGCGGCCAGGTGCAATCGATGCGCGACGCCTTCGTCGGGCTCGGCGCCGGCCTCGCATTCGCCGTGACGCTCGTCTATCTGCTGATGGTCGTCAATTTTCAATCGTGGATCGATCCGCTCGTCATCGTGAGCGGGCTCACGGCATCGTTGGCCGGCATCGCGTGGATGCTGTTCGCGACGCACACGACGCTGAGCGTTCCCGCGCTCACAGGCGCCATTCTTTGCATCGGCATCGCCACGGCGAACAGCATTCTCGTCGTCAACCGCGCGCGCGAGTTGCTCGGCGCCGGCCACGCACCGTTCGATGCGGCGCTCGAAGCCGGTGTGAGCCGCTTCCGGCCCGTCGTCATGACCGCGCTCGCGATGCTGATCGGCATGCTGCCGATGGCCCTCGGTCTCGGCGATGGCGGCGAACAAAACGCGCCGCTCGGCCGCGCCGTGATCGGCGGGCTGCTGTTCGGCACGAGTGCGACGCTGCTCTTCGTGCCGGTCGTGTTCGGCATCGCGCACGCGTGGCTCGCGCGCCGCCGGCCGCCCCAGCCGGCATGCCTGCCGGCACCCGCCGATACGCACTGAATCGTCCCGTCCACGACTTCGACTGCTTCGACCGCTTCGACCTCTTCGACCGTTCAGACCACTTCGCCTTCGCCCTTTGCCATCATGAACACGTCATCGAAACCCTCCCTCCCCGCGCGTGCACCGGCCACACGCGGCAAGCGTCATTGGAAGCTCGCGGCCACGCTCGGCGTCGCGGCAGCGGCCGCGCTCGCGCTCGGCATCGCCCCTCGGCTCCAGGCCCGTTCGGCACTCCGGCAGCAAACCGCTCGAGAGCGAGTCACCACGGTTTCGATCGTGGAGCCGAAACCCGCCAGCACGACGGGCGAGCTGCTGCTTCCCGGCACGGCCATGCCGTTTGCCGATGCCTCGATCTACGCACGCACCAGCGGCTACGTGCGGCACTGGTACACCGACATCGGCACGAACGTTCACGCGGGTGAAACGCTCGCCGTCATCGAAACGCCGGAACTCGATGCGCAACTGCGCCAGGCCCAAGCTGACGAGGCGCTCGCCGAGGCCAATTACGCGTTTGCGCGCAGCACGGCCGCGCGGTGGCAGCAGATGCTCGAGACGCAGTCGGTCTCGCAGCAGGATGCCGACCTGAAGACGAGCGACATGCGGGCCAAGGCCGCGCTGCTCGCGTCCGCCCGGGCCAATGTCGCGCGTCTGACCGAGCTTGTTTCATACGAGAAAGTCACCGCACCGTTCGACGGCGTGGTCACCGCGCGCGACGTCGACGTCGGCGCGCTCGTCACGGCTGGCGGCTCGCCGGGCCTCGCCGCGACTTCCGGCGAGCTGTTCCGTGTCTCGGATACGACCGTCCTGCGTGTTTTCGTCAACGTCCCTCAGTACGATGCCGCTGCGGTCAAGCCCGGGGCCTCGGTCTATCTGACGACCGACCAGTATCCGGGCCGGCACTTCGCGGCGCGGCTCGCGCGCACCGCCGATGCGATCGACCCCGCCACGCGTACGCTGCGCGCCGAAATCGACGTCGACAATCAGTCGGCAACGCTGCTTTCCGGCGCCTACGTGCAGGTGCATCTCGCGCTTGCGGGCCTGCCACCGGCGCTCGAGTTGCCGGCGAGCGCGCTGCTCTTTCGGCCGGGCGGCGTACAGGTGGCCGTCGCAGGCAGCGACGGCAAGGCGCACCTGAAAACGGTCGTGCTGGGGCGCGATTCCGGCACGCGCGTCGCGATCGCCTCGGGTCTGGCCGCAACCGATCGCGTGATCGACAACCCCGGCGACGCGACGACGGACGGCGAACCCGTGCGCATCGTCGCTGCCGCCCATGCGAGCTGATGACGCTCGCCGGAGCCCGACTATGAACGCACTCGCCAAACGCTTCGCCCACCGTTCGCTGATCGCATGTGCAACCGCGCTCTGTACGGCCTGCTCGACCCTGCCGCCTTACGTCCGGCCGACCGTCGACGTTCCACCCCGCTATGCGGGCGCGCCGGCCAACGCGACGGGCAACTGGACGCAAGCCGCACCTGCCGACCATATAGCGCGCGGCCCCTGGTGGATGCTTTTTCACGACGACACGCTCGACCGTCTCGAGGCACGCATCGACGTATCGAACGAACCCGTGCAAGAAGCCGTGGCGCAGTTGCAGGCCGCACGCGCCGCGCTCGATTATCAGCGCGCGGGGTACCTCCCGACCATCGGCGCCGATGTCGACGCATCGCGCACGCGTCTTTCGCAAAACGTGCTGGGCCATTCGCTCGCGGGACGCACCGTACCGGATTACGGCGCGGGCATCGTGGCGAGTTGGGAGCCCGATCTCTTCGGCCGCGTGAAGGACGAGGTCACCGGCGCAGCGGCCAATGCGCAGGCGAGCCGTGCAGACCTCGAATCGGTACGGCTCGCGATGACGAGCGAGCTCGCGCTCGACTATTTCGATCTGCGCGCGCTCGACGTCCAAAAGGCCCTGCTCGACCGGACTGTCACGGCCTATGGCGCGGCACTGCGGATCGTCGAGCAGCAATGGCACGACGGCGCCATCGACGAATCGGCCGTCGCCCAGGCCCGCACTCAGCTCGACAGCACGCGCACGCAGGACACGGATCTCGACGAGCGCCGCGCCCGGCTCCTCCATGCAATCGCTACCCTTGTGGGCGTGCCGGCTTCTTCGTTTGCGCTGTCGCCCGATACGTCGCCCGTCACGGTGCCGGACGTGCCAGCCGGTGTGCCCTCGCAACTACTCGAGCGCCGTCCCGACATTGCGGCTGCCGAGCGCCGCGTGGCGGCGGCGAATGCGCGCATCGGCTCCGCGCGCGCTGCCTGGTACCCGAATCTGCAACTCACGGCGGACGCCGGCCTCGAAAGCACGTTCTTTGCGCCGTGGCTCACGGCGCCGAGCCTCTTCTGGTCGCTGGGTGCGCAACTCGGGGCCACGCTCTTCGACGGCGGGCGACGGCATGCGCTGGAACAAACGGCGCGGGCCGATTACGACGCGACCGTCGCCGACTATCGGCAAACCGTGCTGCTTGCTTTTCAGCAGGTGGAGGACGATTTGTCGTCGCTGCACACGCTTGCGGGCGAAGCCGCGACGCAGGGGCGCGCGACATCGGCCGCGCAACTGTCGCTCTCGCTGACGACGAACCGATATCAGGCAGGCGCGGTCAGCTACCTCGACGTCGTCACGGCACAAACGATCGCGCTCGCCAACGAACGCACGCAGGACGACATCGCGGCGCGCCGCGTCGATGCGACAGTGCGATTGATCGCCGCGCTCGGGGGCGGCTGGCGTAGACGAGAGTGAGCAAGCGTTGGGGTGGCTCACAAAGGGGCCGCTTGCTTCCCGGTTGCGGCACCAGTTTCGGCTGGGGTAGGCTCATCGGCCCCGCAACGCCGGGACCGACGTCCCAACATTACTTCGCGGGACGCCATGGCTAGCGGAATCTGCGAATCTCAACAACCGCCGGTTTTGAATACGCGTTCCTGTCCCTCCAGACTCGACGCTACTCGGCGAACCGAATCGCGCCGTTCTCGATAGCAGCGTGGCTACCGTATTGCCAGGTGATGTTGCGGTGTTCATGTCCGATCGGCAGACCCGAGTAGATCGGCAGACCGAAGCCGCCCAGCACATCGACAAGCATCTGCTCGAGCGTGAAATCTGCGCCATCCGGGATCGGGCAGCGCGTGAATTGCCCGAGCACGAACGCGCGGGCTCCGTCGAACGCACCGCTCAGACGCAGCTGCGTCAGGCTGCGGTCGAGCCGGTAGCCGAACTCCGTCACGTCCTCCAGCAGTACGATCGCGTCGCGTGAGCAAAGCGACCAGCGCGTACCCGCGACGCTCGCGAGCACCGTCACGTTGCCTCCGCGCAGCCGTCCCCGCACCGCACCAGGGGCTCCGGACAAATGCCGCAGGTTCAGCGCGGCGCGTTCGCCGCCGGTCAGGACCGTACGCATGTCGGCACGCGTCACATCGTCGACCTTGGTCGCCAGGCTGTGGAATGTCGGACCATGCAACAAGCGCACGCCGGGTCGGTCTGCGAGGGCGCAGAACAGCGAGGTCGCGTCGGAGAAACCGATGATCGTCTTCGGCGCCGCGATCTCGTCGGGTAGGTGCTCGAGCAGATGCGCGCAACCGAATCCCCCCCGCGCGAGCCAGACGATGTCGATCGACGGATCCATCAGGGCGCGCCGCAGATCGTTCACGCGCTCCTCGGCGGTACCGGCGAAATAGCGGTACCGGCTGCCGATATGCGCGCCCGTCGCGACGCTGAAGCCCCAGCTTTCGACGAGCGCGATGCCGGCCTCGACGGCTTGCGGATCGGGCACACCCGCAGGCGCGACGACGCACACTGTCTTGCGTCTTGATTCCATTGAATGGATACCGTGAGGATAAGAACCCGGTGAATATACCTGACACCGCCTGCGAGCCGCTCACAACTGCGAGGCGATATCGAATGCGCAGGGATGCCGGTCTCCTGCGTCTGCGAATCCGTTTCGCTGCCAGCGCCGCTTGAGAATCACGGTCGATGCGAAATCGCCGACCGAGCGATGCGGGTCCCATTCTATCTGCGAACCGAGCAGCACGTCGATCGGATACACCTCGGAGCCGTCGTCGTTCAGCACGAGATAGTTACGTCGACGCCTTGGACACCAATCGCGAAATTTCGGGGCCCGCTTCTCGAGGATGTACTCGACCATGTGAAAGCAACCGGTACTCACCTCGACATTGTGGCTTACGACGGCTATATCTCCCGAGACATTCCGACTACGGACATCGGGACCTTTCATCCACTGCTGGCCTACAGCAGGAATGGAATCTCACTCAGGCTGAGAGAATCAGCCTTGAAAGAAGACGCCATTCCCCATGCGTCGAACTACGTGTCGCGCGGTCATCCGCCGGGCCACTCTCATTTTTCTGTTGGTCGTCTGAGACGCCGAATCCGCGGTGAACCAAGTTGTCAGCTACCGTATGGCCAAGAAGCGACATATGTGCTGGACTGACGAGCAGGCGCACTGCATGGCGCAGGTCAGGGTTGCGTTTTCGAACAGCGAATTCTCGCCGCGTCGCATCTCGGCGCTCAAGATTGCCGCCTCGCGTTACGGCAATCGCATCGGAGCAGCGCCGGTAGGGAGGCGTCCATCAACCGAAAGCGCAAACCGTGCAACCATCCCATGAGTCACGGAGTCCTGACGAAATCGCCCCCCAACATTTGCGCGCTCTCGCGTAGACCGTATAAATGTGCAACTGCGCGGCCAAGCCGCCCATCTGCGCCGGAGAGCCTTGCTCCGCGAGAAGACCGCGACGGCAGCCGGCGTTACGCCTGTACCTCATGTATCGACGCCACATGCGCCGGAAAAGTAAGAACGAAGCGCGTATGGCCGCGATCGCTTTCGGCATGCACGGTACCCCCGTGCAACCCCATGATCGTGCGGACGATGGCAAGACCCAGGCCCGTCGATCCAGAGAACGACGGATCGCTCTGGCGCGCCGGGTCGGCGCGATAGAAGCGATCGAAAATGCGTTCGAGCAACGCCGGCGCAATCGGCGGGCCCGCATTGATAACGGCAATGCGCACCGCGTCGGGCTGCGTCCGCGCCTCGAGCACGATCTGCTTGCCGCGCGGTGTGTAGCGGATCGCGTTCGAGACGAGGTTGCCGAGCGCGCGGCGCAGAAGGTCGACATCCGCACGCAGCGTGCCGCCGCCCGCAACGCGCAGGCTCACGCCGGCCTCGTCGGCAATGCCCTCGAAATACTGCGCCACGTGCGTGAGTTCCGCGAACGCGTCGATCTCCCGCATGCGCGTGACGAACTGAGGATGCTCTGCGCGCGCCAGAAAAAGCACGCTTTCGATCATGCGCGATATCCGCTCGCACTCTTCGAGGTTCGATGCGAGCACTGTCTGATATTCGTCCACGGATCGGGGCCGGGCGAGCGCGACCTCGGTCGAGCCGCGCAGATTGCCGAGCGGCGTACGCATGTCGTGCGCGAGATCGGCGGTGTACTGGGAGAGACGATCGAAGCCGCGTTGCAGACGCGCGAGCATGGCGTTGAGCGAATCGCGCAATGCCGCCAGCTCCGACGGCAGCTCGTCGGCTTCGATACGCGCATCGAGGCGCTCCACCGTGATGCCGGCCGCGCTTGCGGCCATTTCGCGCAAGGGACGCAGCGCTTCGCGCGCGAGCGCCCAGCCCAATGCGAGCGCCAGCAGCGCGCCCGTGAGCCCGACCGCGTAAAGGCGCTCCCGGTAGCGATCGAGCAGGCGCCAGCGGTCGCTCATGTCGCGCGCCACGACAGCGGTCACCGTCGTGCCGTCGCGCAGTTGCATCGCCGAAGCAAGCCCGCGTACGGGTGCCCCGCGCGGCGCGCGCCACTCGACGATCGATTGTTCCGTGATACGTGCCGAGGCAGGCACCGGCATGCCGGTCATGCTGCCCGGCACCGCCGGCTCCGAAGCCGCGCCGCGGTTGTGCTCGACGAGGACGTTGCCGCCCGCGTCGACGATCTCGAGCGACATGGCCGGATTGCCGAGCACCTGGCTCGTGAGCCGGTCCGCATGCACACGCAGATCGGCCTGCGTATCGAGCTCCTGGGCGAGGCGCCGCAGATGCCGCGCGATCAGCACGATGTCGAGATCGTCCTGTGCCTTGACCTGGCGATCGAGCGCGTAATAGAGCACGCCACCGACGATCGCGAAGACCGCCAACGTGATCCCGGCGAAGGCAAGGGCGAGCCGGGCGCTCAGCGAGCGGCTCGCCATCAGGGCGTCTCTTTCGCTTCGATGACGTAGCCGACACCCCGGACCGTTTGGATCAGCTTGACGGGGAAGTCCTCGTCGATCTTGAGCCGCAGGCGGCGGATGGCCACTTCGACGACGTTCGTATCGCTGTCGAAGTTCATGTCCCAGACATAGGAAGCGATTTGCGTGCGGCTCAGTACCTCGCCCTGGTGGCGCATGAGCAGTTGCAGCAGTGCGAACTCGCGCGGCGTCAGATCGATACGCGCCGAGCCTCGCCGCACGCGCCGCCGGTTGACGTCGATCTCGAGGTCGGCCACGCTCAGCACTTCGCTCTCGCGTGGGGGGCCGCGCCGCGCCAGCGTGCGCACGCGCGCGAGCAGCTCGACGAAGGCAAACGGTTTGACGAGGTAATCGTCCGCGCCCAGTTCGAGGCCGCGCACACGATCGGCGATATCGTCGCGCGCCGTCAGAAAGAGCACGGGCGTGATGCGGAATGCACGCAGCGCCTTCAGCACCGACCAACCGTCCATCGTCGGCAGCATCACGTCGAGAACGATGACGTCGTAGTCCTCTTCCTTCGCAAGCGCGAGCCCCGCGGCGCCGTCGTTCGCGACGTCGACCGAGAGGCCCGACTCCTGGAAGCCTTTTTTCAGGTACGCGCCCGTTTTCGGCTCGTCCTCAATGACCAGTATCCGCATGGCACGCTCGCGACCGCCGTTGAATCCGCCACGATTCTATGCCGAACAGCACCGGCATTGCATCGACGGTCCACCGGCGGCCGCGCCGCGCAGCCTCAGGCCTCGCTCGTGCGCTGCATCGGCAGCACGTAGTTGCGCTTGCCCGTGGCCGCGAACACGGCATTGGCAACGGCGGGGCCAATCGGCGCCACACCGGGCTCGCCCACGCCGGTCGGGGGGAGGCCCGACTGCACGATATGCACCTCGACCTTCGGCATCGCGTCCATGCGCAGCACCTGGTAACCGTCGAAGTTGTTCTGCTCCACACGGCCGTCCTTGAGCGTGATCGCACTGTAGAGCACGGCGCCGAGGCCGAAGCCGATGCCGCCTTCCATCTGCGCCGCGATGACGTCCGGGTTGATCGCCGTTCCGCAATCGACAGCACAGACGACACGGTCGACCTTGACCTTGCCTTCCTTGTCCACCGTCACTTCGGCCACCTGCGCGACATAGCTCTTGAACGCCTCGGCCACGGCAATGCCGCGCCCCTTGCCCCGCGGCAACGGCTTATCGCTCCAGCCGGCCTTCTCGGCCGCCATATCGAGCACGGCCCGCATGCGCGGCTCGTGCGCAAGCAGCTCGCGCCTGAACGTGTACGGGTCTTTCCCCGCCGCATGCGCGGCTTCGTCGATGAATGCCTCGACGGCATAAGCCGTGTGCGAGCTGCCTACCACGCGCCACCACAGCACGGGCACGGGGCTTTGCGTCGTCGTCAGTTCGACCGAGATGTTCGGAATCGCGTACCCGATGTTGGCCGCGCCCTCCACCGAGGTCGCGTCGATGCCGTCTTTCACCATCGCCTGAAACGGCGTGCCGGCGACGATCGACTGGCCGACGATGCGATGGCGCCAACCCGTCAATTGCCCATCCGCACTCAAACCCGCCTCGAGCTTGTGAAAATACATCGGACGGTAGCGCCCGCCGTGGATGTCGTCTTCGCGTGTCCATTGCAGTTTGATCGGCGTACCGTTCGCCCCCATCGCCTTGGCGATCGACACCGCTTCGACGATGTAGTCGGATTCCGCATTGGCGCGCCGCCCAAAACTGCCGCCGGCGTAGAGCGTGTGGATCGCGACCTTGTCCGGGGCGAGCCCGGCAACCCGTGCGGCGTTGCCCTGGTCGATGGTTTGAAACTGGTCGCCGGCCCAGATTTCGCAGCGGTCGGCCGTCAGCTTGACGACCGCATCGAGCGGCTCCATCGGCGCATGCGCCAGATACGGAAATTCGTAGGACGCCGAAATTTTGCGGGCGGCGGCGCCGATCGCCTTCGAGGCATCGCCTTCCACGCGGGCAGGCTTGCCCGCCGTTTCCGCAAGTTTTCTATACTCGCCCATGATGGCCGACGAACTGCGCTTTTCGGCCTGCGTGTCGTCCCATTCGACTTTCAGCGCATCGCGGCCCTGTTTCGCGGCCCAGAAGCTCTTGGCGACGACGGCCACGCCACGCGGCACCTGCACCACGTCGACGACGCCCGGCACCGCCTTCGCAGCCGATGCGTCGAACGACTTCACCGTCGCGCCGAAAAGCGGGGGCCGCTGCATCAGCGCCACGAGCATGCCCGGCAATGCAACGTCGAGCGTGAACTGTGCCGTGCCGTTCGTTTTCGGCGTCGCGTCGACCCGTGGAATCTGCTTGCCGATCAGCGTGAAGTCGGCCGGATCTTTCAGCTTCGCCGTCTGAGGAACCGGCAGTTTCGCGGCTGCCGGCGCGAGCGCCCCGAACGTCGCATGGCGCCCGCTGGCCTTGTGCGTGACCACGCCGCGCTCGACCGTGAGCGACGATTCCGGCACCTTCCACTGCTGGGCGGCCGCGGTGACGAGCATGGCACGCGCCTTGGCGCCGGCCTCGCGCAGTTGCATCCACGAGTTCGCCATGGCCGAGCTGCCGCCCGTGCCCTGAATCTTGCCGAACGCCAGGTTCGCGTAGCGGCTCGCGTCGGCCGGTGCGCTCTCCACGCTGACCTGCGACCAGTCGGCGTCGAGTTCCTCGGCAACGATCGTCGCAATGCCCGTGTAAGCACCCTGCCCCATCTCCACGTGCTTGGCGATCACGGTGACGCGGTTGTCGGGGCTCACACGCAGAAATGCGTTCGGCGCAAAGGTCGTCCCGGGTGCGGTTGCGGCCTCGGCGGCGCGCGGCACGGCGCTCCATTCGAAGCCGATGGTGAGCGCGAGCAGGCCCGCGCCGCCCACGCCTTTCAGAAACCGGCGGCGGGCCGGCAACGGCAACTCGGCGATATCGGTATCCGTCGTCGTCATGGCTTATCCCTTCATCGAATCGGCTGCGTCATGGATGGCGGCGCGAATGCGCGTGTAGGTCGCACAGCGGCAGATGTTGCCGCTCATCGCGGTGTCGATGTCGGCGTCGCTCGGCGCCGGATTGCGCGAGAGCAGCGCCGTGGCCGACATGATCTGGCCGGATTGGCAGTAGCCGCATTGCGGCACCTGCAATTTCACCCAGGCAGCCTGCACCGCCTTGGCTGGCTTCGTCTGCAAGCCTTCGATCGTCGTCACGTGGCGGCCGGCGACGGATGCGAGCGGCAGCACGCACGAGCGTGTCGCCTCGCCGTCGAGATGCACGGTGCAAGCGCCGCATTGCGCCATCCCGCAACCGAACTTCGTTCCATGCAGGCCCGCGACTTCGCGGATGGCCCACAGCAACGGCATGTTGGGATCGGCATCGAGTGTAGTGGGTTTGCCGTTCAAAACGAAAGACGTGGACATCGGCAGCTCCGAAAAGGATTTGCGTGATCGTTCGCCCGCGTCGGCGTCCGTCCGGACTTCAGTGAAGCACGGTTCGATTGGCGGGGAAGCGCGGTGTAGGGCGTTCTTGCTTTATTCGCCGGCAGCGCCGCAAGGCGCGACGCCCCGCAGGCGGCCGCGGCGATCCCGGAAGTGTGCGGGATAGACGGCAATCGCGCATGCCCGATTCTCTCGGGTTCTTGCCCAATTCTTCGGAGAAGCGGCGTGCGGCGGGCATCGACCGAACCATCCGCCTGCTCGCGGGTTCGCCGTGCATCGTACGCGGGGGCCGCCCGGCATGTCCCCACCCGCTATCGCCCCGCCCGTATGCGAGCGGCCCCGCACGCATGGGCTGTGCAATGCGCGCGCGAGGCCGCCTGCGCTCAGGGCAGCGTATAGGCGACGACCGCGTCCCCCGTGCGCGTGCCGAGCGAGCCGTGGCCGCCCGCGGCCACGAGCACGTACTGCTTGCCGCTGGCATCCGCGTACGTCATCGGGGTGGCCTGCCCGCCTGCCGGCAGGCGCGCCTGCCAAAGCTGCTTGCCCGTCGAGAGATCGTAGGCGCGCAGATAGTAGTCGAGCGTGCCGGACAGGAACCCCACGCCGCCCGCTGTCGCGATCGTCCCACCGAGGCTCGGCACACCGAGCTTGAACGGGATGGGAAGGGGCGCGCTATCGCGGATCGTGCCGTTCCTGTGCTTCCAGACGATCTTGCCGCTCGTCAGATCGACGCCCGCGACATAGCCCCAAGGCGGTGCCTGGCAAGGCACGCCGAGCGGCGAAAGGAACGGATTGAGCTCGATTCCGTAGGGCGCCCCCTTCGCCTGCTTGATTCCGCTCGTCTCGCTGCCGTGTTCGTGACCGACCGCCGGTACCTTGTCGCGCGGAATCAGCCGGGAAATGAAGGCCATGTAATTGGGATTCGCGAACAGGATCTGCCGCACCGGATCGACCGAGATGCCGCCCCAGTCGAAGGCGCCGAAATTGCCCGGGAAGACGAGCGTGCCTTTTTCCGAGGGCGGCGTGAATGCGCCGTCGTAGCGCAGCGAACGGAATTCCAGCCGGCACCAGAGCTGGTCGTACGGCGTCGCGCCCCACATGTCGCTTTCATGCACACGCGGCGGGTTGAAGTTGAGCGCGGAAACCGGCTGCGTGGGCGACGTGCGATCCCCTTTTCCCGCCCCCTGCGGCACGGGCGTCTCGGTGATGGGCATGAGCGGCGCCCCCGTCCGACGGTCGAGCACATAAATACTGCCCTGTTTCGTCGAGGCCAGCAGCGCGGGCTTCACGCCGCTCGCGGTCTGCAGGTCCATCAACGTGGGCTGACCGCCGACGTCCATGTCCCACAGATCGTGATGCGTGAATTGATAGGACCACTTCACGCGCCCGGTGGCGAGATCGAGCGCCACTACGCCGGCTCCGAAGCGCTCCGCTTGCGGCGTGCGGTTGCCGCCCCACTGGTCCGGCGTCTGGTTGCCCATCGGCAGATAAATCAAGCCGAGCCGCTCGTCCACGCTCGCCACCGTCCACATGTTCGGCGAATTGCGCGTATAAAACTTGTCGGCCGCGATCGGCGCCGTATCGTCGGGGCGGCCCGCGTCCCAGTTCCAGACGAGGTGCCCGTCATGCACGTCGTACGCGCGCATGACCCCGCTCGGCTCGTTCGTCGATTCGTTGTCGGTCACATGCCCGCCGATGACGACCAGGTTGCGCGTTACCATCGGCGGCGAAGTCGAGTAGTAGCCGCCTGCCGTGAAGGGCCCGATGTTCGCACGCAGGTCGACGACACCATGCGTGCCGAAGCCGTCGCAAACCTTGCCGGTGTCGGCATCGAGCGCGATCAGGCGGGCGTCGGCCGTGGGCAGGAAGATCCGCCGCGGGCAGGCCGCCTGCGCGGCTTGCGCCGGCGCGCGCGTGGCGCCGGCCGATCCGCCCGATTCGCCCGATCCGCCCGCCGCGGCCGGCACCGCGCCGGAAGCTTCCGCGGTGCCCGACGCCGTCGACGCCGCCGCGCTCGATGCCGGGCTGGCCGAAGCAGCTACGGTCGCCGATGCGGCGGTTGCCGAAGCGCCCTGGGTCGCGCCTATGGCGCCGGTCGCGACCGCGGCGGCCGCCCCTGAAGCGTTGCCGGCCATCGCGGGCGAGGCGCCCTGGGGCGCGGGCCCCGAGACGGCGCCCGATGCCGATGAGCGGCCTGCCGCCGATGCGGCGACGGAGCTCGAAGCGCTTTCGGCCGCCTGTGTCGAAGCGGAGGCGGATCCGCCTTCGGCCGAAGAGGCCGGGCTTTCCGGCGTTGCCGCACCAGCGGCTGCCCCCGCGTCGGAGTAAGCCGCTTCGTCATAGTAAGAAACGCCGCGGCAGGTCATATGCTCGAAATGACCGAAGCCCACCGGGCTCTGAATCTGAGGATCGAAGCGCCAACGCACCTCGCCTGTTGTGGCGTCCACTGCCAGCACCTTGCTGTGCGGCGTGCAGATGAAAAGCGTGTTGCCGACCTTGAGCGGCGTGTTCTCGTCTGTCGTCTCGATGGGGTCTCCCGGCCCGCGCTGGTCGCCGGTATGCAATACCCAGGCTTGCTTCAACTGCCCGGCGTTGGCCGGCGTGATCTGGGTGAGCGGCGAATAGCGGTCGCCAAGCTGCGTGCGCCCATAGCTCGGCCAGTCGCCCGGAGCCACAGCGGGGATCGGAGGCGGCTGCGGCACGTTGCGATCAAGTGCGAGCGTGCCGTTCAGATCGTGCCGATCGACGACAAGCGAGGCGATGCCGGCAACCGCTGTCAATGCGACCGCGATGCCGAGCCCCGCGCACGCGGCCCGGCGCCTGCGCCGCAAGCCGGCATCCTCGGTAATGGGACCAGCAGCGACGGGCGGCTCGGCGGCCGGCGCATCGGGGCGCAGCAGGCGTGCACGGTAGCGTGCGGGCCTCGTGCCGCTCCAGGGCGCGAGCATCCACAAGCCGAGCAGCCACCAGATCCAAAGCCGGGGCACGAGCGGCCACCAATCGAATCCAACCTCGGCAACTGCCCAGACGGTCGAGCCGAACAGGAAGGCGGCGTAAAGCCATGCGGCAGCCACTGCGCACCGCGCCGCGAGCAGCAGCGCGATGACGATCAGTACAGCCCCGGCGATCAGGTAATAGCCGCTGCCGCCCAGCATGAGCAGTTGCACGCCACCCACCGCCATCGGGATACCCAGCAAGAGCAGCACGATGGCGGTAGCCCAGCGGCCGACGCTTGGCTCGCGTACGACGGAGCGCGTTTCGGTTTGCATGGAGGCACCTCATTGCGATGAACCCCTGCCGGTCCGCAATCCGCGTGCCACGGCTGGGCAGGCGCGCAGATCAAACTCCTCGTTTATGACTCAGTAAGACGGAAGCTGGAACAGCTTCGGTCGCCCTTTCTGCGCCCGCATGAAATGTTGGACCAGCATGGCGTTATGAATCGGACCGCTGTCCACTACGAGGAATACCCGCTCGCGTGTGCCGAGCATCAGGCGAGCGAGAAACTCCCGCAAGACCAAAGCGGTAAAGGCTCCCTCATGCACCATGAAGCGAAACTCGTCCCGAGCACTGACCGCCGAAATCGTCTCCAGCGAAAAACGCCTGCCCGTCGCTTCCACCGCCGGCGCGCAGCCCAGCGGCGCCGGCCGCCCGATGCGCATTTCGATTTCATCCGAGTATTGCGCAACGCGCATGACAATACTTTCGAAAAGCCGGGTACATACCTTTGGATATCTTTTTAGATCCCATAAATCGCATACCATACCCATTAAGAAGTTAAGATAATTGACAGGCGACATCAATAATCAAAAACGCAATTGCGATTGGTTTTTTCAATAATTAAACCGACATTGCAACAGCCTTACAATCCCATGAATTATAAAGATTCCACCGTCATCTTGTTTTTTGCGTCTAAAGAGCAGATTTTCATGATGAGTAGTCTGTATCGTTGATGTTGTAACAGCCCGTGCCCTCGCGCACCGGCGGTCCATGTCGTCGGCTTTTTCTTCTTCGATTGCTCCCTTGGAGGTATCCATGAATCGTGTACGACACACCGGCATTCGCCATCCGTCCCCGTTTTTGTCCGACACGGAGGGATTGGAGCGAAAATTGAAAATCGACCGCTATCTCGACAAGAAGATGGAAGTCTGGCGCCAGTCGGTGCCATACGCATCCCATATGAAGGACAAAACCATCAACATGGATTACTATCGGCGCACGCTGATCGAGCACGTGTGGCGGATTCGCCTTTCTCGAGTGAGCCAATCGAAGGCGATCTATAAGATTGCCCAGATTTCGCCGGCCGCGGCACAGGAATATGCGCATTATCAGGCCGACGAGATGCTGCACGACAAGCTTTACATTCATGACTGTCAGGCTGCCGGTGTCTCGATGGAGGAGATCCTGAACACCGAGCCGTACCTCTCGACCAAGCTGTTCGAAGGTTATTTCTATTACACACTCGAGCACGAGCACCCGATGGCACCGGTGGTGTCGAATTACCTGGTCGAGTACACGCAGGCCAAGCTACAGCCGGACATCGTCAAGAATCTGAAGTCGACCCTCGGCCACGATCTAATCAAAGGGCAGGAGGCGCATCTGGTGGTCGATACCCGCGACGATCACTCGATGGAAATGTGGAAGATTCTGAACCAGCTCATCCTCAGCGAGGACGACTACCAGGCGGTATTCAAATACATCGACGACGTACAGGAAATCCTCTCGATGTTCTTCCGCGAAATTTACGAAGACACAGTGCTGAAGGCAGCGGAGAAGACAGCGGCGTAAGCCGGTCCGCAGCCTGAGCTGGCGTCCGGAATGGATTCGCCATTCCGGCATTTCCTGTTTTTAATCAGATGGGAGAGGATATGTATCTGCGCGTCGAACCGATCAAACAGCTGGGGCGGGATATGCGCGCCCCCGCCTCGAAGCCGGAAACACAACGAGCGATTCTGGCCGCCACGCTGGCGGCGGGTACGTCGACCATCCATAACGATCTTCGCTGCCTCGAAACGGAGACCATGAAAATCGCGTGCCGCAAGCTCGGCGCGATTATCAAGGAGACCGACGATTCGCTGGTGATCACCGGTGCGGGAGGCGGTTTCAGCACGGACATCCACGTGATCGACGCCAAGGGCTCCGGCCTGGTGTTCCGCACCATGATGGCGCTGAACTGCGTGCGCGGTTTCCCTACCATTCTGACCGGCGATGCCACGCTGCGCCGCCGCGTGATGAAACCGCTGTTCGACGCGCTGCATTCACTCGGCGCCAGCTTCACGTTTCTCGGCGACGAGGACAAAGCGCCCGTGATCAACTGGGGCAAGGCACTCAAGGGCACGCATTGTCAGTTGGCCGGTGACATCAGCTCTCAGTTCGTCACCGCGATCCTGATGGCGGCGCCGCTCGGCGAGCGCAGCGTTGATATAGAAATGACTTCGCCGGTACTGTCGAATTCGTACATCGCGCAAACGCTGGACATACTGCGCACCGCCGGACTCAGCGTGGAGGCCAGCGACGACTATTCCGCGTATCGCGCGCATCCTGGCACCTACCAGCCATTCGAAACCGCGATCAACGCCGACTTTACGTCGCTGTCGTATCTGTTAATGGCCTGCGTGCTGTTCCCGGGCAATTACCGGATTAGCGGCATCGACAAGGTCACGCTCCAGGGCGAGCAGTTGTTCGTCGAGATCGTCGAGGCGCTCGGCGCCAAGATGCGCTACGAAGCCGGCCGCGTGCTGCATGTCGACAGTAGCGCGGTCAACCTGAGGGGGCATTTCGAATTCGACGTCAGCCACGGTCCGAACATCATTCCGACGCTGGTCGCGCTCAGTCTGTTCGTGGAGGGAAAATTCACGGTGCGCGGCGGAGCGGTCACGCGCTTTCACAAGTCGTCGCGAATCGAGTCGATGGTGGCCGAAGTGCTGAAGCTTGGGGCGGACATCGAGATCCTGTACCACCGGGACGGCCACGTCGACGGCTTCGTGACGCGCGGCAGGCCGCGCTATGCCGGCGGCGTGTCGTTGAGCAGCCAGGGCGACCATCGCAACTTCATGTCGCTGTTCGTGGCAGCTTTGCGTTTCGACAAGGCTTGCAATCTTGACGGATACAGCGACGTGTCGTGCTCGTTTCCCGATTTTCTCGATCAGTTCGAAGCGCTTGGCGTTCAAAGCACGGCATCGGCACGTTACGTCGTCGAAGCCGCTGACGAATAAATCGGGCACCCATATAGTCGCTCCGCCGCTGGGCGTGTTTCCGTTTGATCCGCTTGGAGAGAGCAGTGGAAAAGCGATTCGAATTCGAAATAAAACGCGGAAATGTCGAGCAGGAAGACGACACTTCCCGATCGCGGCGCTCGCCGCCGCTGGCAGAGATCAACGGGTTCGGGCCGGCCCCGAGCCAGCGCGGCGAGCATCGACAGGGCGCGACGGTGGACCTGTGCTACGGCACCCCCAAGCTGTCATCCCGACAGCAGCAGATTCTGGTCTGCATCATCCGCGGTTATCAGAACAAGGCGATTGCCGATCTGCTCGGCATCGAGATCGTCACGGTCAAGATGCATATCGGCATCCTGTTCAAGAAGCTTGGCGTAACCAATCGAACCAAGGCTGCGGTGCGAGGCATGCGGCTCATCAACAGCGCGAGCGATGCGGAGCCCTGGCTGGCCTTGCACGAAGAGAATTAGTCTCGCTGCGCCGCAAAAACGTAGTACCTGCCTTGCGCGCCCGCGGCATGGGCAGTGCCCGACCGGACGAGCAGATGATAGCTCCGGCTATGACGCGTCATGCCATACCTTCGTCTATCTGGGCGCCCGCTATAGCGGCCGATACGATGGTTTCCCATGGAGCACCGGATCACACGAGCCGGCCACGCCGTGTTCAACCACTTTGCGAGAATGCCATGTCTTTTCCCCTGTCTCCCGCCCAGGTCGCTCAGTTCGAAGCAGACGGATTTCTCGTCGTTCCGAACATGCTCGACACCGAAGCGGTCGCGTCCATGCACGCGGCCATAGACGAAATTATCGCGTCGGCCCCCGACTTGCGCGAGGTCGCGGAACTCGAGCCGAGCGATCCCACCGTGATCCGGCGCATATGGCAACCGTCGAAGCGCCACGCGGCGTTTCGCGCCGTGCAGGAAAACACTCGCTTGCTCGATCATCTCGAGTCGCTGATCGGCCCGGACATCGTATTCCACCACAGCAAGCTCAACATGAAAGGGCCGCGCGTCGGCTCGCCGGTGGAATGGCATCAGGATTTCTCGTACTACCCGCACACCAATTCGAAGCTCGTGGCCTGCCTCATCTACCTCGACGACGCATCCGAATCCAACGGCTGCCTGCGGGTGCTGGCGGGTTCGCACAAGGCGCAGATCTACGACCATTCTGAAAACGGCTTTTTCCGCGGCAAGGTCGGTGTCGACAAATTGCCGTCCGGCTGCGAGGAAAAGACCGCGGCGGGCAGTGCCGGCAGCGCCGTATTCCTGCACTGCCGCGTGCTGCACCGCTCCGATCCGAACCATTCGGACCGCTACCGTCGCTGCTTCATCCCGGCCTACCGCGCCGCCGACGCGCTACCGATCTACTATGGCCCGCACGCCGCGCACAACGAGCCGGGTACCTACCTGCTGCGCGGGCAGCAGCGCCGCTTCGTCACAAGCGAGGCCGGCACCTATCCGATGCCGATCACGGAGAAGGCGTTCAACTCGCTCTACGCGCTCCAGCAGGGCGAGCACGTGCTCGACAAGCCGCTGCACGCCACGTCGAGCGGCTACTCCACCCCGCCCCACCAGCCCGCCACCCATCAGTAACGGGGTCACCATGAAACCGCACATCCTCGTGATGAATCGCTGGCCGAAATATGGAAACGGGCGTCAGTGGGATCATGAGCTCTGCCGATACGACGAAATCATTCCGTCTCGCTACGTGCTGAGCTACCTCTGCGACGAGGAAGGCAGCCGCGGGCTGCCGTTCGAACAGGATCCGCGCCACATTTATCGGGTCGACGATTTCCTCGATACGGAGGCGCTCGCCGCGCAGGTGAAGCGGGCCATCGTCGAACACGGGCCGGTATCGCATCTGCTGGCGTTCTCGGAGTACCTGCTCGACCCGGCAGCGGCCATGCGAGAGCGCTTCGACATCCCCGGCCAGACCCGTGCGGAGGTCGACCGGTTCCGCGACAAAACACAGATGAAGCGTGTCCTTCAGGCGGCGAACCTGCGCGTACCGCGCTGGTTCGCCTGCACCACGCGCGAGCAGACCGAGACGCGCGCGCGCGAACTCGGCTTTCCGCTGATCGTCAAGCCGATTCGCGGCGCATCGAGCAAAGGGGTACAGAAGGTGGCCTCGGCCGACGCGCTGCGCGCCGCGCTCGTCGCGCTTGATCTGGGCCAGTACGAAATCGAGGAATACATCGACGGCGAGATTCTGCACGTGGACGGCGTGCTCGATCAGGCGGGCAACTGCTTATTCCTCTGCGTAAGCCGCTATATCTCGTCGTGCCTGAACTTCGAGGCCGGCGTGCCGCTCGGCTCGGTGATCGAGACCGACACGCCGCTAGCGCGCGCATGCCGCACGTTCGCGCTCGCCTGCCTGCGCGCGCTGGCGTTGCGCGGCTCGGCGTTTCACCTCGAATTGTTCAATCGCGACGGCGAGCTGATCTTCCTGGAAGTCGGCGCCCGCGTGCCCGGCGCCGACGTGCCCTATACGGTTCATCGCGCGTTCGGCATCAACCTGTTCCGCCTGTGGGTAGACGCCGCGCTCGATCTGCCCGTCGCGCTGCCGGTGATATCCCCACCGCGAAGTGCCGGCTGGGTGACGATCCCGCGGCCGACCCCGCTGCCGCGCCGAGTCGTCTCGGCAGGCTCGCTGCTCGGCCGCATCCCCGGCCTCTATCGTGAACTGATTCCGGCGCCAGGCGACCTGCTGACGGACACTGGTGGCGGCTACACGCACCTGCAGGGCGGCCGCTTTCTGATCGAGGGCGCCAGTGAGCGCGAGGTACTCGCGTCGATCCGCGAGGTCGTCGCCCGCTACGAACTGGTCACCACTCCCGTTTCAACTGCCTCTGTCGATTTACAACAGGAGACTCCCATGCGGACGCTTACCCATGCCGAACTACTTGCCAAACGATGTGTCGTCTTCGCCGAGGGCTGCTTCGGCCTCTTCACCAGCAAGGTAGCCGCCTCCTACCTCCGCTACCGGCCGGAATCCGCGCTTGCCGTGATCGATAGCACCCAGGCCGGCAAGCGCGTGAGCGAGGTGATCGGCTACGGCGGCAACATCCCGGTAGTCGCGAACGTCGAGCAGGCGCTCGAGGCCAAACCGGAAGTGCTGCTGATCGGCAAAGGACTGCATTCGGCGCAGCTCCCGCCGAACTGGAAGGCGCCAATCATCACAGCGATCCGTGGCGGCCTGCATATCATCAACTGCATCCATTTCCGGCTGCGCTCCGATCCGGACATCGCCGCGGCGGCCGACGCCGCCGGCATCACGATCTGGGAAACCAAGGAGCCGGTGCCGCTCGAACTGAACAAGGCGCGCGTGCTCGCGCTGCCCTGCTTCGTGGCCCACACCTGCGGCAGCGATTCGAACATCGGCAAAAAGACCACGGCGCTCGAAGTGAGTCTGGAAGCCAATCGTCGCGGCATCCGCACGGGCTTCGCCGCAACCGGCCAGACCGGCATGCTGATCTCCGGCACCGGCATCGTGGTGGACTGCATCCCGAGCGACTTCGTGGCGGGCGCCGCCGAGAAGGTCGTGTTGGACGCCGCCGAGGGCAACGACTGGGTGGTGCTCGAAGGCCAGGGCTCGCTCAATCACATCGGCGCGAGCGGCATCGCGCTGGCGCTGCTGCACGGCGGACTGCCGCACGCGCTGATCTTCTGCCACCGGCTCGGGCTCGAACGCACCAAGGTGTGGGAAACCAGGATCCGGCCGATTCCCGAGCTGATCCGGCTCAACGAGGCGCTCACGGTATTCGAGCGGCCGGCGAAGGTGGTGGCGATCAGCGTCAACAGCGCGGGCCTGAGCGACGCCGAGTATCGCTCCGAGGCAGACGCGCTCGCGCAGCAAACCGGCCTGCCGGTAGTCGATCCGTGCCGGGAAGGCGCAGGCAAGCTGGTGGACGCGCTGCTGGCCTACCAAAAGACGCTGGAAACAGTGCCGCACGCCGAGGAGGTGACGCAATGAAAGACGCGGTGATCTTGCTGATGCACCAGGGCAATTCGTTCGTACAGGAGCTGGCCGCACTGCTCGCGGCGCGCGATCTCGCGTTCGTTGCCGTCAGCTCCCGGCCAGCCGACGCAGCCGTGTTCGAGCGCAACCAGGCGTTTCTTGACGCCTGGCAACTGGCGGACACAACCGAGCTGCGTACGGAGGACGTCACGGTCGCGGCGCGCCACTTCGAACAGGCGGGCTACCGGTTGCGCGCCGCCATCGCTACCTTCGAGGGTTACCGGTTGCTGATGGCCGAATTGAACGCCACGCTCGGCGCGCGCGATGCGCCCGGCGCGGCACTCGCACTCGCACTCGACAAGTTCCGCTGCCGCACGTTTCTGCGCGACGCTGGCCTGAGCGAGGTGGCCTGCGAGCCGATCGAGACCGGGGCAGGCGGCCCCGACCTGGATCCGTCGCGCCGCTGGTTCGTCAAGCCGGTGCGGGGTGCCGCCTCGTTTGGTTGCTTCATCCTGACCCACCCTGACGATCTGCGCGACCTACCCGCGATTCAGGCGCAGATGCACAACGACGGCAAGCTGTCCTCGATCTTCATGGGCAAATTCAGCTTTTTCGCCGAGGAATTCGTCGAGGGACCGGAATTCAGTTTCGAGATTGCGGCGGCGGGCCGCCCGCGCGTGGTCTGCGTCCACGAAAAGGCGCGCGTCGAGCGCCTGCAGCGCACCACCCTGGAGAGCATGTCGATCTCGCCCCCCCTGTGCCTGCCCGAGGCCATACTGCAGGAAGGTGCCGCGTTCGTGTCCGAGTGCCTGAGCCGGATAGGGCTGATTAACGGGGCATACCACGTCGAAATGAAGTACTGGGAGGCGCGGCGCCGCTGGGAAATCGTCGAGATCAACCCGCGCATGGGCGGCAGCCTCATCAATGCCAGCACCGAGCGAATCATTGGCGTATCGATGCTCGAACTCTGGCTGCGCTCGCTGCTGTTGCGCGACGAGGCAGAGTTGCCCGCGTTCCACGGCTTCGTGGATCGCGTCTCGCAAGGCGGGCGCGCCGTCGCCGCAAGCAGCGATCGGGCCACGGTGTTCGTCAGCAAGTACGGCGAGAAGGGCCGTACGGTGGCATCGATCGCGTACGACGCGGGCGGACGCACGCCCGACGTGCTCGAACTGCACGTGAAGGCCGGTGCAAAGCTCGAGAACTCGGACCGTGCGATCTGCGTGATGGACGCGCTCTGGGAAGTCGACCGTGCCTCGCTCGCCCAATCGGTCGAGACGATCGAGAAGGAATCGGACGCGCGCTTTCACATCACGTACCAGTGACGGTACGGACAGCCCGGGCGGCCACCGTCTGCTGGAGGCCTCGCCGGCGGTTCTGATCCCCGCTTTGTCGGAAACGCTCATGACAGATCTGTCCCATCCGGCTTTCGACGCCCACCTCGGCGGAAAGCTCGAAGTCGTCGGCAAGGTTCGCATCGACACGCGCGAGGATCTCGCGCGCGTCTATACCCCGGGCTTCGCCCACGTCGCCGCCGCGATCCATCGCGATCCGTCGCTGATCCGGCGCTACACCATCCGCCAGAATACGGTCGCCATCGTCACCGACGGCACCGCCGTGTCGGGTATCGGCAACGTCGGACCGCACGCGGCGCTGCCTGTAATGGAAGGCAAGGCGCTGGTATTCCGCCGCTTCGCCGGCCTCAACGCGGTGCCGATCTGCCTGGCCACCGCCGACCCCGACAAAATCGTCGAAACGGTCGCGTGCATCACCCCGGCGTTCGGCGCGGTTATGCTGGAAGATATCTCCGCGCCGCGCTGCTTCCACATCGAGGCGCTCCTGCACGAGCGGCTCGAGATCCCCGTGCTGCACGACGACCAGCACGCCACAGCGATCTCGGCGGGGGCGGCGCTCGTCAACGCGCTCAAGCTCGTGGGCAAGCGCATCGAAGACATCAAGGTGGTGATGGTGGGTGCGGGCGCAGCCGGCACGGGCTGCGCGAAGATGTTCCTGAACCTCGGCGTGCGCCGGCTGATCGGCTGCGACCGCGCGGGGGCGATCTATCGCGGCCGCACCGACCTCAACGACGCCAAGCTCTGGTTCGCCGAGCACGCGAACCCCGATCGGGAAACCGGCACGCTGCGCGAGGTACTGGCGGGTGCCGACGTGTTTCTCGGCGTCTCCGGGCCGGGCGTGGTCACGGCCGACGACATGCGGCTCATGGCGCAGCACCCCATCATCTTCGCGCTCGCCAATCCGCAACCGGAAATCATGCCGGCGGATCTGCGGGGGGTCGATGCGATCGTGGCGACCGGGCGCAGCGATCTGCCCAACCAGATCGACGGCGGGCTGGCCTACCCGGGTCTGTTTCGCGGGATCCTCGACCTTGGCGCCGCGAAATTCTCGGATGCGATGAAGCTGGCCGCCGCGCACGCGCTGGCGAAGCTTGTCGATGGCGCCGCGCTCGATGCCGGGCGCATCATCCCGGACATTTTCGACGAGCGCGTGATGCCGACTGTGGCTGCGGCAGTGGCCGCCGCCGCCACAGTCACGGTCCGCGCCGCCTAGCACATGGACTGCGATGCCTGCGCTCGCCCATCCCGCCCCCCGCTTCAGCCGCAGCAGCAGTTGCAGGATAGCAATGAGACCGGAAATTCAAACCATCCCCAAAGCGACGAATGTTCGCTAAGATCGCGCAATGCAATAAACCTTACGGCGGCAATCACGCAGGTGCAGAAAGGCCGCTTCTGTCGGGGTGTATTTCGGCAGCCTGTCAAGTAGAAAGGATTGGCTGATCGATCGGTAATGGAAATGAAATAATGTCGAACTCAAATCATTATGGAGCCGGAGTATGGTTAAAAAAACAGAATGGTCATTCAAGCGCGGCGTGGCGGCGATACTCGCGTGCGCGTCTCTCGCGTTGCCGCTGCACGCTCTAGCTGACAGCGCGACGTCGGCGCTGGCAGGTACCTGGACGCTGGTCGCGGCCGATGTGGAACACCCCGACGGCACGCGCGGCCGCGACTATGGCGCGGCGCCCTCAGGCCTGCTGATAATCGACGGCGAGGGCCGTTATTCGCTGCAGATTTTCAGAGAGGAACGCGAGCGCTTCAGCTCTGGAGACAAAGCAACCGGCACTGCGGCCGAATACAAGGGCGCGGTGATGGGTTCGAGCACGCATTTCGGCACGCTCGAAGTCGATCCCGCCAAGCATATTCTGGTTTTCCATATTCAACATGCGTCGTTTCCGAATTGGGAAGGCGCGCAACAACAGCGGACTTACGGAATACGCGGTGACGAATTGAGTTATCGCGTCGTGGCCCGTCCGAACGGCGATGTGCCAATCTCCGTCTGGAAGAAAGTGAACTGACGCATTTTCCGGCGGCGCCGACCGGGCGAGTGGCTGCCCTGCCGTGCCGATACAGCAGCCCTCCCCCTGACGGCCTGGATATGGCAACGCTCACTTCGATCACGTGGGAATGGGCCTGGGTGCCCATCGTGCTGTGCGCCGCCTTCGGGCGCACCGTGCGCAATGCAGCGCAGCGCAGTCTGACGGCGCAGGCCGGTACGCTGCCCGCCACCTTGGTGCGCTTCCTGTACGGGCTGCCAGCCGCGTCCATCTGGCTGCTGCTGCTTGCACGCCTTGGCGGCAGCATGCCCACAGTAACGCCGGCGTGGGCGGGCTGGCTCACGCTTGGCGCGGTCGCGCAGCTGAGCGCCACCGCGCTCCTGCTAGTTGCGATCCGGCATTGCAACTTCGTAGTGGCGGTCACCTATTCCAAAACCGAGCCCGTACAGGTCGCGCTGTTCTCGCTGCTGTTCCTGCGCGAGGTACCCGGCGAGCTGTCGATCCTCGGCATGCTGATCGCGATGCTCGGCGTGATCCTCCTGACCTTTCCGAGGCGCGGGCAGGGCATCGCCATGGCCGGCAGTTGGCTCGGCCGCTCCGCGCTCTACGGGCTCGGTGCGGGTGCGCTGTTCGCGCTGATGGCGGTCGGTTATCGCGCCGCCGCGCTCCAGCAGCCGCACGTCACGCCCTGGCTGAACGGCGCGTGGGGCGTGCTGTGGGCGCAGGCGATCCAGTCGGTGCTGCTCGGCGGCTACTTGCTGGCCACCAATCGCCCGGGGCTGCTCGTGATCCTGCGCGTCTGGCGCTTCTCGCTGATGGTCGGCACGGTTGGCGCACTCGCCACCATCGGCGAGCTAACCTCGCTGGCGCTGCACGGTGCCACCGACGTGCGCACCTTGGGGCTGGTCGAGGTGTTGTTCAGCTATCTGGTTTCTCGCCGCGTCCTCCGCGAGAAACTCGGGGCGATCGAGGGCTGGGGCATCGCGCTCGTGACCTCCGGGCTCGTAGTGGTCTGCGCGCAGTGGTAGCTGCGCCATTGCGCGCCGTCGCGGTACGCCTTACCGCCCTCCAAGGAGATGATCGATGACGCCAAGCCTCAAGTTTCGCGAGCTGAAAGCCACCCCAGTACGCCTGCCGATGTCGAACCCGATCCGCACCGCCAGCGGCACGATCGCCGATGCGCCGTTCGTGCTGATCGACTTGCATACCGATCAGGGCGTGACCGGGCATGCCTACCTGTTCGTCTTCACCCCACTCGTGCTCAAGCCGCTGACCTCGCTCATCACGTCGCTCGGCGAACACCTCGAAGGCAAGCCGCTCGCACCGCTCGACACGCGTGACGCACTCGAATCGCTTTTCCATCTGGTTGGCAACACCGGGCTCATCAGCATGGCGATCGCCGGCATCGAGATGGCGCTGTGGGACGCGCACGCACGCGCGCTCGACGTCCCACTGGTACGCGCGCTAGGCGGCACGCCGCAGCCGATTCCGGCCTATTCGAGCATCGGCATGTTCGGCTCCGAGGTAAGCTGCAAGCTGGCTGAACAGTCCGTCGAAAATGGCTTTCGCGCGATGAAGATCAAGATCGGCCACATCACGCTCGAGCAGGACCTGGAGGTGGTGCGGGCCGTGAAATCGGTGCTGGGCGACCGCTCGATGCTTTGCATCGACTATAACCAAGGCCTGACGGTGGACGAAGCGATACGTCGCTGCCGCGCGCTCGACGAACTGGGCCTGGGCTGGATCGAGGAGCCGACCCGGCAGGATGACTATGCAGGCCACGCCCGCATCGCCGCCGCCACCGCCACGCCGATCCAGATGGGCGAGAACTGCTTCGGGATCCACGAGCTGGCCAAGTGCATCGCCGCCGGCGCGTCCGACCTGCTGATGTTCGACCTGGTGAAGATCGGTGGTGTGGCGCGCTGGCTGCAAGGTGCGGCGCTGGCCGACGCGGCGTCGCTGTCGGTCAGCACACACAATTACCAGGAAATCAGCGCACACTTGATGGCCGTCACGCCCACCGCACACTGGCTCCAGTACTACGACTACGCGAATCCGGTGCTGCGCGAACCGATGCGCATCGTCGACGGCAATGCGATTCCCAACGAGACGGCCGGCAACGGCATCGACTGGAATCCCGAGGCCGTCTCGCGCTACCGAGTCGAATGAGGCGGTGAAGTGCGCCCGCCAGCCGCGGCGCGTTTACATGCCCGTGTGGTCTCCAACGACCAGGGACATCGGCCAGTATTCGACCACGAGAGCGTGCCCTAACCGGGCGCGTAAAGCGACGAATCCGCAAAGCCCTCGGCCGCCAGCACACGGCCCACGACGATCAGCGCTGTGCGCTCGATGTCGGTCTGCCGCACTTTGTCGACGATATCGGCGAGCGTGCCCGTCACGCGCTCCTCGTCGGGCCAGCTCGCGCGATAGACGACCGCGATCGGGCAATCGGCACCGTAATGCGGCGTCAGTTCGTCCACAATGCGTGCGAGGTGCCGCACGCCGAGATGAATGGCCATCGTTGCGCGGTGCCGCGCAAGGTCCACAAGCTGTTCGCCTTCGGGCATGGCCGTTTTCGTCGCGTAGCGCGTGAGAATCAGCGTCTGCGAGATGCCGGGCAGCGTCAGCTCGCATCCGAGTGTGGCGGCACATGCGGCCGTTGCCGTCACGCCCGGGACGATCTCGTACGGAATGCCCAGCGCGCGGATCCGGCGGATCTGCTCGCCGATCGCGCCATACAGCGACGGGTCGCCCGAATGCACGCGCGCCACGTCCCGTCCCTTTGCATGCGCCTCGGCAATCAACGCAACGATCCGATCGAGATCGAGATCGGCCGTATTCACGACCGATTCGGCCCGGTGCCCCTCGAGCACGGCCGGCGGCACGAGCGAGCCGGCATAGAGAATGACCGGACAGGTCCGAACGAGACGCTGCCCCTTCACCGTGATGAGATCGGGGTCACCTGGCCCCGCGCCGATAAAAAACACCGTCATGAATAACTCCGCCTGCCTTTGACGAACGACCGCTTTAACCGCTTCAACCGCTCCAACCGCTTCAACCGTTCCGACCGCTTCATGTCCGCGCGCCGCCCACGGCGGCAAACCCAGTCAGTCGGACGAACGGATCGCTTCGACGACGGCTACCGGATCGTAGAATGCCCGATCGGCCGCCGGCAGCGCCGGTCGCCGCAGCATGATCACCGGCAAACCTCGCTCACGGGCAACCTCCAGTTTGGCTTCGGTGGCCTTGCCGCCGCTGTTCTTGCTGACCACCGCGTCGATGCGCCAGGCATCGAAGAGCGCCCGTTCGTCCTCGATCGAGAACGGGCCGCGCGCGTCGACGATATGCGCACGCTCGTTGCCGGCGTGCGCATCGAGGCACCGCACGACCCAATACTGATGCACGGGAATCTCGCCCAGATGCGCAAGGGGCTCGCGGCCCAGCGTAAAAAGCGGTCTGGCGTGGCACGCAAGCGCTTCCACCAGCGTCTGCCAGTTTTCGACGAAGCGCCAATCGTCGCCGGGCCGCGGTTCCCATGCGGCGCGCAACAGTGCCCAGTACGGTACGCGCACCGCACGGCAGGCGCTCTCGGCGTTCGCACTGATCCGCGCCGCGTACGGATGAGTCGCGTCGACGACCAGCCCGATGCCCGCTTCGACGATATAGCGCGCAAGGCCCTCGGCGCCGCCGAAGCCCCCCACGCGAACGGCACAGACGAGATCGTCGGGTACCTTCCCGAGCCCCGCGAGGCTGTAGACATCTCCCGGGCCCAGCGTGCGCGCGATCTTCAGCGCGTCGCCGGTGCCCCCGAGCAGCAAGACACGCCTACTGGCATACGCATTCATTGCGCCTCTCCGACGATGTTGCCCTGCCGGTCGATCGCGAACGTCTCCAGTGCCACTTCGGCCGGAACGATCGCGCGCGCCACGTCGAGTGCGTGCCGGCAAACGATGTCGCCGAGGGGCACGCCCGTATCGCGCGCGATCGCGAGCGCCTGCTGGCTCGTGTTCGCGGCTCGTATGCGTGCCTGCAGCGCTTCATCGCCGCCGGCGCCGGCCACCCAATCGGCGAGCTGGATCAAATCGATACTCGAGTGCCGGCTGTGGAGATCGAGGTGGCCGCCCGCCAGCTTGCTGAGCTTGCCGAAGCCGCCGCAAATGCTGAGGCGCGCCACCGGCGCGCGGCGCATGTACTTGAGGACGGCACCGGCGAAGTCGCCCATCTCGATCAGTGCGATATCGGGCAGCGCGTAGCGCGCGCGCATCGCATCCTCGCTCGCGTTGCCGGTGCAGGCGGCGAGATGCGCATAGCCGTTCGCACGCGCCACATCGATGCCCTGATGGATCGACGCGATATAAGCCGAGCAGGAGAAGGGCCGCACGATACCGGTCGTTCCGAGAATCGAGAGTCCGCCGACGATGCCGAGCCGCGGGTTCATCGTTTTCAGCGCGAGCGCCTCGCCCCCCTCCACGCCGATCGTCACCTCGAAGCCGCCGCTATAACCGTGCTCGGCGGCAAGCTCGGCAAGATGCTCGGTCATCATGCGCCGCGGCACGGGGTTGATCGCCGGCTCGCCCACGGGCACGACGAGGCCGGCGCGCGTCACCGTGCCCACGCCCGCCCCGGCATGAAAGCGCACGCCCGGCTCGGCGCTCAGCTCGACGCGCGCGAACACGACGGCGCCATGCGTGACATCGGGATCGTCGCCGGCATCCTTGACCGTGCCCGCTTCGGCTGCGCGCACATCGCCTTGCGCATAACGGCAAAACACGAGCGCCATCGGCACGTGCTGCCCTTTCGGCAGCACGATCTCGGCGACGTCGCTCGCCACCCCCGTCAGAAGAAGTCGCGCAGCCGCGAGCGAAGTGGCCGTGGCACAACTGCCCGTCGTATAGCCGCTGCGCAGCGGGCGCGATTCCTCAGGCGTCTCGTCGCGCATCGTCGTTCGTCATGTGGCTGGCACGGGCCGGGACAGGAGCCGGCTCGCACGGCTTCGTCACCTCGTAAAGCGTGACCGGCAACGCCTGGCGCCAGGTTTCGAATCCGCCGAGCGGCTGGGCGTGCGCCAGCGCGATGCGGGTCAGCGTGCCGCCATGTTGCGCGCGCCACGCCACGAGCGCGGCTTCCCCTTCGAGCGTCACGGCGTTGGCGACCAGCCGCCCACCCGCGCGCAGCCTCTCCCAGCAGGCGTCGAGCACGCCCGGCGTCGTCACGCCGCCGCCAACGAACACGGCATCGGGTTCGGGCAGTGCAGCGAGCGCCTCGGGCGCGTGGCCCGCGACGAGCTCCAGCGCCGGTACCCCGAGTGCATCGCGATTGCGCTCGATAAAGCCCTGCCGCGCGGGATCGGCCTCGACCGCGATCGCGCGGCAGCTCGGATGCGCACGCATCCATTCGATGCCGATCGACCCGCAGCCGGCGCCGACGTCCCACAACAGCGCACCCGGCAGCGGTGCCAGACGCGCGAGCGCGATCGCACGCACGTCCCGCTTCGTCAGTTGGCCGTCATTGAAAAATGCCTGATCGGGCAAGCCGCTCGTAAGCGGCAGCGAAACGGCCGACGCCGCGCCGCCGACGCGGCACTCGAGCGCGACGAGATTGAGTCTCGCCACCTCGGCGCGTTCGCGCGCCTGCGCCGTCGTTTCGGTCCACCGCTCGGCCGGGCCGCCCAGATGCTCGAACACGTGCATGGCTGTGGCGCCGAAGCCGCGCGCGTTCAGCAAATCCGCCACTTCCGCCGGCGAATGGCCATCGCGGCTCAGCACGAGAAGCCGCGCGCCATCGCGCACATGCGCATTGAGCGTGGCCAATGGCCGCCCGACGAGCGAAACGACGGCCACGTCCTGCAAGGGCCAGCCGAGCCGGGCTGCCGCGAGCGACGGCGAAGAGGCCGACGGCAGCACCGCGAATTCCTCGCGCGGCAGTGCGCGTGCGAGCGTGGCGCCCACGCCGTGAAGCATCGGATCGCCGCTTGCGAGCACGCATACCGGCGCGCCGCGCAGCGCGAGCACCGGGGCAATGTCGAACGGCCGCGGCCAGCGCTCGCGCCGCGCGCGAAGCCGCGCCGGCAGCATCGCCAGATGGCGCTCGCCGCCCACGATCACCGACGCATCGAGCAACGCCCGGCGCGCCGCGCGGCCAAGCCCGCCAAATCCGTCTTCGCCGATCCCTACCACCGTAAGCCAGGCCGGCATTGCATTCATCCTTGCATCGGGTCTGTTTACTTTACGTATCCACGCACGAAACACGCGTGCGCGGCACGCGCGCCGTTTCGCCGTGTTCGCCGTGTTCGCCGTGTTCGCGAAAAGGGGCATAATACCGCTTCGCCGGTGCCCCTCGGGGCTGAAAAGGGAACACAGCCGAGCTGTGGCTGCCCCCGCAACTGTATGCAGCGAGTCCGCGCCTCATGCGCCACTGGCCGTCTTCGAGGCGGACCGGGAAGGCCGGCGCCGGTCGACGACCTGCAAGCCAGGAGACCTGCCGGCCAAAACTTTCGCGCAAGCCGATACCGGGCGGGGTGAACCGGTGCCGCGTCCTTCTCTCCGGGAGACGGGCCGAGCCACTGCGCGACGCAACGGTGCGCCGCGCGCATGATCTCTTGAACCAGGATCCGTCTTTCATTGTCCGGCCTTCGGCCTGCCCCGCGCTCGCACGCATCGTTGCGGCGCGCGATGGCGGACTGTGCCGCATCAAGCTGCCGGGCGGCGAACTGAGCGCGGCGCAGGCCGTGGCGGTTGCCGATGCGGCGCGCGCGCACGCGTCGGGCGTCATCGAACTGACGAATCGCGCCAATCTCCAGTTGCGCGGCGTGCGGCCCGGCCAGGAGCGTGCACTCGTCGCGCGCTTGCTCGATGCCGGGCTCGGGCCGCTGCGGCCCGACGGCACGAGCACTGCCGGCGCACACGCCGGGCCCGACGAGCGTGGCCCGGAAGGCGGCGAAGGCCAGGAAGGACTCGGTGCGCGCCTCGCCGCCGCCGACGACGTACGCAACGTGATGACGAGCCCCACTGCCGGGCGCGACGAAGCGTCGATCGTCGACACGAGGCCGCTCGCCGCCGAACTTCTCGCTCTGCTCCAAAGCGAGCCGCGCTTTGCCTCGCTTTCGCCGAAGTTTGCCGTGCTGCTCGACGGCGGCGAGCGCCTTGCGGCCGTCGACCATCCGCACGACGTCTGGCTTTGCGCGATGCCGCCAGACGCCGGCGAACCGCTGTACGCATTCGGTCTGGCCGGCCAGCCGTCGACGCCCGCGGACTACGCACTCGGTGCCGTATCGCATGCGAACGCCGCGGCATTTGTTCGGGCGTTGCTGCACACGTTCCTGGACCTGGCCGGCCCCGACGAAACGCGCATGCGCCACGTCCTGAACCGGCATGGCCTCGACGCCGTGCTGCATCGTCTCGCGCTGCGCTTCGACGGGCCGCTGCGCCGCGGTGTCGATATCTCCGCATGGCGACGCGATCGCGCCGATGCGTCGCTGCGTTTCGGCACTCATCGGCAAAAGCAGGCCGGCCGCTGGTACGTCGGCGGCCAGCCGCCGTTAGGCCGGATCGACTCCTCGACGCTGCATGCGCTCGCGCAGCTCGCGAGCGTGCATGGTAACGGCACGCTGCGCATCACCCCATGGCAAGGGGTTCTCTTGCCCGACATTGCGGAGCAGGCGGTACCTCCCCTCGAAACGGGCCTCGATACGCTCGGCTTCATACGCGACGCAGGGCATCCGCTTGCGCGCCTGATCGCCTGTGCCGGCTCGAGCGGTTGCGCCAAGAGCCTTGCCGATACGAAAGCGGATGCGCTTTCGCTCGCGCGATCGCTGCCCGCAAGCGTGCACGTCCATCTGACCGGCTGTATTCGCTCCTGCGCCGCGGCACATTGCGCGCCCTACACGCTGCTCGCAGTCGCGCCCGGGCGCTACGACCTTCACCGGCGCGAAGACGCATCGCCCGCCGCCCCGCATCGCGGCGGCGCCGATTGCGCGCACCGCTTCGGCACGCGCATCGCCTCGCATCTGACCATAGACGAAGCCGCCGATCGCCTGCGCGCGGCGGACCAACCTCATCCGAACCATGCTTGACTATCTCCGCGACGGCCAGGCGATCTATCGCGAATCGTTCGCAACGATTCGCGCCGAAGCCGATCTTTCTCTCATTCCCGCCGACCTCGAGAAACTCGCCGTCCGCGTGATCCATGCCTGCGGCATGACCGATATCGTCGCCGATCTGCGTTTTTCGGAAGGCGCGGGTGTGGCCGGGCGCGAGGCGCTGGCGCACGGCGCACCGATTCTCTGCGACGCGCGCATGGTTGCCGACGGCATCACCCGCGCGCGGCTGCCGGCCGACAATCCCGTCGTCTGCACGCTCGGCGACCCCTCGGTGCCCGATCTTGCGCGCTCGCTCGGCAATACCCGCTCGGCCGCGGCGCTCGAACTGTGGCACCCACATCTCGCCGGCAGCGTGGTGGCGATCGGCAACGCGCCCACCGCACTCTTTCGCCTGCTCGAAATGCTCGATGCCGGGGCACCGCGGCCCGCGCTGATACTGGGCTTCGCGGTCGGCTTCGTCGGCGCGGCCGAATCGAAAGCGATGCTCGCGACAGACAGCCGGGGCGTGCCGTTCGTCGCCGTGCAGGGCCGGCGCGGCGGCAGTGCGATGGCCGCCGCCGCCGTCAACGCGCTCGCATCGGAGGCGGAATGACGACGCGCGGCCGCCTTTATGGAATCGGCGTGGGCCCCGGCGATCCGGAACTGCTGACGCTCAAGGCGCTGCGGTTGCTGCGGGCGGCACCTGTCGTCGCTTATTTCGTGGCGAAGGGGAAAAAGGGCAACGCGTTCAGCATCGTCGAAGGCTATCTCGGCGATGAACAGACGCGCGTGCCGCTCGTCTATCCGGTGACGACCGAAGCGCTCGAACCGCCGCTTTGCTACGAAGCGATCATCGCCGACTTCTACGACACGGCGTCCGCCGCCGTGGCCGGGCATCTCGAGAGCGGGCGCGACGTGGCCGTGATCTGCGAGGGCGACCCGTTCTTCTACGGGTCCTATATGTATTTGCACGATCGACTCGCCGAACGCTTCGACGTGGAAGTCGTGCCCGGCGTCTGCTCGATGCTCGGCGGCACGGCCGTGCTCGGCGCGCCGCTCGTCTATCGCAACCAGAGCTTGTCGGTGCTTTCGGGCGTATTGCCGGAAGACGAATTGCGGCGGCGTCTCGCCGAGGCCGATGCCGCCGTCGTCATGAAACTCGGCCGCAATTTCGACAAGGTGCGGCGCGTGCTCGTCGAGCTTGGCCTCTCGCATCGCGCGCTCTACGTCGAGCGCGCGACGATGGCCAACCAACGCATCGTGCCGCTCGCTGAAGTCGACCCGATGGCATCGCCCTACTTCTCGCTGCTCGTCGTGCCGGGGGAAAAATGGCAGGCATGACGCGCGCACCCGCCATCGTCGTGCTCGCGCCGAGCGCGCTGGCGACCGCGCGCCGGCTTCAGGCGGCCTGTGCGGGCGCACAAGTGCACGGCCTGCAATCGCGTGTCGAGGCCGACGTCGCGTTCGCCGAACTCGGCGCGCATCTGCGCGCGCTCTACGCGAGCGGCACGCCGATCGTCGCGCTTTGCGCGGCCGGTATCGTGATTCGGTGTGTTGCGCCGATGCTCGCCAACAAGGGCATGGAACCGCCCGTGCTCGCCGTAGCGGAAGATGGCAGCGCCGTCGTGCCGTTGCTCGGCGGGCTGGCCGGCGTCAATGCGATGGCGCGCGAGATCGCACGCGCGCTCGACGTGGCACCCGCCATCACGACGAGCGGCGAGTTGCGCTTCGGCACCTGCCTGCTCAGCCCACCGCAGGGCTACGCGCTGGCCAGCCTCGAGCAGGGCAAGCGCTTCGTGTCCGATCTGCTGGCGGGCCACGCCACGCGCATCGAAGGCGAAGCGCCGTGGCTCGACGATGCGACGCTGCCACGCGATCCGTCTGCGGCGCACACGATTCGCATCACGCCGCAAACCTCGGCGGAGCGCGCCGACGAACTCGTGATTCATCCGCGCAGTGTCGTTGCGGCGGTCTGCCCCCAGCGGGCGGCATCCGATGAGCTATCGATCGCGGCACGCATCCGTCAGGCGTTGCGTGAATCCGGTCTGGCCCCGCTCTCGCTCGCGGCCGTGCTTGCGCCGATGTGGGCGATGTCCGACCCGGCGTTGGCAGAAGCAGCGAGAGCACTGGGCGTGCCGCTGCGATTCGCGGCGGTCACGGGCGAGTCCAGCGGTGGCGACAGTGCGCCGGGATCCGGCGCGGACCTTCCGTCAAATTCGGTGAACTCGAACAGCGCGGCGCATGCCGGCCACGCCGAAAACGAAAGCGGGGCAAACGGATGGCCCGCTTCATGGCTGCTTGCGGCCGCTTTGCATCAGCCTCACGAAGCACTGGCGCCTTGCGACGATATCGCGCTTGGTGTCGCTGGGAAACCCATCGATGTTGCAACGCTCGGGCAGGCACGCGGCCGGCTCTATGTCGTCGGGCTGGGCCCTGGCAGCACGGAACTGATGGCGCCTGCGGCACGAGCCGCACTAACCGAAGCCAACGACGTACTCGGCTATGAAACCTACGTCAGAATGGCCGGCCCGTTTCGCGACGATCAGCGCGTACACGCGAGCGACAACCGCGAAGAGCTGCAGCGCGCGCGGCATGCGTTTGCGCTCGCGAGCGAAGGGCGGACAGTGGCGGTCGTCTCGTCGGGCGACCCGGGCATCTTTGCCATGGCAGCCGCCGTGCTCGAAGCGCTCGACGCCTCGGACAACCCGCATTGGCACGCGGTGGAATTGCGCATCCTGCCCGGGATCTCCGCCGCGATGGCGACCGCCGCCGAAGCCGGTGCGCCGCTCGGCCATGACTTCTGCGTGTTGTCGTTGTCGGACAATTTGAAGCCGTGGGCCGTGATCGAAGATCGGTTGCGCCATGCCGCACAGGCGGATCTCGTCATGGCGTTTTACAACCCGATTTCACGCGCGCGCCCGTGGCAGCTCGATCGCGCGCTCGCAATCGTGCGTGCGCACCGCGAGCCGCATACGCGCGTGGTGCTCGGCCGCGACGTCGGCCGCCCCGGCGCGGCGATTACCACGACCACGCTCGGCGAACTGCGCTCGGATCAGGTCGATATGCGTACGACCGTGATCGTCGGATCGTCGACGACGCGCGGCGTTCCGGGAGGACCGCACGGCGAGTGGATCTACACGCCGCGCAGCTACGGAGACCGGCCTTGAACGATCGGATCGCGTCCGTCGCAAGCCGGGTGCGCGCCTTCGATTTCGCGATCAACGTGCCCTTATCGGCCAGATAGCAGGTCCTGCGCAGCCCGACGCCGCGCAGGGTGCGGCTATGGCTTTGGGTGGTGGGGCATCTCGTTGAGCTTGCGAGCCTGAAGCGATCGCGCGTGGTCACCGCAGGCTCGAATATCGGAGTCGCCGCAGGCGGCTCAGTACGATGCGGATGGCGCACCGATTATTTCGTCGACGCCCACGCATTCGGCCCCCCACGCAGCGGCGAGCGTCCGGCAGCGTTCGAGCCTCAGCCGCCCGCGCTCGCAGTCTACGAAAACGATGCGATCGGCCGACTTCGGCCGTACGGGTTGCTCGCTGCTGCGGCCGTCCGTGAAGATCCAGAGGACGCATTGCAGCTGAGGCTGCCGAGCCCGCGCGCGCTCGAGCAGTTGCGAGGCGGCGGCAATGCCGCGCGAAAACGGTGTGCCGCCGCCCGCACCGATCGGACGCAGCCAGCGTTCGTTCCACCAGCGGGGCACGGCAGGGCCGAAACGCAGCGCAGTGCCTGCCCCGCCGAAGCATATGAGCGCAGCTTGCTCGCGCAGCGCCGCCGCGCGATCGAAAGAGGCGAGCAGCAGACCTTTCGCGGTCTTCAGCCCTTCGTCGCCCAGCATCGATGCGGAGCAATCGAGCAGGAAGCAGTGCAACACGCCCGCGCGCGATTCCATCGCGGCAAAGCGCAGATGCCCGGCCGACAATGGTTTGTCGCGCTTGCGGGCAAGCGTCGGCAGCCATGCAATGCGCGCCGAAGGCATGCCAGCCGGCGCGCGCCGCGCGAATGAATCGGCCCCCCGTCGCCATCGAAAACCGCTCGGTGCGGGAGCGGCGGTGCCCTTTCGATGGCTCAGCGTTTTTTTGCGTCGAAGGGTACGACGTTCTTGACAGCTGCGATGCCGACCGGCTCGGGCGGCAGATAGCCCCAATCGTCACCGGTGCCATCCTGTCCGGCGCCGCTCGCGCCCGTGCGCCCGGAGTCGCGCTCGCCGGGCCTCCTTTCCTCCTTTCGCTCGCGATCGGCCGATGCGGCACGATCGTCGGACGCCCGCGACGGTGCGGGCTCCTGTGCCGGCGCCTCGGGCTGCTCGCGCCGTCGGTGCCGCAGCACCGCTTCGGCCACGCGATCGACGTGCGCGGTCGTAATCGACTCCGCTCCCTCGAATGCCGCCAGCGCGCGCGCCGCACGCAGCATGACGAGATCGGCGCGCAGACCATCGACAGCCGCCTCGATGCAATGCGTGCTGACCCGCGCATGGACGTCGTCGCCGAATGCAAGGCTCGACAACGCGGCGCGGGCACGCTCGATCCGTTTGGCGAGCGCCTGCTGCTCGCTCGCGCAAGCGGCACGAAACGCGTCGGGGTCCGCATCGAACGCGAGCCGTGCCTTGACGATGCGCTGACGCACGAGCGGATCGAAGCAATTGGCGAGTTCGACCATCATGCCGAATCGATCGAGCAATTGCGGACGCAGTTCGCCCTCTTCCGGGTTCATCGTGCCGATCAGGACGAAGCGCGCCTCATGGCGATGCGAAACGCCGTCGCGCTCGACGACGTTGACGCCGCTCGCCGCGGCGTCGAGCAGAGCATCGACGAGCGCGTCGGTCAGCAGGTTCACCTCATCGACGTAAAGTACGCCTTCGTGTGCCTGCGCCAGCAGTCCAGGCGAAAAGCGCACCGTGCCGCCGCGCAGCACTTCGTCGAGGTCGAGCGTCCCGACGAGCCGCTCCTCGCTCGCGCCGAGCGGCAGCGTGACGAATCGCCCCTCGGCCAGCAGTTCGGCCAGCGCGCGCGCCGCGGTCGACTTCGCCGTGCCGCGCGGGCCGCTCACGAGCACGCCGCCGATGCCGGGATCGATGGCCGCGAGCAGGAGCGCTTGCTGCAGGGGCTCCTGCCCGATCAGCGCGCTGAACGGATAGGGCTTCGGAAGCTCGGCCCGCGAAGTGGCACGGGCATCGTAAGCATCGTTCATGACGAGAATCCTTCGATATGCTGCTCGGCGTCGAGCAAATGCGCTTCGAGCTGCGCGCGATAGTGGCCGGGCTCCTGCCAGAGGCCACGGCCGATCGCCTCGAGCAGCCGCTCGCAGATCGCATGCAGCGCGTGCGGATTATGTCGCTGCAAGAAGGCGCGCGTCGCACCATCGTTGACATAAGCGTCGGCCACGAGCGCGTATTGATGATCGGCAACCACGCGCGCGGTCGCATCGTAGCCGAAGAGGTAATCGACCGTCGCCGCCATCTCCGCCGCGCCCTTGTAGCCGTGCCGCTTCACGCCGTCGATCCACTTCGGATTGACCACACGCGAGCGGACCACGCGCGCGATCTCCTCGCCGAGCGGCCGCACGCGCGGTGCCGCGGGGTTGCTGTGATCGGCGTGATAGACATGAGGCTGGCGCCCGGCGAAGTGCCGTACGGCCGCCACCATGCCGCCCTGAAACTGGTAGTAATCGTTCGAGTCGAGCACGTCGTGCTCGCGGTTGTCCTGGTTCTGCAGCACGACGTCGATCGTGGCGAGCCGCGTCGCGAATGCGCCGGGCGCGGACTCGCCCGCACTGGCCTGCGCGTAGGCGAAACCACCCCAGCTCCGATAGGCGGCTGCGAGGTCTTCGTCGCTCTGCCACCGCCCCGAGTCGATCATCTCCTGCAGGCCCGCTCCATAGGTGCCGGGCCGTGCGCCGAATACGCGCCAGCCGGCGCGCCTGCGCGCTTCCTCTGCATCGAGCCCGCGCGCGATCCAGGCATCGCGCTCGCGCAGCACGCGCGCACGAATCGGGTTGACGTCTTCGGGCTCGTCGTCGAGCGCGGCAATGGCCTGCACGGCCGCATCGAACAGATGAATGACGTTCGGAAACGCGTCGCGGAAAAAGCCCGACACGCGCAGCGTCACGTCGATGCGCGGGCGCTCCAGCACGCCCGCCGGCAGAATCTCGAAGTCGGTCACGCGGTGGCTGCCGGGCGCCCATTTCGGCCGCACGCCGAGCAGCGCGAACGCTTGCGCGATATCGTCGCCGCCCGTGCGCATGGTCGCCGTGCCCCAGACCGAGAGCCCGATCGAGCGCGGGTAATCGCCGTGCTCCTGCACATGCCGCTCGATCAACTGGCGGGCCGATTTCAACCCGAGCGACCAGGCCGCCTGCGTCGGGATCGCTCGCGTATCGACCGAATAGAAGTTGCGGCCCGTCGGCAGCACGTCGGGCCGACCGCGCGAAGGCGATCCGCTCGGCCCCGGCGGTACGAACCGTCCTTCCAGGCCGCGCGCGAGCTGATGCAGTTCCGACGGCCCGCATGCATCGAGCCGCGGCAGCACCTCGTCGCGCAACCGCGCAAGCACGCGCTGCGCGCAAGGCAGACCCGCAAGCACATCGGGCGTCTGCACGATCGCTTTGCCACATTCACCGCCATCCGCGCCGTCGCTACCGCCGCAGAGCGAGTCGAGCAGCGAGCCCGCCAACAATTCGAGCCGCTCGCGCGTATCGCCGTTATGACGCCAGGGCGCATCGCTTACGCGCGCGAGCAGCGCGGGCCTCGGCCCCTCCCAAGGGGTGGACCATTCGGCCGTCAACGGATCGAACAAATGCGCGATGCCGAGATCGCGCGCGAGTGCATCGATGAGGCCCGCGTTCGCGTCGCGACCATCGCCTGCCGGAAATCGCGCGAGCGCCAGCAGCGTGTCGCGCCGCTGCCTGCCGGCCGGCGAATGTCCGAACGTATGCAGTCCGTCGCGGATCTGCGCTTCCTTGAGCTCGCACAGCCACGCATCGACGCGTGTCAGCAGTTCGTCCTCCTCGTCCTGCCCGCTCGGCGGCGCAACGCTAAGCTCCTCGTGCAGCCGATGCTCGACGATCGTCGAAAGAATCGTTCGCCGCAGAAGTCTGGCTCGGCGGGCATCGACGCTCAGCGCATCGTAATACTCGTCCACCTGACGCTCGAGATCCTGCAGCGGCCCGTACGTCTCCGCCCGCGTGAGCGGCGGCATCAGGTGATCGATGATGACGGCCTGCGCCCGGCGCTTCGCCTGACTGCCCTCGCCGGGATCGTTGACGATGAACGGATACAAATGCGGCATCGGGCCGAGCGTGAGGTCGGGCCAGCAAGACGCGCTGAGCGCGACGCTCTTGCCCGGCAGCCACTCGAGATTGCCGTGCTTGCCCACGTGCACGAGCGCATCGGCCGCGAACCGCTGACGCAGCCAGAAGTAGAACGCCAGATAGGCGTGCGGCGGCACGATCTCTGCATCGTGATAGCTCGCATAGTCGCCCGCATCGCGCGTGCGGGCCGGCTGAATGCCGACGAAAATCCGCCCGCAGCGCCAGCCCGCGATCATGAAGCGGCCCTGGCGTACGGTCGGATCGTCCTCGGGTGCCCCCCATCGCGCGTCGATGGCCTCGCGCACGGAATCGGGCAATCCGGCGAGGCACGCGAGGTATTCATCGAGCGCGAAGCTCTGAAACGCCGGCCTCGCTGCACGCGTGCCGGCATCGTTCGTTACGCCGCGCGTGAGGTGGCGTATCAGCGCGTCGCCGTCTTCGGGCAGCGCATCGCCAAGCCCGTAGCCGGCCGCGCGCAGCATCGAGAGGATCGTCACGACCGACGCGGGCGTATCGAGCCCCACTCCATTGCCGATGCGGCCATCGCTCGTCGGGTAATTCGCCAGCACGAGCGCGAGTTTCTTCTCGCCGTTCGGCAGCGTCCGCAACCGGCACCAGCGCCGGCTCAGCTCGGCCACGAAGGCGATGCGTTCGGCGTCGGCCCGATAGCGCACGACGTCCACCTGCGTGCGCGCGCAGCGGTAGGCCAGTCCCTTGAAGCTCACGGCACGCGTGACGATGCGGCCATCGACTTCGGGCAGGGCCACGTGCATCGCGATATCGCGTGCATGCAGCCCCTGATTGTCCTTCACCCAGTCTTCGCGATTGCCTCCGCTCAGAATCACCTGCAGCACGGGTGCGTCACCCGCGAGCGCCTGAGGCTCGGCGTCGTCGATCGCCGAAGCCGCGAACGCCGTCGTGTTGAGCACGAGCGATACCTCGTGCCGGGCGCACAGCGTGCCTACCACGTCGCGGCTCACCGCATCCTTGAGCGACGTGACAGCGATCGGCAGTACGTTCATCCGCCGCGCCTCGAGCGCGTCGATCAGCGCATCGAAAACGGCCGTATTGGCGGCCTGCAGATGCGCCCGATAAAAGAGTAGCGCGACCACGGGCGCATCGTTGCGCCAACGCGTCTGCCAATCGGCGATCGTCGGCGTGTCGAGCGCGGGATGATAGAGCGTCGCCGCCGGCAGTGGCGCAGGCGGCGGCGGCTCCCGATCCCAGCCGAACGCGTGCCATGCGATCGCGCGCATGAAGGCCTCGGCATTGCGCGGTCCCCCTTCACGCAGATAGCGCCATAGCAGCCGGCAGACATCGCCGGACGCGGTGCTCTTCGCGATGAGGTTCGGATCTTCCTGCAAGTCGCCCGAGAACATCACGAGCATCTGCCGCTTGCGCCGCGCGAGCTCGCCGATCTGCTCGATGCCGTAGGGCCAGTAGCTTTCGCCGCCGAGATGATCGATGACGACGACGCGCGCATGCTGCAGCACGTCGTCGAGATAGAAATCGACCGAAGCCGGTTGCCGCAGATAGGCGAGATTGACGAGACGTACGCTCGGAAAGCCGGGGCCAAGCCGCTCGATCACACTCGCCAGCAGCGAGAGCGTCGTATCGGCCGAGCTCATGACGACGATGTCGGCGGGCTGCTGATCGATTCGCACGACGCCTGCATTGTCGTCGACGAACCCGCCCGCCACGGTACGCAGCAAATGCATGGATGCGGTGCCTGTTGTGCCTGTTTGCCTGTTGTGCCCGCGCCGTTCTTACGCCGGCTGCGATTCGGCGGCAAGCGCGGCATCGAAGTCGCGCTGCAGCCTCGCTTGATCGAGGTTCTCGCCGATCAGCACGAAGCGGCTCGCGCGCACCTCGTCGCCCAGCCAGCGCCGGTCGAAGTAGCTGTCGAAGCGCCGCCCCACCCCCTGCACGACGAGCCGCATCGGCGCGCCGGGCAACGCGGCGAAGCCCTTGGCCCGATAGATCGTATGCACCTCGACGAGCCGGCGCAGCGCGGCCACGGCGGCCTCGCGCGTGGCCGGCTCGCCCACCACGGCCACCGAATCGAACTCGTCGTGGTGATGGTCGGCGTCGTCCGCCGAGCCATGGTGGTCGTGGCGCAGGTGGATCGTGGCCTCGGACGCCGCCTCGAGACCGAAAAGCGCGTGCAGATCGACCTGCCCCATCTGCGCCGGCACGATCTTCACGTGCGGAGGAATTTCCCCGCGCACGAGCGCCTCCACGGCCGCCTGTTCGCCGGCTTGCATCGCGTCGATCTTGTTGAGGATGACGAGATCGGCGGCCGACAGTTGATCTTCGAAGAGCTCGTGCAACGGCGATTCGTGATCGAGGTTCGGATCCGCGCGGCGCTGCTCGTCCACGGCGCGCGGGTCGGCGGCGAACTGGCCGCTCGCGGCGGCCGGCCCGTCGACGACCGTGACCACGGCATCCACCGTAAAGGCGTTCTTGATCGACGGCCAGTTGAAGGCTTGCACGAGCGGCTTCGGCAACGCGAGACCGGACGTCTCGATCAGCACGTGATCGATCTGCCCGCGCCGCTCGACGAGTTCCTCCATGACCGGGAAGAATGCTTCCTGCACGGTGCAGCAAAGGCAGCCGTTCGCGAGTTCGTAAAGCTGGCCTTCCTGCTCGTTGCCGTTTTCGTCGCAGCCGATTCCGCAGCCGCGCAGAATCTCGCCGTCTATGCCGAGCTCGCCGAACTCGTTGACGATGACGGCGATGCGCAAACCGCCCGCATGCCGAAGGATATGGCGCAGCAAGGTGGTCTTGCCGCTGCCGAGGAAGCCCGTGACGATCGTGACGGGAATCTTGCGCATGGATGTCTGCTGCATGAAGGACCTCGAATGAATGATGCGCGGGAGAGCCTGCGCTCAGGCTGTCAGGCGCTCAGGCGGACAGCGTCACGTCGATCTCGTCGTACCGCATGAGGCGATAGATGAGCGCCGACACGGCCCAGCTGACGATGAAAATGCCGATGACGAAATAGCCGAGCACACCGAAATGATCCGCGATGTTGCCGACGAATTCCCAAAAGCCGCCTTTCAGTTGCAACCGCGATGCGACGAGCGCGAGCACTTCCACGCAGCCGATCACGAGTGCGACCACGACGGAAACGAAGGTGATCGTCAGGTTGTAGTAGATCTTGCGGATGGGCCGCACGAACGCCCAGCGATAGGCACCCGTCATGAGAATGCCGTCGGTGGTATCGACGAGCGACATGCCGGCCGTGAAGAGCAGCGGCAAGGCCACGATCGACCAGATCGAGAGCCCGCCCGCGGCCTGTGTCGCGGAGATACCGAAAAGCGCGACCTCTGTGGCCGTGTCGAAGCTGAAGCCGAACAGCAGCCCGATCGGATAAAGATGCCAGCTTCGCGACGCGAGCTTGAAAAGCGGCCGGAACAGGCGCGCGAGAAACCCGCGGTTGCCGAGCAGCAGGTCGAGATCCTCCTCGACAAGCGGCTCGCCGCGGCGCGCGGCGCGAAACGCGCGCCACACGGAGACGAGAATCATCATGTTGGCGGCGGCGAGCACGAGCAGGAAAAACGCCGATACGCTCGTACTGATGATGCCGCCCACCGCCTTGAAATCGGAGAAATGCGTCGTCAGCGTGGCGGCCGTCAAGGCCACCGCGATCGACATCGCCACGACCACGCTCGAGTGCCCGAGCGAAAAGAAAAAGCCGGCGCCGAGCGGATTGCGGCGCTCCTGCAGCAGCTTGCGCGTGACGTTGTCGATGGCGGCGATATGATCGGCGTCGACGGCGTGCCGCAGGCCGAACGTATAGGCGAGCAGTGCCGTGCCGAGCAGCACCGGCTGCGCATGGAAGGCAACGAAGGCCCATGCCCACGCGCCGAGATTGAAGGCCAGCACCACGGCATAAATGCCGATGACTTTGCGCCGCGGAGCGGCGGGGCTGTCGTTGAACAATTCAAGAAAGGAATGAAGCACGGTCGGCGCCTGTGACGATCGATGCATGATGAAATCGACTCCGCTGCGCCCGGCCTCACCGACGCCCGACGCGTCCCACGTGCCACGCGCGCTGGCCCGATGCGCACCGCCGCGGCATGCGCGGGCGCACGCCTGAGCGTCGAACCGGAAACACGGCGAGCGGGCAGCGGGAAGCGCCGGCGATCGATGCCGAAGACAGGGAAGTCGTGACAGTCGCGCCGCCTACCCGCAGCGCCTGTCCTCCGCTCTGGCCGGTATCCGGGCTGACGAGAGCGCCGCTTCACCTTCCCGCGCGAGTAATGTTGTTTCTTGCGCAGTGGTCATCTGCATGGGCGGCCTTGCGCACATGCATAGAAGCCGGCTCTGCATCGCGTCATGCGATGCGCTCGCCTACCGTTGCGGGGGCAGCACAGTTTCGCCCTGCCGCGCAGGAGAGCCGCGGCGAGCTTCTGTTTCCCGTTTAACTGCGCGCGCAGGAAAAGCGCGCGCGAGCACCAGATCGGTTGCGAGTGTAGGTGCCTTCGTCGCGATTCGTCAAGAAATGGCGGCCGACCGCTGTGCTATCGTATCGGCCGCATCTCGCCCCTGTGTGGGCGGGCATGGCCTTCACTCCTGACGATCCACCGATATGACGACTGGACAGCCGCCTGCAACCGCGCTTTCGAGCGACGAGCCGGCCAGTCCGGAGCCGCACGCGCGCTTTGCCGTCGGCATCGGATGCCGGCGCGGCGCATCCCTCGCGCAAATCGAGGCAGCCGTGTTGGCGGCGCTCGCCGCTCGTACGATACGTGCGGTGCGTTGCGTCGCGACGCTCGATGCGAAAGCGGGAGAGCCGGGCCTGCTCGCGTTCTGCGCGCGCTACCGGCTGCCGCTCGTGACCTTCGAAGCGAACGCCGTCAGCGCATGTGCCGACGCATACGGCTTGCCCGCAGGTTCGGCCGCAGCGCAACTGCACGTCGGCGCCACGGCGGTCTGCGAGCCTTGCGCGCTGCTCGCGGCGCCCGGCGGCACCCTCGTCGTGCGTAAGCAGGCACGCGCGGGCGTCACCGTGGCCGTGGCCGCGTGGCCGGTCGCACGTGCGATCGACAGCCCCATACAACCCACGAATTTCAAGGACTTCAGCGCATGAAGACGGACCCCGAATCGCACCAGCGCATGACCGAGCGGCGCCGCGCAGGCCACGAGAAAAAGCAGGCGGCCGCCACGACCGAAAAGGGCTTGCTGATCGTGCACACCGGCAACGGCAAGGGCAAGAGCACGGCAGCGTTCGGCATGGCGGTGCGCATGCTCGGGCACGGCGAGCGCATCGGCGTCGTGCAGTTCATCAAGGGCGCGCTGCATACGTCCGAGCGCGACTTTCTCGGCGCGCACCCGCAATGCGATTTCGTGACGATGGGCGACGGCTACACCTGGAACACACAGAATCGCGAAGCCGACATAGCGACGGCGCGCAAGGGCTGGAACGAGGCGCTGAGGATGATCGAGAGCGGCACCTGCCGAATGGTGATCCTCGACGAACTGAATACGGTGCTCAAGTATGAATATCTGCCGCTCGACGAGGTACTCGCCGCATTGCAGGCGCGCGATCCGATGTTGCATGTGGTCGTAACGGGGCGCCACGCGCCCGATGCGCTCGTGGAGGCGGCCGACCTCGTCACCGAGATGCGCCTCGTCAAGCACCCCTATCGCGAGCAGGGCGTCAAGGCGCAGCGCGGCGTGGAGTTCTGAACATGCCCGCCTGCCCCGCCCTGCTGATCGGCGCGCCGGCGTCGGGACAGGGCAAGACGACGATCACGGCCGGCCTCGCCCGGCTCCACCGGCGGCAAGGCCGGCGCGTGCGCGTGTTCAAGGCAGGCCCCGATTTCCTCGATCCGACGATCCTGTCCCGAGCAAGCGGCGCCCCGGTCCTCTCGCTCGATCTTTGGATGGTCGGCGACGAGGCATGCCGGGCCCTGCTCGCGCAGGCGGCTTGCGAAGCCGACGTGATCCTGATCGAAGGGGTGATGGGGCTTTTCGACGGCACACCGAGCAGCGCGGATATCGCCGCCGCGTTTCGCGTACCCGTGGCCGCCGTGATATCGGCCAAAGCGATGGCGCAGACCTTCGGCGCACTCGCGTTCGGCCTCGCTCGCTATCGCGACGACGTGCCGTTCCATGGCGTGCTGGCAAACCACGTTGCCTCGCCGCTTCATGCTCGCATGCTCGTCGAATCGCTGCCGGCGGACCTGCGCTGGCTCGGGCACGTGGCAGCATCCGACGAGATGGCGCTGCCGGCTCGCCATCTCGGCCTTCACGGCGCCGACGAGATCGCGAATCTCGATGCTCGCCTCGATTGCGCGGCTGACGCGCTTGCGCAAACGGCCCTGGCCGAACTGCCCGCACCAGTCGCTTTCGCATCCGCCCAGACGCCGACCGTCGCTGCCAGCCTGGCGGGCACGCACATCGCCGTCGCGCGCGATGCCGCGTTCTCGTTCATCTACCCCGCCAATCTTGCGCTGCTCGAGGCGCTCGGCGCGAGCATCAGCTTTTTCTCGCCGCTGGCGGACGAAGCATTGCCCGATGCCGATGCGTTATACCTGCCGGGGGGCTACCCCGAGCTGCACGCCGCCGCCCTTGCACGATGCGAGCGCACCGGCGCCTCCATCCGCGAACACGCGGCCAGCGGGAAACCGATCGTCGCCGAATGCGGCGGCATGCTCTATCTGCTGGAAAAGCTGACCGACGCGCAAGGCGCGACCGCGCCGATGCTGGGACTGCTGCCGGGCCATGCGACGATGCAAGCTCGCCTGGCCGCGCTCGGCATGCAGCAGCTCGATACGCGCCACGGCTCACTGCGCGGGCACACGTTCCACTACTCGCGCATCAGTACGCCGCTCGAGCCCATCGCGCGCGCGACACGTCCGTCGTCCAGCGCGCCCGGCGAAGCGGTCTTCAGGCACGGTTCGATCTTCGCAACTTACATGCACGGGTACTGGCCCTCCAATCCGGAGCTCGCTGCGGCCTTGTTCAGCGGCGAATTCACCAGCGGCCGGTAACGTTCCGCCATGCCATACGGCTGGCCGCCAGCGCGCGCAGGCACTATCGTTCGATACAGGAACCCGTACGACCCGGCGCGGCTTCATCGCGCACGAGTACCGGCCCCTATGAGGACCGACACCTATGAGTGCCGCCCCCCTATAAGCACGGAGGGAAACGATGAACGTCGAAGGCAGTGAAGCGTCAGGGCTGCAGCGCTTCGCGAACGCGCAAGCCCCCGTCTACGGCCAGGTGCGAGCGGAGCTTCGCGCGGGCCATAAGCGGAGCCATTGGATGTGGTTCGTGTTTCCGCAGATCGCGGGGCTCGGACACAGCGCAATGGCCGCACGGTTCGCGATCGTCTCGCTCGACGAGGCCCGGGCTTACCTCGCTCACCCGATTCTGGGCGCGCGGCTGCGCGAGTGCACGGAACTCGTCAATGCGATCGAAGACCGGCCGATCGATCAGATCTTCGGCTACCCCGACGACCTCAAGTTCCGCTCGTCGATGACGCTGTTCGCCGAGGCCGCCGGCTCGCACGAACGCGCACCGTTCGTCCGCGCGATCGAAAAGTATTTCAACGGCGAATTCGATTCGCTCACGCTCGCGCTCGCCAGACCGACGAACAGGGGGTGAGTCGGGCGCGAGCGGCTTCTGCGCCGGTCAGCGCCAGGCCCACCGCAGCAGAGCCCCCGATAGGGACCGCCGGGGCGCGGAAAGCCCGTAGCACCAACGCAGAGCCGGTAAGCGACGAAAGGCCTCGTAAAGAGCCAGCGAAAATGCGATGCGAAAAGCGATGTGCAACCACAAATTGCCTTCGACCACATCGAAACCGGGTAGGCGATTGAACTGCGCGTAGCCGGTATCGACGACGTGGAAGCACAAGATCACGATCGCCGCCCGGCCGATATAGGCAAACGGTACGGCTGCCGGCCTGTGGCGGGCAATGACCCTTGCCGCCCAGATGACGAGGACCGAGCCGCCGATTGCGCCGGCCACCTGTACGGCGAAATGCCGATAGTCGCGGTTGTTCAGGCTGGTCACCACATCGTACCGTTCGACGACGAGCGCGATTGCGCACAGCCCGAGCAACAACCACTTTGCCAGCGCGAGCCGCTGCACGGAATCCATCCACTGCTGCCTGCGCGCGGCCAGGCCGAAGAACAGATAGATCTGCACGACCAGCGCGACGTCGATACTGAACGGCAGAAAGATGTATTGCCCTATCGCCATACCCGCCGCAACCGCCAGCGCAATGCCCAGCAACTTCCCGGCCCAGCTCCCGGGCATTCTTTCGATGCCGTAAGCAATGAGGCTCGCCGCGAACAACGCCGGCAGGAACCACATCGGCCCGATCGGCTCGATCCCCGGGAATTGATGGATCTCCTTGCCCGACGCGTACATCATCGAAGCCACCCAGGGCTCGATCGTCTGCGGGCGACCGAGTACCAGCACGGTATAGATCAGATAAATCGCCACGGTGGCGACATAGGGCACGAGGAGCGCCTTCGCGCGCCTTGCCGCGGTCACCTTGAAGCCGCCACGAACCGAGAAAAAGTATCCGGACAGAACGAAGAACAGCGGCATGTGGAATGCAAAGATCCACTGCGTTGCGTTACTCGTTGGCGCGAACGTATGCCCGGCCACCACCGCGATAATGCCCATGCCACGCGCAACGTCCGCCCACTGTTCTCTTTGCGCATCAGCCTTTGGCGCGCTGCCCATTGCCCTCCCAGGGGTCTTTGCATAGACCGCCATCGTTTCTCCCAGGGATGTATTAGTACGTTGCTACTTACCGTATGTAGCCGGCATTATGTCTCGATTTGCCCGTTTCCAGGTAGGACTTTTCCTACAGGCGGCTGAGGTTGGCCCCCTCGCGCGCGCCTCCACCGCGGGGTAGCGTGACCGTCGAGACTGGCCTAAAGTAGAGAATCCATCGACTCCGAATCGCACCCGACATGGCTGGCGGCCGCATCGTCAACCGGCGGAGCGCAGGCCATCCGAAACCCATGCTTTATCTGGAGCGCCTCCGATGAGACTCACGATTCTGATTAACGGTCCCGATCCCACCGTCAATCACGACTATGCCGTGCTGTGGCTCGACACTGATGAACGCGTATGGTCAAGAGAGTCGCACGACGGGATCGACTTGCCCGCCTGGGGCGACGTGCGCGACGAGGATGGGGTCATCAAGCTCTGTCCTCACAGTGTCGACACGCCCGTGTGCACGCTGAAAGGCCTGCGCGTGGGCCGCGACCAGCGGCTCGCCTCGGCTCAGGGCGCCGCGCAATGGTCGTGCCCTTCGCAGCAGGCACCCACCGGCGGGCTCTGGCGCTTGCAGGCGGTGGAAAGAAAGCAGGTGCTGCCGGAAAACAGCTGCTTTCCGCAGTAGGCAGGCCAGTCCCCACTCGGCCCGGGCATCGCCGGAGCCCGCCGGCTACCGCCCGCAACGGCATTTCTTTACGGTTCATTACCGACGGCCTCGTCGGCACCCGAGCGTTGATATAGTCGGCCTTGGCTATCTCGAGGCCAACCCTCCTGGGCCCGCTCGGAATGACATCGGCGGGCCGTTTTTTTTGCCCCCACCACGTCATTTTGGCCTGCGCGTTCGCTGCCGGTCGCTCGGCGTTCGCGCCTGTTCCATGCCCAATGAAGATGCGCCTCTTCTTTATGCGCATAAATTTCTTATTTTTCGTATGAGAAATATATCGCAGGAAATTGCTGTTCTGCGATCTATCGCGGCACAACGAACCGGAAGGTCAGATTGATCCGTTCACCAACCGCGCCGGCCGCCTTCGGCACCCGATGCTGCCACTGCGCCTGAGTCTGTCCGCGCATGACGAGCAAGCTGCCGTTGGCTAGCACGAACGCTCTGCGCTCGCCGCTGTGGTTGTGGCGGAGGTCGAAACGGCGCGGGGCGCCAAGGCTCACCGATGCGATGACCGGCGCCTCGCCCAGCTCGCGCTCGCGGTCAGCGTGCCAGCCCATGCTGTCTTCGCCGTTCCGATACCGATTGAGCAGGACGCTGTTGAATCGCTCGCCTGTTGCCGCTTCCGCCAAGACTTTTAGCGTCTGCACCGCAGGCGTCCAGGCACCCGGATCGTTGCGTATGCCCGAGTAGACATAGACCGCACCGCGGTCGCCCTGCCATGCCGTCAGGCGCGGCAAAGGCTTGCGGCCGCCCGGCGTGCCGATGACATCCTGCTTCCATTCGACTTCGCGCAGCAGCGCCTCGAACAGCGCGATAGCCTGGGCCTCATCGAGCCAGTGCGGGTACCAATCGACTTCCGGCTCTGGCAACGCGGCAAAGCCGGGCAGACTCGTTTGCTCCGCGGACACTTCATCGCCCTCCCGATCGATTCCAACTCGCGTGCGGCGGTGCGGCGCCCCGGGGCCTGCCAAACGTCGCACCTCGAAGGGCGCGAGCGCGAGCAACACGCTGCCGCAACCCGTATCGAGTCTACCCGTTCGGCCGTTACGCGGCTTGCGGCCGTCCGAACGCGGACGAAAACAAGACAACGAGTCGGTTCGATGGCAACGTTTTGTCCGAATAAACCAATCGTTGTGGCGTAGCGTCGAGTTCGGGCATCCGCACAATCGAATGATCGGGCATATAACGTGGGCCACGGCGCTTCCTTCACTCCCCCCCTTCCGGGCGGCCAAACCGCGAGCATCGTGTTCGTCGAACCACTCATGCGCGGCGATCGCATCAGCCTTCTCGCTCAGGCGGTGTCGGCGGCCGAGCGCATGCCCGGTACGGCGATTTTCATCGTCACGCGTACAGACTATGCCTGCTCGCGGCTGGTGGAGCTTCGTCGTGCGACGCGGACAGCCCCGCGCATCGTCGCTTCTGCGCTCGATCTGCGAGGAGCCGAAATGGCCGCGCTGGTCCCGGCGCAGATTGCCCCGCTGCTCGACGCCTGCGAGGAAGTTGTTGCGGGCACACGAGCCGCGCGAATCGTGTTTCTCGATGCGGGCGACTACCTGCAGGCCTTGGCCGCGCACAGTACACGCCTGCGCTCGACGCTCGGCCACGCATCGACCTTCATCGTCGAGCGAGCCGCCGCACAACCATCCGTCAGCCCAGTGTCACTCGCCGACGATGGTGCGCGCGAAAATGCCCGTACCGCACTACGCACATGCGCGGGTGCCCGGTTCATCATCGTGGGAGATCGCGCCCCGTCGCTCGCAGACGAATACACGGACGTCTCGCTGCCCGACGCGTGGCGCGGCCGCTTTTCGGCGCGAGGGCGCGCCGAGGCCCGCGCCCTGCTCGGCGCGGCACCCTCGACGCTGCTGCTCGCCGCCGTAGCGCGCAGCGATGAAGCGGGCAAAGACGATAACTGGCAGGCACTCGCGCAAACGCTGCTGCGGGCGGCGCACGCGCGGCTGCTGATCGTCGGGGGCGACGAGTCGCTGCGCAGATGCGGGGTCCATTGTTGGGCAGATCGGTTTGCGGAGCGCATCGAACTGCTCGATGCGCTCGCTGCGACGCCAAGGCAGTTCGCGCTGATCGCTGCCGCGGATATCGTGTTGACACCGTGCCGTGCTCGCGCAGCGGCAGCGCAGGACATCGAGGATCCGACCGCTGGGATCTGGCTCGCGCGCACCGCCGCCTTCGGGGCGACCTACGACGACGAATCGGCCCAACAGATCGCCGGTGAAATAGACGCCATCGAGCGGTTCTCCGCACGCGAGATGTCGCTCTTGACGCGCGCGCTGGGCGATGCAGCCCAGCGCCGGCTGTTGAATGCATTCGAAACGCAGTTCATTGCCGCGATAAGCCCGCTGCAATGCAGTTGCGACAACAACTGAAGTCCAGGCCGAACAGTAACAAGCCGGGGACGGCCGCTATATGCGATGGCTGTGCCGTGCGTTTGCAAATCCCGTATCGGCCATCCGTATCTACCGCGATATGCATACACTTCCGGCGATCAGTCGGTCAGCGAAGCGGAGCGCCTTCACGATAGATTTGCACGGCGGTTGCTTCGACGTAATCCACTCGCACGCTCTCGCCGGGTGCGAGGTCGTCGAGCAGCTTATCGGACGACACCTGCAGCGTTACCGTGCGCGTCGGCCCGCGCAGCGTCACGAGCCGGCTCTCGCGATCGATCCGCTGGACCGTTGCAAGCGCCTGAATCCGATGCACGGAGGTCGTGGCGCCACGTACGGCCGGCGTGGTCGATTCGGTATCCACACGCTCGCGCACGGCATGAGAGGCGGACTTGTCGGCGCGCAACAGCAGCGCCCGCGTATAGGTGATCGTCAAGTCATCGCCGATTCGAAGTTTGTTGACGTCGCCGACGGCCTTATCGACCACGACGTTGAGGATGTTTCCGTTTTCCTCGAAGAGCGTCACGCTGTTACTCGCGGGATCGATGCCCACGACCGCCGCAGTGGTCTGCGTCACCGACGTACCGGAAAACGAATGGTCCGCCGCGGCGGCGTCGGCAGCGCGTGCGCTCAGCGGCACGATCGCCGCCACCAGCGCGAACGCGATCGCGATCGTACTCAATGCGCGCGGCAACGCGTCCGCAAGCAGGTGATGCTTTTGAACGTCGAACATTCGGACAACCTCCATGAGCCATGATCTTGCGGTGACGACTAGCGTCCCATGAAGGCCAGTGTATCGGCGCAGGCGCCGCATCCCTTGACCTGGCTCAAGCCGGTTCGACCACCGGTAGACCGGCGCGACCAGAGCCGCGAAGGCCGCACCGCCGACGCATCCCCCGATTCGGACAGCAAATGTCCATGTTGGGAGCGATAATCCAGGCATCGAGTCTATTCGCGGAGCAAGCGGGGAGCCGCTATCGGATTTGAGCTTTGCCGCGCCGGCCGCTTGCCTTCATTCCTTATCGACCATTTCATCCATGCAGTCCATCCTTGATGAAGCATTGCTTCGCATCTTGCCGACCGAGCGCGACGGCGATGGCTGGGTTACGACGTCGGAGGCGCGCAAGCGCATCGAAGCACGCGGACATGCGGTCTACCCGCGTCTCGTACTGCGGCATCTGAATTCTCTCGAGGAACGGCGCCTCGTGATTTCACGCACGGAGGGCCGCGATCTGCTATGGCAGAGAAAGCCCTGGCTGCAAGGCGTGCGCGACGGGTTCGGGCTCATGAGCGCATCGGAAGCCCTTGCGTTTCACGTCCTTCAGCGGTTTGCCGGCAACAAACTGCCCGAAGCGGTCATGAAGGATATCGCGCCGCTGTTCGAGGCGGCCGACATCCGGCTTTCGCAGGAAAAAGCCGATAACCGCGTCTATCGCGCATGGCCCGAAAAGGTCGACTCGGTCGACGGAACGTTCAAGCTGCTTCGCCCCCCCGTCAATGCGGAGACGCTCGATGTCGTTGCAACCGCAACTTTCTTCGAACGCGAACTCATGGTGCGATACCGGGCCGCCTATCGCGCCGGGCAATCGGAGGAGCCCCCCGCAAAAAGACTTTGGCCGCTTGCGCTCGTGGAATCCGCCGGGCTGATGTACCTCGTCGGGCAAGACCCGAGCCGCGCACCGGATCCGTCGAAGGGCAAACGCGAACCGCTGCGCAGCCTCTACCGGCTGGACCGCATTGCCGAAGTAACCGATTCGGGCAAGTCCTTCGCCTACCCCAAGGATTTCACGCTGCAGGACTACATCCAGACGCGGCGCGAGTTCGATTTCCTCACGACCGCTCCGGTCAAGCTCGAACTCGCGGTTACGGAAAGCGCCGGCAGCCACCTGAAGGAGTCGCCGATGGCGGCCGACCAGGAGGTCAGCGCGCTCCCGGACGGGCGCTTGAAGATCACGGGCACCGTCGTGCCCAGCCTGAAGCTGCGCTGGTGGATCCGCTCGATCGGAACTGGCGTGGAAGTACTCGGCCCACCCGAGCTGCGGGCGGAATTCGCGGCCGAGTTCCGGCAGCTTGCACAGCTTTACCGGGACTGAGCGCCATCGAAAGAGCGCATAAAGGCATCGCCGAATCGCAGTCGTTTGCGCGGTTACTCCACCGCGCGAACGTTGCCTGGCTAAAGCGCCACCTTCAGTTCGTCGATAGACCGATGGCGTACACCGAGGTCGTTCCACAACTCGGGGTGGCAGGTGAAAAGCAGAATCTGATGGCGGTTCGCCGCATCGAGCAGCGCCCGTTTCAGCGCATCGCGCCGCACGCTGTCCGTGTGCACGGCCGCATCGTCGAGCATCAGGAGCGTCGGGCGCCCCGCGGCTTTCAATACGTCGGCATAGGCAAGCCGCGTGACGATGCCCATTTGCTCCTGCGTGCCGAAACTCAGCGCGTCGAGCGCATCGAGCCGCCCGTCGCGCTGGACCGCCAGCGGCCCGAGCGCATCGTCGAGCGTCATGCCCGCCTCCGGAAAAAAGCGTCTCAGGTAGTGGCCCAGGCGCTCCGTCAGGGGTGCGCGCAGTTGCGCCATGGCTGCATCGCGCTCCTCCACGAGCGTGCGCTCGAGCAGCCGCAAGGCATCGGCCCGTAAAGAAAGCTCCGCCCAACGACGCTGCGCACGCTCGAGCGCCGCCTGTGCGCGGGCCGCGCGCTCGCCGAGCCCACTTGCGCCCGCCGCTTCGAGCTGGCTCCGCAAAGCGGCAATCCTCACCTGACGGTGATGCTGCTCTTCGCGTGCGAGCTCGGCCGAGGCGCGATAGCGGTGCTCTTCTTGCACGGGATCGTCGATGCGGGCCTGCTCGAGCGCCCGGACAAGTGCTTCGCGCTGTTTCTCCAGCGCCTCCACATGCGTGCGTTGCTCGACGATCGCCGCCCGCCATTGCGCGCGACGGGTGCGGAATTCTTCGCTCGCGAGTTGGGCCTCGTCTCGGCGCAGCGAGTCCGCCAGCGACTCGCACGCCGTGAGCGCCGATGCGCGGGCATCCGCGGCCCGTTGCTGCGCGGCTGCCGCGGCGTCCAGCGCCGCTCGCGCGAGATCGGCCGCCCGTCTCGCCTCTTCGAGCGTCAGTGCGCCTGCCGCGTCGGGCAGCGCGGCACGCCGCTCATTGGCAGTCTGGCTGCGCGCCTGCGCCGCCGCGCGCGCCTCGCGCAATGCCTCGATACCTCGAGGTGCGTGCAAGGCGAGGATCGTCTGCTGGTTCTGCAACGCCGCCACCTGAGACTTCCATGCCTCGTGACGCGTCTCGGCATCGTCGAGCGACGCCACGCCGAGTGCCTTCAGCAGTTGCGCCTGCGCGGCGTCGAGCTCGGCGCACTGGGCACGCAGCGCCGCCAGATCGGATATGCCCGGCACGATCGTCAGTTCGCCGCAGTCGGGCACAACGAGCGTTTGCGCACCATCGAGCCGCAGCACGCCCTCGCCTTCGACGCTGCGCTCGCCGATCCGGATCGGCGAGCGCAGACGATACTCGACGCGCGTCATGGCCGCGTCGACCTTCGCGCGCAGCAGGTCTGCCTGCCTCGCGAGCGCCCGCAACCGCTGCAGTTGCTGAGGATCGACTTCGAGCGATGCTGCCGCACGCGTTGCTTCGACCACCGCGGCATGCGCGAGCCCGGCGGCGCCGATCGACGCATCGAGCCGTTCGATCTCCACGCGATAGAGCTGTAATTGATCGTCGAGTTCGCGCGCCATGCCTGCGACGTTCGCAAGCTCCAGCGCACGTGCCGCTTCGCTCGCGGCCGCTTGGCAACGTGTCATGTCGAGCGACACGCGCGCGTGATCGGCCTGCGCTTGCCGCGCCTGCGCCTCCGCCCGCTCGAGTTGGCGTCTGCGCTCGGCGACGGAGGCCTCGAGCTCGGCGGCATGGGTTTCGTGTTGAACCGACAGCGCCAACTCGGCTTCGCGCAGTTGCACCGATTGATCGAGCGCGTTCAGGCTACTCGCCATCTCGGCCAGGGCCGCGGCGCGCCGATGCGCGTCCTGTGCCTTGCTTTCGAGCGTTTCCCAGGCGCGCTTTTGCTGCGCCTCGTCGAACGCCTGCTGCAAGGCGGCCAGACGCTCGGTATCGCCTTCGAACTGGCCGCGTTGCTGCTCGAGCGACGCGTATTCGTCGCGAGCGGACGCAAGCTCCTTTTCCGCCTGCGCGAGCGCGCCGGTCGCCCGCTGCGATCGGCTCGTCAACAATTGCGCGAGTTCGCCGCGCACCGCCTCGATGAGCGCATCCTCGCCGCCGGCCTGACGGCTGCCCGAAAGCTGTGCGAGCGAGTCACGCAGATACTGTGCGGCGTGGCTGCCGGCCTCGCGAATCTGCTGCGATTGCCCCTGCTGCACCCAGAGCAACCCGGGAACGCCTGCGTCGGCGTCTTTCATCGCACCGCGCGCCGCGCGCGAAAACCCCAGAATGAGCGCGAGCTTCTCCTCGGCCTCGTCTTCGCCGAACACCTCGTGGCCGATTTTCAGGTTGCAGCGCGGGCGCGTCACGAATTGCTTCGTCAGCGTGCACGACTGCCCGTTCGCCACGAAGCTGACTTCGACAGTCGGCTGCCCGCTCGCACGCCCCCACGGCAGCAGGTCTTTCAGATGCGAGGCCTTGTAACGCTCGAGAAATACCGTGCGCACGGCTTCGGCAATCGTGCTCTTGCCGGCCTCGTTGGGCCCGGTGAATACGTTCAGACCCGGCCCAAGCGAATCGATGACGACACGCGCACCGAACTGCTTGAACTCCTCGATCGCAATGCGTTGAAGCTTCATGCCGGTTTCGCCTCACGCTGGAACTGAGCCAGCAGCACGAGCGCTTCGGCCGCAACGCTCGCTTGCGCCGCATCGGACTGAAGCGCCGAGAGGCGCTCCACTACCTTGCCGAGATAGCCGCCCTGTGCGCCCAGCGCCGCAAGATCGGCCTCGCTCGGCCTCACACCCAGATCCGACGCATCGAACCGCAGCGCCCGCACGCGCGCTCTCGCTTCGTCCACGGCAAGCCGCATCCGCTCGACCGCGGCCAGATCGGCAGCCCCCGTCACTGCAAGCTTCAGGACGTCGCCCGCCCCGAGCGCCGCCAGACGCGCCGCGAGCGCCTCGATATCGCTATCGACGGCAAGAGCCTCGTCCCACTTGTGCCACCGGTACTTGCCGACCGGTAGCGGCGTAACCAACGGCGTTTCTCCCGGCGCCGGCAGCGAAACGTCGAGTACGAAACCCGGTTCGTTGGTCCGAAACCGATCCTGCTCATGTGTGCCCGCATACCAGGTTCTCGCGTCGACCTGCAGGTGGCCATGCCAATCGCCCAGCGCGAGATAGTCGAGCCGCGCGGTTCGCGCCCGCGACGCGTCGATCGGATTCGTCGAATCGACGCCCTCGGGCAGGATGCCCGTGACGCTGCCGTGCGCGAGGCCGATGCGGAAGTACTCCGGCGGCGTGGCGGCCTGGTCGAAAAAGAGCGTGGTGTCGTCGTAAGTCGTGCGCTGCGTAAGCGGTGCGCACAGCAGCGCACAGCGCAGCGCGTCGAACGAAACGACGGACGGCTGCGTCACGACGTGTACATTCGCGCTCACGCAGCCGAGCCGCTGCGCGCGAGTCCAGACGCTCTCGGCGAGGGCCGCGTCGTGATTGCCGGGCAGCAATACCCACGGCCCGGCAAAATCCGACAACGCGCCGAACAGGCGCCGGATCGCCGTATCGGATACCGTCTGCTGATCGAACACGTCGCCGGCCACGAGCACCATGTCGACGTGCCGCGCGGCCGCCTCGCCCGCAATGCGGCGAACCGTCTCGTAGCGAGCCTCGGTCAGATGCGCCGCCTCGTCGGCCTCGAACTGGCCGAACTGCGTGCCGATCTGCCAATCAGCGGTATGCAGGAATCTGATCATCGCCCCAGTCCTCTTCAGTGCAGGACCGGATCTTACCGCGCCGCGCGGACAAATCGTGTCCGGATCGGCGAGACAGACATAAAGCGCGCAGGCCCTGGCGCCATGTGCGGCCAGGGCCTGCCGGGTGCCTCGGCGCGTATCAGGACGCTCAGGACGCTCAGGACGCGGTGATCTGCCGCGTATCCAGCGTCAGATAGCCCACCGAGGAGCCGAAGCGGTCCTTGTAGTTCGCGCGCACGAGCGGATCGAGCGTTGCCTTGACCTTGTCGTGCAGTGGAGACTCCCAATCGCCGGCATGCTGGAAGTTGCTCATGATGTAGGTCCAGCCGTTGAGTTCGTCGACCGCGTGCAGCCCCGTCGATTCAGCGCCCGCCGGGCACGACAGCAGCCGCGAGAGGACGCCTGTATCGACGTTGTACGCCCACAGGAAGTTGTTCACGTGCGTGTTGCTGTCCTCACCGACGAAAAGCGTGCGCAGCCGCTGCGAGAACTTCAGGTTGTCGGGCGTCGCAATCTTGTCGGGATTGGCAAAATTGCCGAGCGCATCCTGTTGCGCCATCTTCGCGCCGCCCAGGTCCTCGCTCGTAAGCGCGGAAATCGCAGCCATGTCCACCGGCACCCACTCGCTCGCGATCGCGCCGCCCTTGCTGTCGGTTTGCCCGCCCCGCAGGTTCTGCGCATAAACGGCACCCGAATATGGCCCCTGCACCTTGACGTCGCCCGAGCCGTCGAGCATCGAGCTCTCGATACGCGACATCGCGATGTAGGCAATCTTGTCGGTCGGGTTGACGGTCGTGCCTTCCCACTTCGTGAAGCCCATGCTGCCGCCCATGAGCGCGGCATAACGGTGCGTCTCGAGGAAAGCGGCCGCCTTTTCCATCCCGGGATTCAGCTTGACCCAGTTGAACTTGCCGCCATACGGAATCTTCGTATAGCTCGAGTCGCTCGGGTCGGTCGTCTTGACGTCCATGATGTCGGTGGACTTGATACCGCCGTCGATGAGCGCCTTGATTTCGGCGCTCGTCGCCGAGCCGAGCTTGATCCAGCTGAGTGTTGCCGCGCCCGGCCCCGTGCCGGATGTCTGGTGCCACTTGCCCACATAGAGCGTGCCGCTCGACAGATCGCGCGCGCGGTCGGCCACGAACATGAACGCACCGCCATTCGTGGCATCGTCGCCCATGAGGACAGTGCGCTCGTCGGGCATCACCTGCACGAGCTCGTGCGAAATGCGGCCGACGCAATAGTGCTTGACGATCGTGCCCGTTCCGTCCGGATTGACCGTCACCTCGGGCAAATGGCCGTAGTTGTAGGGGTTCGCGGTGTTCGCGTTGCCGTAAAGGTTTTGACTGAAGCCGCGCAACTGCGTATCGGTGGCGGCTTTCGTCGCATCGGGTTCGTACTCCTCGCTGGACAGATGCGTATTCCACGGCGAAAGACTCGCGCCGCACGTGATCCAAAGGCCATTTGCCGGGGCGGTGTTCACGTTGTGGTACTTCACGAGCTTCAGCGCGCCCGTGGCGGGGTCCTGGTCGAGCGTGAGCACGGCGATGGGCGAAGGCAACAGGCCATACATGCTCGTGCCGCCCTGGTTGCGCGTTGTGTACTCGAACTGCACGACGGCAAAGACCGTATTGCCCTTCACGCCGGGCACAGCGGGATTGTCGAGTTTGAGCAGCGACGTGCCGTCCGGGCAATCGGAGAAGAACTGACGCTCCTGGCCAGTCACCGACGTATCGATGATCGGTTGCTGATTGATATCGTAATAGCCGCCCGCGAGGAGCGTGCCGCCGTTTCCGTCGGGCACTGCGTCGCCGGTCGTGAAGAACGTTTGATACGAGAGCGGAAATGCCTGCGTCGAACCATCGCTGAACGCCAGAGAGAGACTCGAGCCGACCGTGCTCTTCGCCATGGCGGCGGGCGTGTCGAGCGTCGGGGCGCTCATACCGACAAACGATGCGGACGAGAAATGGCGTGAGGCGGCCGTCGCCGAAGAGCCGCCGCAAGCGGCGAGGGAGAAGGCCGTCAGCGAACCCGTCGCGATCGGAAGCAGCGGAGCACTAGCAAACCATTTCAGCGCCTGGCGCCGCGACATGGAAGTGGGAGCAGTCATTTGTCGTCTTTATGCCGGTATCGTTGTGGGGGGGCTACGGCACCTGCGGGCGGCGCCCGGACAGGGCCGCATGCAGTCGATGCCGCAGAGAAGGCAGATCGTACGTAATGGATGTGAAAGAATTTTGAATTTCATTGAATGCCCGGAGAACGCTCCTTGAAAGGCGTGACCGCCGCGACGATGAACGGCGACGCGCTCACGCCGCAACCGAAGGCACGCGCGGCCCTCGACGCAACGTCGAGCGCACCTGCGCGGCGCGGCGGCCCATGCCGGGAATCCCCCTGGCCTCGCCCACGCCTGAAGCGACGATTGCTTTCCACTACCGCGAGAACATATCCCCTCGCGAATGACGCTATCGATCGGTAACGCCTCGCGATGCCGACGCGCTAATTTTCATCAGCGCCCGAAGCACCATAACGATGCATGCAATCGAAAAAATAAACATAATGGTGCAATCAAACCAAAAAGGTCTGTACGCAAGCCTCTTTAAAAAAAGAGAAAAGGTCTGTACATACTCACCCACTAAAGAGCTCATAAGCAAATCACCAACAATGCGAATTGTTGTTGAATTCGATTTTTCAGCATGCTAATCTGCCTGCGTCGTGCATCGGACTGCGTAGGTTCCGTATCCAGGCATCATAAAATCGACCGCCATGCCGGTATCGGCATGTGCGGGCAGCATCAATGCCCGGCTTATTGAATCCTTGGATACGCCACGTTTTGTGTTACCCATAGAGCATAGAGTTTTCCCCCGCGGCGTTTCTTTGTTCCACCGTGTTACAGCATCATCGGCTCGCGCCTGCTGCTAAGACTGACACTTAGGATCATTAAAGACATGCTTATAACATGCATTAATACAAGAAACTCTTGCAGGCCAACGCGAACTGTGCTTCCGTCACACATGGACGGCACGTCGCTGCTCGTGTTTCTTTAACTGATTTTTCGCCGTCTCACCTCGGTTTCGAAGAGAGTTCTGCCCGTTCAACGGGGAGAGCCTCGTCTATTGGCTTGGCCGCCAGAAATGTGATTCATCATGCACGCCCGCTCACTGCGGTCGGAATGTGTCATAGCGAGTCAAGGAGTCAAAAAATGACGGTAATTGAAAAGCAGGACTTTGGCCTTACCGAAGATGAGATCGATTTCTTCTTCAAAAACGGGTACATCAAACCGTTCAAGGTTTATGAACCGGAGGAAATGGATGCGCATTGGAAGCGGCTGAGATTGCAGCTGCTCGACCGGCGCAATGCCGTTTACCGGGACAATACGGTAGCCAACAGCGGAAAGAACAATCTCGCGAATTACGATCGGCATCTGGATATTCCATTTCTCGGGGCTCACGTATGCCATCCCAAGATCGTGCACAAGGTCCGCAGTTTGATGGGACCCAATCTGCTTTGCTGGAAAAGCGAGTTTTTCTCTAAATACCCCGGCGACGCCGGTACCGACTGGCATCAGGCCGAATCGTTCGCGGGAGTGGCCGGCAGGCCGCATATCGAATGGCCCGACAATGCGCAGCGGCGGGGAACGATCACGGCATGGTGCGCTTTCACCGACGCCATGAAAGACACCGCCTGCCTCGCCATCGTCCCGGGTACGCATAACATGATGTATTACGACGAGACCAAACGGCTCGTCTACGATCCGGACAAGAACAACAACCTCGTCAAGAACGGCGTACACCGAGGCCTGTGGGGCTACGACTACCGCGACCTGCAAAAAGACAAGGATTGGGCGCCGGATGAATCGAAAGCCGTCTACCTCGAAATGAAGAAGGGCGAGGTGGTGATCTTCTGGTCCACCGTACTCCACTCGTCCCTGCCTCATGCCGGGCTCACGAGCGAAATGCGCGTCGGCTACTCGTCGCGCTACGTGCCTCCCGAGGTCAGGATCCATCCGGACTCCGACGTACTGGTGGAATTCGGCGCCGAGGTAAGCCTCGAGAACTATGGCGCCGTTGTGGTCTCGGGTTCGAATCCCTATGACCACAACAAGATCCGTACGCACAACATGCGCGGCGATCCGTTCGTTCCCGCGTGAGTTCACGAAGCTACGCTGCCGTTCCGGCACCTGCGCCGGAACGGGCTCGTATTCCACTCCTGCGAGAGGGCGCAGCAATGCAAGGTGCATCGATCGACGCGATCGCCTACGCCGTGGGCGAATCGACGTACCCCTATCGGGAAATCCCCGATTTTGCGGCACTCATCGCGGCCAACAATTTACCCGATCTGCCGGCGATCTTCGGTTGGGGCGTCTACCACAAGACGGCACGCGACGTGCAAGCGCTCGGGTTGTCATCCGCCCGTCAGACGCTGGAAAAGGCGGACATGGATCCGGCCCGCGTCGATTTCGTGATGTTCTGTTCCAGCCGGATCCCGGGCACGGAAGTCGATCACATCGGCATGAACATCGAGTTCATCCGAAGTCTTGGGCTCACGCGCGCGTTTCCGATCGGCGTCACGCTAAGCAACTGTGCAGCATTTATCGGCGCGATTGCCATGGCATCGGAATGGGTGTCGCGCGATCCGTCGAAGACGGTGCTCGTCATTACCGCGGATAAACTTTATGACGAGCGGCTGAGGATGCACAAATTCGCCTTGCTGAGCGATTGCGCCGCAAGTTGCCTCGTGCGTCATCCCACGCGCACCGGATATCGAATCGCCGGGCATCAGTTCTCGATCAGCCGCTCGCCGGTGTCCAACAATCTGGGCCAGGACGATCACGAGCTGGAAACCAGGTTCCTGGCCGATCTGTTTGCCAGCACGGGGCTGGAAAAGCACGATTTGCGCGGCGTGTTGACGAGCAACCTGTTCAAACCCATCAGCAGCTTGCGGGGGCGTCGGCTAGGTTTCTCGCAGCATCAGCTCTACCTCGATGCCGTACCCCGCTTCGGCCATTGCTTCGCGGCCGATGCATTTATCAATCTCCTCGACTTCGAAGCAAACAACGGGATCGAACCCGGCGACAAGTTCCTGCTCACCGCGGACGGCCCCAATATCAAAGCCGGACTCGTTGTCGAGAAACGGCCCGCGATCGGCGCCCAAGCGTAGCGATCCTCCGGCTCATCGCCTCCTCTGGAGATTCCATGGATACCCTCACCGCAAATCACGACATCGCCCTCGACGACACGCGCCTGGCCAGCATGCACACGATCTGGCAGCAGTTGCTGGGCCAGGACGACTTTTCCGACGACCAGGAATTCTTCGAGCTCGGCGGCGACTCGGTGCTGTTGATCGGAATGCTCGAGCTCGTCCGGCAGACGTTCGACAAGGAAATTGCCGTCGAGGATCTTGCCGAGGGCATCACGGTACGGCGTCTGGTCAACCTGCTCGGCTGACGGCCGGGCCTTCCCCGCCTCCCTCGAAGCTGCCTCATGACCAACGCGTTCCTCATGGCGTTCCTGGCCATTGTCCTCGTGCCCGTGCTCGCGAGGCACCTGCTGCGGATCGACGCCGTGTTTCCGCTCGCCTTCATGCAGATGCTGCTCGGCATTGCGCTCAACATATCGGGCGGTACCGAGTGGCTCGCCCGACACGGGATTGCACTGGGCGCGGGCGGCGTGGGCGACTCGCTCCGGCCGTTCGGATGGCTGGGGTTGATGATCGTCGTGGCGCTCACCGCCGCGGCTCACCGCGGCGGTCCCACCGGCTCGGCCAGCCTGAGGCGGCTCGCCGCGATCAGCGTGACCGGCTTCGGCACGACGTGTGCGATCGGCGCCGGTGCGGGTTACGCGTTGCTGCAATCGTTCCCGTCGATACAAGGGGACCGTGCCACCCCATTGACGTTCTGCCTCGGAATGGGCCTTACGCTTGCCGTCACCGCGTTGCCGGTACTGATTTCGATCCTGGAGAACCTGCGCATCGAATCGACGCCGCTGGGCCGCCTCGCCATCGGCTGCGCCGTGCTGGACGACGTGTGGCTCTGGCTCATGATGGCCGTCGTCATGGCCAGCATGGCCGGCAGCGTCTCCCGGATCGCCACGACGATCGTGCTCTTCGTCTGCTACGCCGCCGCAATGCTCGCTTGGGCGCCGGCAAGGCTCGAGCGCTTGTACCGTTCGCACGCATGGCTGCGGTACGGCGACGGCCTGCTGTTCTCGATGGCGATCCTGCTTGCGTCCCAGATCGTCGCGAACGCCATCGGCGTGCACGCGATCGTGGGCGCGTTCCTCGCGGGCGCGGCGTTGCCGGCCGACGCATTGCGCAGTTGGCGCGAACCGATCATGCGGTGGACGCAGGTCGTCCTGCTGCCGTTCTTCTTCGTGCTTTCCGGCGCGGCCGTGCACATCGACATCGCCAACCCGCTGGTCTGGCTAATCACCGCTGTGGTCACCCTGTGCGCGATGCTGGGAAAATTCAGTGCCGTCTCGATTGCCGCGCGCGCCGTCGGCATGCCGTGGCAGCAAGCATTCGGGCTCGGCGCGATGCTTCAATGCAAGGGCCTCATGGAGCTCGTGGCCATCAACATCCTGCTGCAGGCGCAGATCATCGGCCCCCCCCTGTTTCAGGCGCTGACGATGCTGGCGCTGACCAGTACGTTCCTGACGGCACCCTTGCTACGGCTCATCTTCGGGCGCAGCGAAGGCGCTTCGGTACGCGCCGCCCCGGGGGCGCCCACCGCACCCGAAAGCTCATGACCTGCCCGGCCGCCAGCTTCGACGAGCTCAGTCATACCCATACCGAGGAACTTCCATGGCAACCATCTCGCATTCAGTCACGAGTCCCACGCCGGCATCGCCCTTCGAAGAAGCGCTTGCCGACGTGCTGCATCGATTCGGCGCGCGCTCCGCGGATCGTGCGCAATGGGTCGCGTGGGCGCTGGCCAACCCTGTTTTCAATCTCGACCAACTGCGGAACTATCTGATGGCACCCGGACGCAACCCATACGGGCGCCGCATGATTTTCCAGAACGAGCACATCGAGCTCATCGTCATGAACTGGGGCGAACGCGCGAAGTCGCTGCCTCACGATCATGGTCAATCCGAGGGATGGGTCAGAGTGCTTTGCGGATCGGCACTTCACGCCCGGTACAGCGCCGAGGGCGACCAACTGCAATGCGTGGAGGAGCAGCGCTATGCGGCCGGCACGATCTTCCATGCGCCGGTCGGCATGGTTCACCACATGGGCAATGCAACGGCAGAACCGCTCGTGACCCTGCACTGCTACTTCCCGCCGATCCATCGGATGGAGGTCTTCGATATGGAGGCTTCGCGCGCGGCGATCGTCTCCGACGATTGCGGCGCATGGTGGCCCGACTCCGACGGGCAGATTGTCGAAACGCGCGTATTCGGCCCCGAACATGCCGGCGCTATCTCCGCTATGTCCGCCATGTCCGCAATTTCCGCCGAGGCAAGCCATGCAGGCTGAGCCCGACGTGGAGCGGGCAGCGCCGCCACATCCCGTGCAACACCAGCAAGGCGCCGTGCACCCCATCGATGGCAGGGATGCGCGGACCGTGGAGCAGATCGCCGCCTGCTGGAACGCCGGTCGCCAGATGTCCGCTCAGCTCGCCGTGCTGCTCTATGGCGGACACGAGTCGATGTTTCGCGCGCTGGCCACGCCCGATTATCTGCTCGCCGGAGCGGCGATGTATGACGACACGGGCGAGCCGCTCGCCTGGATGGCGCTCGTGCGTCACCACGAGCGGGCCGGCTACGCCGGCACGGCACGCCTCGTTTTCGATCTGGACACGCGCGCGCCCGACGGCACGCTGGAGAGACTTCTCCACGCATGCCGCTCGTCATTGTGCATGCAGGGCATTCGCGTCGTGATCGGCTTCTCGGACGATGCATCGCCCGCGCTTTCACGCGGTTACGCGGCACTGGGCTTTCGCCGCACCGGCGAGCTCCGGCTCGGTGCCCACGGCAGCGGGCGCGTCGTCGTCCATGCGCTGGAGTTGCACCATGATCATTAGGCCCGCAACGCAGACGGACGCAGCATCGATGATGGCCATCTACAACGAAGCCATCGCCGACGAAGTTCACGCGAACTGCGACACGCTACAAGCGGATGCCACTCGGTTCGCTGCCGGCTATTTCGCCGATGCCGGGCGCTACGGCGTCTATGTCGGTGAATCTCCCGAGGGCGAACTCGTCGGATGGGCCGCGCTGAAGAAATTTTCGGCATTTCCGTACTCCCGCGACATCGCGGAGGTCGCGGTCTACATCAACCGGCGCTGGCGCGCGCAGGGTCTCGGCATCCGGCTGTTGCGGCGCCTGCAGGACCACGCGCGTCTCGCCGGCTTCCAGTCTCTGGTCGCCATCATTCTCGAACACAACCGGTCGAGTGTTCGCGGCAGCGAGCACTGCGGATTCCGTACCTGCGCGACACTGCCCCGTGCCGCGCGGGTCTCCAACCAGTACGAGGACATCATATGGATGCAATACAGTCTGCTTCCGTCGGCGTGACGGCACCGATCGACCCCTCGTATCAGCTCGGCAGGTTCAGAGACAACGAGGACTCCCTGCGCCGATTGAACCGGCAGGCCTCGATCGCTACGGAGCTCGAATTCGAGTACCTGAGCCGCGCGGGCCTGATGCCGGAATCGCGAATACTCGACCTCGGATGCGGCTCCGGTGCCGTCTCCGCCGCAATCGCCGAACGATTTTCGCCTCGGCGGCTGGTGGCCGCGGACGTCAACGACGTATCCATTCAGCTCGCGCGCCAACGGCTGCAAGGTCTGCCGAACGCCGACGTGCAGCAATTGAATGTGTACGACCCGCAAGTGCTACCGATCGGGCAATTCGATTTCATCTATTCGCGACTCGTTTTCCAGCACCTGTCCGAACCCGTGCTGGCGCTCGTCAACGCCCGGCATTGCCTCGCCCCGGGCGGGCGGCTGTGCATCTGCGACATCGACGACGACTGGCTCAAGGTCGTGCCGGCCGTGCCGGCCCTCGATTCGTTTCTCAGCCGGGTGGGGCGCGCCCAGGCCGAGCGAGGCGGCGACCGGACGGTGGGAAGCCGCTTGCCGGGCTACATGCGTACCGTGGGCTTTACCGATATCCGCAGCGAAATCCTGTTGCTGTCCACCGATTTGATTTCGAAGGAAGCGTTCTTCGACCTGATGTTCGGCTATAAACGGGAAGTCATCCCCGCCGAGCAGCTTGCGCAGGCCGATCTGGAACTGGCCGGCATCAGGGAAGCACTCGAAAGCCGAACTGGCTGGGCGGGCGTTGCCGTGTACTTTGTCAGCGGCGCCAACCCCGAAAGGAGCAATTCATGACGACCATCACTCCCCCGCCGTCCGGCACCGATCCGACGCCCTCCATCGATCCGACGGCCACGATCGCCCCGACAGCGGTGTTACGCGGCGACGTACGCCTCGGGCCGAACGTGGTGGTACGCGATGGAGCCATTCTGGTCGCCGACGGCGGCACCATTACGCTCGGCGACAGCACCATCGTCATGGAGCATGCCGTGATTCGCAGTACCGCGGCGGACAATTGCACGATCGGCTCACACGTCATGATCGGTCCGCATACGCACCTCACCGGCTGCACCGTCGGCGACGAAGTCTTCATCGCAACGGGGGCGTCCGTCTTCAACGGCGCGACGTTGCGAAAATGGTCGGAAGTCCGCATCAACGGCGTCGTGCACATCGACACCCTGCTCGAAGAGGACACGACAGTGCCGATCGGCTGGATAGCGGTAGGCACCCCGGCGAGCATTTTTCCGCCCGAGCGCCACGACGACATCTGGGCCATCCAGAAAGACCTCGATTTCCCCTATCGCGTGTTCGGCGAGCCGCGCCAGAGCGACACCGGCGTAAGCCTCATGCGCCGAATGATAGGCAAGTACGCGAGCGCACTGCGAAAGCGCATGCGCCGGGACCCCGCGTGAAGGAGCGCCCGATGACGATCATCGATGCCCATACGCACGTTGCGTCGACCCGCTACATGCCGCGCCCCTTTCTCGAGGGTATTGCGGACAACATGCTCGAACAGTTGCGGCCCTCGGGCGCTGCCTTCCGCCGCAGCGCCGTACTCGATCGCCTGCTCGCCGGCTACCAGGATCACGATGCGGCGGGGCAGCTTGCCGCGATGGACGAACTCGGCGTATCGAAGTCGGTGTTGCTGCTGCCCGACTTCACCTACGCACTCAAAGGCGGCGAGTTGACGATCGCCGAAATGTTCGCGGAGCATGGCGCGCTCTTGCAACGCCACCCCGATCGCTTCGTCGTCTTCGCCGGCGCCGATCCGCGCTGGGGCGCCGATGCCCTGACCTTGTTCGTCGAAGGCGTCGAACGGTACGGTTTCCGGGGCATGAAGCTCTATCCGCCCTGCGGGTATCAGGCCGACAGCCGGTTGCTCGACCCGTTCTACGAATACTGCGACAGCAAGCGCCTGCCCGTTCTGATGCACATCGGTCCGACCTCGCCCGTACTGTCCTTCAACGAAGCCCATCCTCGTTTCGTGGACGCCCCGGCCCGGCGCTACCCGAACATCACGTTCATCCTCGCACACGGCGCCGTGAACCATCCCGAAGCCTGCATCCAGATGTGCCGCTACCGGCCGAACGTATTCCTCGATATCAGCGGCGCCAGGATCGAGAGCGACTTGCCTGCACTGCGTACGCTTTTCGCCGCCGACATCGCGCACAAAGTGATTTTCGGCTCGGACTGGCCGATCGTGCAGCCGAAATCGGTCAGAACGCTGATACAGCGATGTCTGGGCGAGCCGCAAAACGGCAAGGGGGCCGACAACGGCAGCGACCCGGAGGGCATACGCCTGCCAAAGCACAAGGCCCGGCTCATGTTCTCGGACAACATCGAGTACATACTCGGCAAGGCGAAGGTGAGCCCATGACCGCATCGACGCCACGGCTCGAAGACTTGCCGCTCATGCTCGACAGGCACGCGGACCGCGAAGTCTTCCTTCATGGCCGCGCCGGATCGACGCGCACGACTTTCGGCGGCATCGCGCAGCGAGTGCAAGCGGCGGCACGGCAGGCCGCCGCACTCGGGCTCGGCGCCGGCTCGCGGGTCGGGCTCATCGCCGGCAACAAGCTGGAAACGCTCGTGATCGATATGGCGGCGCTCGCCTGCCGCTGGACGCTCGTGCACCTGCCCGACCGGGCTGGCACCTCGGGCTCGAGCGATCCCGGCGGCCCTCTCGGCGTTCCATTGGATGCGTTGATTCTCGAAGGCGAGGCCGACGCCGACACGCGTGCATGGTCGCTGGCCGGGACCGTCGAAGGCTTTCGCGTCTACCGCGCAAATGAAGCGGACCGCGCGCCTGCCGACGCACGGCTGAGCCGGGCCCCGGCCATCGTTTTCTCATCGGGCACGACGGGCCGAAGCAAGGCGATCATCGTCGATCGCGAGGCCGTGTTGCCGCATGCGCGGCGATTTTTCGACATGCTCGAGGCCAATGCGCAGGACCGCTTCCTGATCTTCCTGCCTTTGTCGAACTATCAGCAAAAGCTCCTGGTGTACGGATGCGTGCTGTCGGGCACGGGTTTTTGCCTGTCCGATATGGCCACGGTCATGCCCGCGCTCAGGGCATATCGCCCGACGCTCTTCCTGGCGCCGCCCGTGTTCTACGAGTCGGCCTGCAGCCTGGCTCGCGTTGGCGACGAGCAGGGCCGCAGCGCCAGACTGGCGCAGTTGTTCGGAGGCGCGATCCGTCGGGCCTACTCCGGCATGGCGCCGATCAAAGAAAGCGTGATGAGCGCGTATCGCGAAGCCGGAGTGGCTCTCTTCGAGGCCTACGGCATGACCGAATTCGGCCCGATCTGCGCGAATACGCCCGACGCCTCGGCATCGGGCTCGGTCGGGCGACCTATCCCGCCCGGCAGCGTGAAGATTGCGGAGGATGGCGAGATCATCGTCAGCGCGCCGCGCTGCCTCACCAGCGGATATGTCGCGCTCGCCGATGCCGACGAAGCCCGCAAGACCTATCTCGATGAGACTTCGATTGCGACAGGAGACGTGGGCTACATCGACGATGCCGGATTCGTCTACATCCGCGGCCGCAAGAAAGAACTGATTCTGACCTCGCAGGGCTACAAGATTCACCCGGGCTCGATCGAGCGACGGTTCCACGAAATCGCAGCCGTGCGGCACGCCGTTGTCCTCGGCAACGGCCGGCCCTATCTCGGACTGCTGATCATCGCGGAGCAGGAAGACCCATCGGTCCACGATGCGGTGTTCGACGTGGTAGCCCGCTTGAACCGTGAGGAGTGCGCCGCGCATCCGATCCAGCGGGTGCAGATACGCACCCATGCGTTTACGCCCGAAAACGGGCTGCTCACTGCCAACCTGAAGTTGAACCGAAAGAACATCGCGGCGCAGTATGAACAGGCCGTGTTTTCGTGAACCGCGCCGAGCCACCCAACACCCGACCTGCCCCGATACCGTGGAAGACGCCATGTCCAATCAGATTGCCACGCTGGAAACCGTGATCGATATCCTTTCCCGCAGCCTCAGGCGAGCCGAAAGACTGGGCGCCGATAGCGACATATTCGCGCTCGGTGCCGATTCGATGGTGATGATGAGTGTTGTCGCGCAACTCGAAGAACGGTTCGACATCGAGTTCGCGCCGGAGGACCTCGTGAAAGAGGCACTCGGTTCCCCGCACGCTATCGCCACGCTGCTCGTGGAGAAATACGACGTTACGTCGAGGCCGGCGTAATGAGCGCCGTGATCGAAGCGGCGCTCGCGCGTCCGACCGCCGGGGAAGCATTCCCTTACGACGCCGAACTTTTCGACCGGCGCCTCCTGAACTGCTGTCAGCGGCATGCCGCGGTATGGCTCGAGCGCGCGGGTGCGCCCGTTCGACACCTCTTCCACCGCGCGCTGCTATCGTCGGATGCCGTCCTCGAGCAGATCATCGTCGGCAAGCAGCCCAAGTATGCGATCCAGTCCGGCTTTTTCTCCGAGCAGAGCCTGGCGAGCATCGGCATCGTGCAACGTACGGTTGCGGCCGATCGATTCGACGATATCCGCGAAGACCTCCTGCGCGCCATCGACGCACACGGCTTCGTGCTGCTGTCGGGCAACGTCTTCTATTTCTCCCATTGCGTCGAGTTCCGTAATGCCCACGCTCAGCATGTCGTCGTACTGCACGGCCGGACTGCGAACGGAGAATGGGAGATCGTCGACGATAATCCCGCGAGCGTACTGTGCAGCTACCGGCACGACGACGAGGCGGTCAGCGACTTCTACGAGAACAACACCTATCGCGTCTTTATCGACTACGACACGAGCGGGATGGTTTCCGACGCCGAGGCGGCGCGCCGTGCCCAGGCCGAGCTCCCCGCGCTCGTGAGCGCGCACGAGGACACCCGCTGGTTTTACGACCACATCGGAGACATCGTCGCGAACCGCCTGGATGCACCGTTGCTGAAATTTCGAACGCTGCATGACGCATTCGCCCTGCTTTCCGGATCGCGCTACTGTTTCGCCGCCTATCTCGAGCTCGACGGCTGGCCGGCACCGATCGTCGAAACCGCGCGCGCCTTCGCTCAATCCGCATACCAGTTGAAGAACCTGATGGCGAAAGCGCAATACGGCGGGCGCATCAATCCATCGACCGTGCAGGAACGCTGCGCGGGACTCAAGGCCGTGGACGAGCGCCTGCTCGGCGAAGTACGTAGTGCACTGAACGTGTCCTGACCGTTTTTTTCATCGAGGAAGCCACGCATGACGCGTCCATCCCTTTTGCTATCCGGCTTTTATGCATCGGTCACGTTGTTGACGCTGCTCGACTACGCCGTCGTGACCGCGATCGTATGGATGTCGCTGGCCGTCACGCACTCCACCGTGCCGCTGGGCCTCGTGCTTTGCCTGTCGGTGGCGCTTCCGTTTGCATTCGAGCGCCTGATGCTCCGGCAGCGATGGCAACTATCGATGAAGCGGCTCATGGAGGTGCGCATCGCTGTCTTCCTCGCCGTGGCCCTTCTGGCGGCCGCCGGCATCGCGGGACGGCTCGCAGGATTTCTGCTGCTGGCGCTGGCCGTGGGCATCGTGGACTTCCTGACCGTCAGCGTCTTCGAGTCCAGGAACGCGCAATGCGTGGTCGAAGGCCGCATCTCCGCCAATCATGCGGCGCGCGGGATGCAAACGGCGGTTCAACTGGGCGGGTTTGGCGGCGCATTCCTCGGCGGCAAGCTTTTCGAACTGCTCGGCGGCAGTGACTTTCTGAGCGTGGCCGGCGCGGTGATCGCCGCAGTGTCGCTGCTGCTGCGCCTGTCAAACAGCGAGGCGCTCGGCACGGCAAAGCGACCAGCCATCGACACTGCCCACCATACAGCCGCGGCAAAGGAAACACCGGCGAACACCGCACCCGGCGGCTCGGTCGGGCTGCAATGGGGCCGAAATCCAGTGACAGCCCTGCTGCTCGGGCTCGGACTGATCGGTTTTCACATCGGTGCGTTCAACAGCATGCTCCCGTTGACATATCGCGAGGTCAACGGCTGGGACGCCACCGCTTTCGGCCTGGCGTCGGCCGTGGCGGGCCTCGGTGCCTTCCTCGCGGCCAGTGTCTCCGGCCTGCCCGGCAACCGGATCATCGTGGCTGCCCTGCTGGTCGCGGCCGATGCGATGCTCGTGTACAGCGGCAGGTACGAACTCTCCTGCGCGGCGGCGTTCGTCCTCGGCTTCCTGACGAATCTGCTTCGCATTCATCTGCGCGAGCGTCTGATCGCGCTGGCCCGCACGCCCGACGATGCCTCGTGGATCGGCTCGCGCAGCGCCTATGCGGCGCTGTCGCTGCAGGCGCTTTCGCCGTTGCTCTTGTCGTTGCTGGCTTCCAACGCAGTCCTGTCGCCAACGGCATCGCGCTGGCTGCTGGTTGCGTGTGGTACCGCGGTTCTGGCCGGCATGTCGGTCATGGACATTTTTTTCGGCGCAAGTCGGACAGGCTCGGTGACGCTGCGCACAGATTCCACCGAAGCCGAAGCCACGTTGAAGTGAACGCGCGCCGCCCACCGGGCGCGCGGTCGCGTCAGAAACTCAGAGACTGCATCCGCTCGATGGTCTGATGCATTTCGCGCTCCAACTGCGCGAGCAGCTCGGCTGCCGGCAACTCGCGCGCAAGCGCTGCGGCCTGCCCAGCCCATTGCGCGCCGTAGCCAAATTCGCCCGTTGCTTTCGCAGCCGCATGCAGGGCCTTCCCCGCATCGTAGGCAATCGGATACGCCGGGATGCGGGGTGCGCGTGCGTCATCGCCGAGCGCCGTAAACCGGTTCGCCACGGCACGCGCAGTACGTCCCGATATCGCCGCGGTAAACGTCGTGCGGCGCGCGGCCTCCCCGAGAATCGCACGGCGATAGCCCGCATCGATCGACGTCTCGGTGCACGGAACGAACGCGGTGCCGAGTTGCGCTGCCTGCGCACCGAGCGCGAGCGCCGCGGCAATTCCCGCGCCGTCCATGATCCCGCCCGCGGCAATCACCGGGAGTTGGCCCTGAGCGACGAGCAAACGCGTGAGCGCCAGCGTGCCCAGGCCCTCGTCGGCCGCATCGGGGTCGAACACGCCGCGGTGCCCGCCCGCTTCGATACCTTGCGCGACCACCGCGTCGATACCGGCGTGCGCAACGCGCGCCGCCTCGTCGACGTTCGTCGCGCTCGCGAGCAGCGTGATGCCCGCGCCCTTGAGCGCGGCGATGACATCGGCCGAGGGCAGCCCGAAATGGAAACTCACGACGGCCGGCTTCTCGTCGACGAACATCTGCTGCATCGCGTGATCGACGACGAAGCTCTTGTAGATCTCGGACAACGATGCGGGCGGCGTCGCCCCATACTGTCCGAACACCGGCGCAAGCCAGTCGAGCCACGCGCGCTCGACGGCCTCGTTCGATACGGCCGGCTGATGACAGAACACGTTGATGTTGAACGGTTTGTCGGTGAGCGCGCGCGTTTCGCGGATCATCTTGCGCGCACCTTCGGCGTTCGTTGCACCGACGCCCAGCGAGCCGAGCCCGCCGGCATTCGAGACGGCAGCCGCAAGCGCAGGCGTGCTGACGCCCGCCATCGGCGCCTGGATGATCGGCGTCCGGATGCCGAGCAAGCGCAGCAATGTCCGGTCATCTGCCTGAGTGCTCATATCGGTCTTCTCCTCTATGAAATAAGCCTCGCTCTGAACGCCGCCATGCTACGCCAATTGGCGACCGGGCATCCTTGGCGCACCCCCGCTGGCGGCGACGACACCCCGTGCGTTTCTCCTTCGTGGGACACAAGTTGAATTCGCGCGGGCGGGCGAACGCCGCCCGCGCGGCGCATCAATTCCGGCCGGCCATTACACCGCCGTCCACGTCCCAAATCGCACCGGTAACCCAACTGGCCTTGTCCGAGAGCAGAAAGGCGACGACTTCCGCTACGTCCCGCGGCGTGCCGACACGCCCGATCGGATGGAAGCTGTTGAAGCCTTGCAGCGCATCATGTACGTCCGCCTTCGGAATGAAGCCTTCGTAGATCGGCGTTTGCACCACGGCGGGAGATACCGCATTGACGCGAATGTGCTTGGGGGCCAGCTCCATGGCCAGGTGCTGGGTCAGCGAATGCAAGCCGGCCTTCGCCATCGAATAAGCCGAGGAAGGCGTGGCGGCGATGGCTTGCTTCGCCCACATCGAGCCGATGTTGACGATCGCCCCGGGGCGGCCGGTCATGACCAGATTCGAGGCGACCTTCTGCGTAATGAAGAAAAACGCCTTGTTCAGCGTCATGTACTGATCGTAATCGGCATCGCGAAGCTCCAGGAAGGGCTTGGGAAAGAAGACACCTGCCGCATTGACGAGCAGGTCGATATCGCGATGCTGTGCATCGATGGTTTCGAGCAGTGTGGCCAGCCCTTCGTTGCCGGACAGATCAGCGTTGACCGCCCATACCTGACCGAGCGCGGACAGCGCCTTGCGCGCTTCTTCGGTTTTCTCCGGACGATTGCCGACGATCACCGCCCTGCCGCCTGCCGCCAGAACCGTTCGGGCCGTCTGCATGCCCATTCCACTCGTGCCGCCGACGACCAGCAGCTTCTTGCCTTCGAATTCGTTGCTCATTTCGAGAACCTCTTTGTGCGCCGAGCCGGGAGCCTGGCGGTTGCGAAGAAATGTCGAGGAGGGGCTGGGTCATGCTGTTGCCGCCGCGCGGCGCGAGACGATCGGCAGTGGCTGGACACCACGCTCGTCGCTCCGTATCGTCGAGTAGAAAAACTATCTGTGGCACGTGCCACGTCAACCACCGACATGCTCCGGCGAGACCAAACCATTCTTCGAACTGAGCCGCATTTTTGGCAATTTCGTCGTTCACGACAAGCGAGATAAAGTGTCCTTCATTGAAAGAAAAACCTTATCGTTCCCAGCCCTCTCTCCCCCGCGAATGCGTTGCGCGTGTTCACGGAGACATCGAAGCGACGTGCGGCAGCGGCACCCTGGCGATGATTCGATGGCTTGACATCATATCTTTAGATATATACATTAGATATATCTAAAGACCCTTTCGTTGCACCGCCTTTGGCGCAACGCTCTCCCTCGAACCGGAGTTTCGATGTCAGAGTCCGACAATCCGACGTTAGCGGTAGCACGGGTGCGCCATCCGTTGAAGTTCCGCCTGCTGCAAATCGCCCGCGTCACCCCACTGAATCCGCACTTGGTGCGCATAACCCTGCGGGGCGATGATCTGCAGGATTTCGAATCCGCCTCTTTCGACGACCATGTAAAGATCTTCATCCCGGCACCTGGACAGGAGCGCCCATCATTCCCGACGATGGGGCCGAACGGGCCTGTGTATCCCGACGATGCGCCCCGTCCCATAGCACGCGACTTCACGCCCCGGCGTTTCGATCGTGCCGCGCGCGAACTCGATCTGGAATTCGCGCTGCACGAAGCCGGGCCCGCCACGCAATGGGCCTCGCAGGCGCAGGTCGGTCAGTACCTTGGGGTGGGCGGCCCGCGCGGGTCGTTCATCATCCCGACAGGCTTCGACTGGCATGTCCTGATAGGCGACGAAACGGCGCTGCCGGCCATCGCGCGGCGCCTGGAGGAATTGCCCGCCGGCACGCGCGTGGCGGCCGTGCTCGAGGTGGCGTCTCCTGCGGCACGTATATCGTTCGAAACGCGCGCGGACCTCTACGAGACGTGGTGTTATCGCGGCAACGCGGCGTCGCCCGTCGCCCTCCTCGATGCGTTGCGCGAACTCTATCTGCCGCCAGGCGAAGGCTACGTCTGGGCGGCCGGCGAAGCCGGCGCGATGCGCGCGGTGCGGGAATTGCTGATCGCCGGGCGGGGGCTGCCAAAATCGCAGATGCGCGTGTCGGCCTACTGGCGCCGCGGCGCGGCAGGCGTGCATGAATCGCTCGACGACTGAAGCGCTCACCCTTGGCCGGCCCTCTATGGCTGGCGCCACGGCACAATACCGCGTCCGCGACTATCATGGAGCGGTTCCAGACGAGCCCTTCACCTCCGACCTCGGTCCCGACATGATGCTTTCCGACGACGCCATCCATCAGCTGTTCCGTGACGCGCGCACGCATAGCGCGTGGTTGCCACACCCGGTCGACGATGCCGTGCTCGCTCAACTGATCGAACTCACGCTGCTCGGGCCGACATCGGCCAACTCGAGCCCCGGCAGGTTCGTCTTCGTCAAAACACCCGAGGGAAAAGAAAAGCTGCGCCCCGCGCTTTCGGAGGGCAACGTCGACAAAACAATGAGTGCGCCCGTCACGGTGATCGTCGGCATGGACATGGCTTTTTACGAGCATCTGCCCAAGCTGTTCCCGCACACCGATGCGCGCAGTTGGTTCGCGGGCAACGACACGGCTATTCAGGCAACGGCGTTTCGCAACTCGTCGCTGCAAGGCGCCTATTTGATCATGGCTGCCCGCGCGCTGGGGCTCGACGCGGGGCCGATGTCCGGGTTCGACGCACGGAAGGTCGACGAAGCGTTCTTTGCGGGCACGACGATCCGCGCCAACTTTCTGGTCAATCTGGGCTACGGCGATCCATCGAAGCTCAGGCCTCGCCTCCCGCGCTTCGCATTCGACGAGGTCGCACGCGTCGACTGAACCCGGCACGCCCCGGCTGGGCTGGCCACGGCGCGCCAACCCGCATCAAAACAAGAGGGCGATATAAAAAACGACTGCGCCGATCAACGCGCCGACGAAGCAAAACCGCTCGCTTTCGGCGTCTGTCCCCGAGCGCAGCCACGCGCCCACCGCGCCGAACAGTCCGGCGACGCCGAGCGCGACGAACAGCATGACGACGTAGAACAAGGCGTCGCGGCTGACCTCGAGCATATCGATGCGGCGGGCGAGGTAGTAGACGCCGATTGCCATGACCGAGAGCACGACGAGCGGCAACATGACGTGGCTGCCTTCGTGGCTCAAGTGGTGCTGCGCGTGCGCAGGATGCGGCGATTTCCCGGTTTTCATCGTTCGCCTCCCCCAAATCCCTACCCTGGCCAGGACAGGATTGATCCGAGCGCCCGAAGCGCTCGCTTCGTTAGATCGTCGCGCCATGCGAAGAATTCCGCAAGGCGCGCTGTTTTCCGCCAGGTGAGCGGTCGCCGGCAGGCGATCGGCGCGCTCGGTAAAATGCCTCGCGGCGTTGGCCGGCTTCGACGCAACGCCACAATCGACTCTATCTGATACTGCCCTATGCGCCGTTCCTCTTTCTTCACGCGAATCATCGGTATCGGCGTGCTGCTGCATGTCTACGTCGGTTTTCGGCTCATTCCGGAATGGCAGATCGATATGACAGCGAAAGTGCTGGCCGCGCTTTGGCTCGTGTTGTCGTGCGGACTGATTCCACTTGGCATGCTGGCGCGCCGCATCGACCGGCAGCCGCTCGGGGATCGCCTTGCCTGGATCGGCCTGCTCGCGATGGGCTTTTTTTCGTCCCTGCTCGTGCTGACGTTCGCACGCGATCTATCGATCGCGTCGTTGCTGACGATCGACACCTTGTTTCATGGCAGCGTGTCGGTCGACCGTTGGCGCGTCGACAGCGCGGCGGCAGTTCCGGCCCTCGCGCTGCTCTCGACAGCGGTCGGGTTCGTGAATGCACGACGCCGCGCGAAAGTGGTCACGGTGGAAGTGCCGATCCCGGACCTGCCCGCCGAGCTCGATGGCCTGACAATCGTGCAAATCAGCGACATCCATGTCGGGCCGACGATCAAGCGACGCTACGTCGATGCGATCGTCGACGAGGTGAACCGGCTGGTGCCCGATATCGTCGCGATAACGGGCGATATCGTCGACGGCAGCGTGGAGCGGCTCGCCGAGCATACGCGGCCGCTCGGCAGGCTGAGCGCGCGGTATGGCGCCTACCTGGTGACGGGCAACCATGAATACTATTCAGGTGCCCAAGCGTGGATTGCCGAATTCCGGCGCCTGGGCCTCAACGTGCTGCTCAACGAGCACGAGGTGATCCGTCACAACGGCGTGCCGGTCGTCGTTGCCGGCGTCACCGACTATTCGGCGGGGCAGTTTCACGAGAGCCACCATAGCGACCCGGCGGGCGCGATCGCAACGGCGCCCGACGAGGCGCGCATCCGCGTGCTGCTCGCGCACCAGCCGCGCACGGCGCTTGCCGCGGCCGAGGCCGGCTATACGCTGCAGCTTTCCGGCCATACGCACGGCGGCCAGTTCTTCCCTTGGAATTTTTTCGTGCGATTGCAGCAGCCGTTTACGGCCGGGCTCGCTCGCATCGACGATCTATGGGTCTACACGAGCCGCGGTACCGGCTACTGGGGGCCACCGAAACGGCTCGGCGCGCCATCGGAGATCACGCGGATTCGCCTCGTGGCCGGCAGCGATACGCTTGCGTGACTTGCGTGACGGCAACAGCAGTCGGCGCTGTCAAACCGGTAGCGTGTAGACCCGATCCGCCACCAGCGTCTTGCCGAGGTAGCACGATTCCGTGCCGAGCAGTTGCCAACCATTACGTTCGTAAAAACGTATTGCACGCGCGTTGTCCTCGAGCACGAGAAGATGGAGACGACTTGCGGGCAGCCCGCTCGCCCAGACGCGTACCTCCTCGATCATGCGCCTGCCGGTACCCTGCCCGCGATGCGCAGGGTGCAAGTGCAGACAATCGAGCAACACGCCGCGCGTCTCGTCGACAGGCTTCTCCGCGCTGACGAAGCCGACCGGCACGCCATCCTGCTCGGCGAGTTTCACGAAACCCCATTCGCGGGCATCTCGTGCGAAATACGCTGACCAGCGCAGACGATGCTCTGCGGGGACGTCGTTGAATAGATAATCGTCCGGAAGGATGTGCCGGTAAGCGGTCTGCCAGCCCAATGTATGCAGGCCGGCAATGATGGGCGCATCGGCGGCCGTGGCTGGGCGCAGTTCCACTCTCTGGGATTCGAGCATGATGGTTTATCGAACGAAACGGGCTTGCGAATTTTAGCAATCTCGGCGGATCTTCGTTCGCGCCGGCGCCGGTTAAGTTTCGTTTAAGACTGCCACCTTACGGTTAGCGTTGCTCTACTCTGACTGCAATGGCAACGCCGTATTCCATGTCGCCAGCCCTCTTCATGTTGTTCGTACCCGCGCGTTCGGACATATCCGTACAACGCGAATAACCGCATAGTCGTTTGAGCGCACTTGCCGGCGATACGCTCCGGTAGTGCCTCTTCACAGCCGACGGCACCGGCGAGTGCGCTCGACGCTGCCGTGCCTCCCGCCCGTTTTTCCTCGATCGACGTTTATGGCCTTTCTCGCACGAGTTGCGCCTCGCACGCGCACCGGCAAAATCCTTTGGCTTTGCGCCATCAGTTCAGCCTGTAGCGCACTGCTGCTTTCTCCAGTTTTTTCGCCGCTGCACCGACCATGGCAGGCCGCGCGCGACGACGCCGACCTTTCCTCCGGCCTCGCGCTGGCACCCGATGGCGACGCCGCAAGGGCCGGACGTTCGGCGCTGGACGCCGCATCGACGCCGCCGGCCGAGGGCGCAGTGCCGCCTGCGGCCGGCGCGAACAGCTCAGCCCATGCAAGCACGCCCGAGGTTGTCGTCCGCTCGACCACGGTACGCACGAGCTTTGCGGATGCTGCGCAACACCTCGGGCTCGATGCGAGCACCGTCGCGCTGCTCACCCGCTCGTATGCGGCCGACCTCGATTTCAGGCGCGACCTTCGGCACGGCGACACCATCAGCCTGGTCCTCGCTCAGCCTCGCGCCGGCGAATCGGGCGATGCGCCACCCCGCGCACCACTGGCCGTGCGCATTCAACAAGGAGCGAAGTCACACGACCTCTTTCTGCACCGCGGCCTCGATGGCAGGCCGTTCTACTACAAGCAAAGCGGCGCGGCGGCCAGTCCTTCGTTCGCACGCTATCCGCTCGCTTACGGGCGTATTTCATCGCGCTTTGCCCATCGCCGCCTCGACCCCATCACGCATCGCTGGCAGAGCCACGACGGTGTCGATCTCGCGGCACCGGCTGGTACGCCGGTGCATGCGACGGCACGGGGCACGGTTGCCTTCATCGGTCGCCAAACCGGATATGGGAGACTGGTGGTGCTGAACAATGCACCACCTTATCAAACGGCATTCGCGCATCTATCGCGTTTTGCGAAAGGCCTGCACCGTGGCAGCCGCGTGCGCCGCGGACAAGTAATCGGTTATGTCGGCGCGACGGGCTGGGCCACCGGCCCCCATCTGCACTTCGAAGTGCGCGTCAACCACGTACCGATGGACCCACTGACCGTCGCATTGCCCGGCGATCCACCGCTGCGCGGCCGTGAGCGGAGGCAGTTCGCCGAGCAGGCAAATCACCTTGCTGCGTTGCTGTGAGCTTCGCGCGGGAACGCATGGTTTCTCCGCCGGCAAACGAACAGCGACAGGTGGCCCCAAGACAGGTGGCCCCCAAAAGGAAGATGGTGACCTGCCCCCATCAAACCGGGCCAGTCGGAACCTAGTAAAGTTCGTTTTCGGAGAGGAAGACGAACATGAAGAAGCGCTTTACGGAAGAACAAATCATCGGGTTTCTGAAGGAAGCCGAGGCCGGCATGCCGGTGAAGGAGCTGTGCAGGAAGCACGGCTTCAGTGACGCGTCGTTCTACACGTGGCGCGCGAAGTTCGGCGGCATGGAGGTGCCGGAAGCGCGCCGGTTGAAGGACCTGGAAGTCGAGAACGCGCGGCTGAAGAAGCTACTGGCCGAAGCGATGCTCGACATGGAAGCGCTGAAGGTGGTCGTCAAGGGAAAGCCCTGAGCCCACAAGCCAAGCGCGAGGCAGTGGCGGCGATTCGGGAGAAGGTCGACATCTCGGAGCGCCGTGTCTGCCGGCTTGTTGGGCTGTCTCGCAGCGTGTTGCATTACGAGTCGAAACCGGACCACGAGAACGAAGCGCTAACGGCGCGCCTGGTGGAACTGGCGCATGAGCGCCGGCGGTTCGGCTACCGGCGGCTGCATGCACTCGTGGAGCGCGAGGGCATTCACGCGAACCACAAGCGCGTGCATCGCCTTTACCGTGAGGCTGGGCTGGCCGTGCGACGCCGTCGTCGGCGCCACGGCGTCATGATTGAACGTGAGCAGTTGGCTTTGCCGGGCGGTCCCAATGAGGTTTGGTCAATCGATTTCGTGATGGATGCGCTGTCGAACGGGCGGCGTCTGAAGTGCCTGACTATCGTCGATGACTTCACCAAGGAGTCTGTTGATATCGTCGTGGACCACGGCATGTCCGGCTTGTACGTCGCACGAGCGTTAGACCGGCAGCACGTTTCCGGGGCTATCCCAAAGCGCTGCGAACGGACCAGGGACCGGAATTTACGAGCCGGGCGCTTGACCAATGGGCCTACCCAGTGGCGTTACGTTGAAATTGATTCAACCGGGCAAGCCGACGCAGAATGCGTACATCGAATCGTTCAACGGCAAGTTCCGCGACGAATGCCTTAACGAGCATTGGTTCAAGAGCCTTGCACATGCCCGAGCGGTCATCGCGGCGTGGCGTCAGGACTACAACGAGGACCGGCCCCACAGCGCATTGAATTATCTTTCGCCAGCAGAGTTCGCGGCGAAACATCGGGCAACAGCGGATGCTCCTGCCACTTTCCAGGAGCTGGTTTAAAGGGACTTTGCTAGAAGCCGGTTGGCCCTACCGAAGGGGGCAGGTCAATGCTCCCAGCCGGAACGAGCGTGCCGCTCCCTAGCGGTTTTTGAAAGGGGGTTGAGGCAGCGTAGCGCGCTCGAAGGGGAGCGCGCGGCGCAAAGCAAAAACCCCCGCGAGCTTGGAGCTGGCGGGGGTTTTCAGAAGAAGGGAGCCTGACGATTACCTACTTTCACACGGGCAATCCGCACTATCATCGGCGTGGAGTCGTTTCACGGTCCTGTTCGGGATGGGAAGGGGTGGTACCAACTCGCTATGGTCATCAGGCATGACTTGTTGCTGCGCAGCGGTGTGGGCTGCGAAGCCAATCTGGGAAGAAGTATCGCGTAATGTTTGCTGTGCCTTGACCGGCGTGATGCGCTGAAGCGCACACTCTGGCGGGCGGGGTAGTGCTTGTACGGCACTGAATCGCGAGTCAACCTGAGCGCGCCTGTCACACACTGAACGCGGTGCGGGGCACGCGCGATCAGAGCGAAGACGCTCCGGTTATAGGATCAAGCCTTACGGGCAATTAGTATCGGTTAGCTGAGTGCATTACTGCACGTACACACCCGACCTATCAACGTCCTGGTCTTGAACGACCCTTCAAGGGGATCGAGTCCCCAGGGAAGTCTCATCTTGAGGCGAGTTTCCCGCTTAGATGCTTTCAGCGGTTATCTCTTCCGAACATAGCTACCCGGCGATGCCACTGGCGTGACAACCGGTACACCAGAGGTTCGTCCACTCCGGTCCTCTCGTACTAGGAGCAGCCCCCCTCAAACTTCCAACGC